>NZ_CP108423.1:4910420-5211880 GCF_035917235.1 Streptomyces sp. NBC_01294
GTCGGCCGCCTGGGCGTCACCGGCGAAGCGGATCACCGTGGTGTCCTCGGCGCCCGTCTGGGTCGCGGCGGTGGCCTTGGTGTAGCCCTTGCCGACCAGCAGGGCCGCGACGTCGGTCGCCCGGTTCTTGGCCCTGACCTCGGCGCCGTCCTTGCCTCCGGTCGCGTTGCGGACGCTGACCGCGATCTTCGCGGGCGACGCGGGCGCCGCCGTGGTCGGGGCGGTGGTCGGCTGCTGGGCCGGTCCGGACGGGGTGCCCGCGGAGGCGGATGCGCCCGGCGGGGTGGAGGCGTTCCCGGGGGCCGGCGATGCCGAACCCTGGCCGTCGAGGGCGATGTCCTCGCGGACCATCCTGAACAGGTCCTCGGCCTCGCCCGTCTTGGGCTCGACCCGTCCCTCCAGGCCGGCCTTGTTGCTGTAGACCCACGGCATGGTGGTCATGGTGATCCGGCCCGGCGGGACCTTCTTGAGCTCCATGCTGAGGTCGAAGAGCTTGTCGATCTTGTTCAGGCCGGTGTCCACGACCATGGCCTCGATGGCCGCCTGCGCCAGGCTGTTGAGCTTCACCGGGTTGGTGAGCTTGGCGTTCTTGCGGAACTCGCGGGCCATCGAGTTCATGTACTGGTGCTGGGCGTGGGTGCGGCCGATGTCCGTGCCGTCCTCGAAGCCGTAGCGGGTGCGCAGCCACTGGAGGGCGGTCTCGCCCTGGATGATGCTCTCGCCCGCCGGCAGCTTCAGGCCGGAGCCCTTGCCGTCGCGGGTGCGGGAGTGCACGTTCTGCTCGACGCAGACCGGGACGCCGCCGATGGCGTCGGCCATCGAGACCACGCCCTTGAAGTCGATCATCATGAAGTGATCGATGGGGATCTTGGTCAGCTCGGTCCAGGCGGCGACCGTGCAGCCGGGCCCGCCGCGCTGGAGGGACTCGTTGGTCTGGACGAGCCCCTTGCTGGCGGGGTGCACCTTGCCGTTCGGCTCGGTGCACTTGGGCATCATCAGCATCGTGTCGCGCGGCATCGAGACCACGGACATGTTGCTGCGGTCGGCGGACAGGTGCAGCAGCATCTGCACGTCCGCCAGCGGCGGGCCGTCGAAGGTGTCCGAGGCCCCGCCGAGGGCCTGGTTCTCCGCGTCGTTGCGCGCGTCCGAGCCGATGAGCAGGATGTTCAGAGGGGTCTGCCCGAAGGCGTTGGGCTTGGAACCGCCCAGTCTGTTCTCGCCGAGGTTCAGCGCGTCCGTCTGGATGTTGCCGTTCAGGTGGCGGTAGTAGAGGTATCCGGCCGCCGCCGTCCCGAGTATGAGCAGGGACAGCACGGAGGACACCCAGCGCAGCACGCGCCGCCGGCCCCTTCGGGTGGGACGGCCGCCGGCGGAACGGCGGGCCGCTCTGGAGCCGCCCCGTGGCGGCGGCACCGCGCCGGGCGCGTCCGCACCGCCGCCGGATATGTCCTCGCCGGACCGGGCGTTCGCCCCCTCCTCCCGCACGTTGCTGTGCCTCACACGTCCCCCTCAAGATCCTTCTTGGTCGATGCCGTGCCGGTATCACCGGCCGGGTCCCGCTACTTGGCGCAGATAGCCTTGTCCGCCTGGGCCTGCTGGACGTCGTCGGACAGCGCCGGCACGTCCGGGGCCGCCGACAGCGGGGCTCCGGGCTCCTTGAAGTCCGCGCCCAGCGTCAGCTTCATCGCCGTCTTCGCCCCGGCGTCGGCCGTGCCCATCTTCATCGCGGTGGCCGGCAGACCCAGCAGCTCGGCCAGCGCCCGGGCCTGGTCGGCCTGGTTGGGCGCGTACTCCAGCTGCGTGGCGCCGACCTTCTCGGGCGCGTTGCCGGTCTTGCCCACCTTGGGCACGCCCTTGCCGCTCAGCCAGTTCTGGGTGGTGGAGGCGGCGCCCGTGGGGCCACCGCCGTTGTACACATCCACCCGTACGCTCGCCGCGGGCGCCTTGTTGCCCTGGAGCAGCGCGTCCTGCTTGGCCTTCGCGTCCGCGTCGGCCGCCTCCTTCGCGGCCTGCTCCTTCTTCTCGACCTCCGTGAGCGAGATGTCCCCCCGGATCATCTGCAGCAGCGGGTCGGCCAGGGAATTCTCGACGACGACGGTCGCCTTCTGGCCCTCCGGTTCGGCGGGGTTGTCCTTCACGGGCAGGGTGGTGAAGGTGATGTTCTTCGTGTCGATGTCCTTCAACTCACCGGCCAGGTCGGTGAGTTTGGCGATGGACCCGATCCCCGAGTCCACGCTCAGCGACTTGGTGGCCGCCTCCGCGAGGGACAGGAACTTCTTGGGGCTGGTCAGCGTTTCCTGCGACTTCATCTGACGCATCATCGAACCCAGGAACTGCTGCTGGATCTTGATCCGGTCGAGGTCGCTGTTGTTGCCGAAGCCGTGCCGGGTGCGGACGAAGGCCAGGGCCTGCTCGCCCGACAGCCGGTGTTCGCCGGGGCCCAGCTTGAGCTGGGAGCCGCCCTCGTCGTTCACGGCCTTGTCCAGGCACACCGGTACTCCGCCGACCGCCGTGCTCAGCGTCTTGACGGCGTTGAAGTCGGCCATCATGAAGTGGTCGACCTCGATCCCGGTGAGTTCCTTGACCGTGCGCATGGTGCAGCCCGCGTCACGGCCGCCCTGGCCCAGGCTGGTGTTGAAGCGGATGCCCTTGGCGGGCGGGATCGTCTTCGTCGAGCCGTCCGGCTGCTTCGTCGGGCAGGCCGGGATGTTGGTGATCAGGTCGCGGGGGATGGACAGCGCGGTCGCGTTCGTCCGGTCCTTCGAGACGTGGAACAGGATCGTGGTGTCGGCGTGGCCGACGCTGTCCTTGTCGCCGTAGCTCTCGTTGCCGGCGCCGGTGCGCTTGTCGGTCCCGATGACCAGGATGTTGATGGCCTGGTCCTTCTTGAAACCGCCGGTGCCCGCTCCCGCGACATCGGTGACGTTGAGGTTGCCGTTCAGGTGGTCGTAGTAGAGGTACGCCGCGACGCCGCCGCCGACCAGCAGGAACGCCAGCGTCCCGCTGGTGATGAGCAGCGCCTTCTTGCGGCGCCCGCCGCCTCCGCCCTTGCGGGAGCGGCCACCGCGCCGGCCGCCGGGCGGGCCGTCGCCGCGGCGCGGCTTGGGCACGCCCGGGGAGGGAGCGGTGGGGGCGGGGGCCGGCGCCGACCTGCGCGGAGCGGCGACCTTGGGCCGCTGCTGCGCAGTGGAGTCGCCCAGTTGCAGTTCGTAGTTGCCAGTGCGGGGATTGAGCACCCACTGGTCGGCGGGGTCGATCTCGTCCGCCCGTCCACGGCTTTGCGCATCCACGGTTGCTCGAATCCTCCGTCGGTGCCTCGCGACGCGCCTCCCCCAAGGCGCCCGGTCAACGATCCGGCTGCTGGCGCCCGGTCTCTGGTCCGGCCGGGCACCGGATCGCTCACCCTATCCGCCCTGTTCGGCCGCAAACCATGCTGGTGACAAATTCCACTCCCCTTATAACGGGGCGAACCGCCCATCACACTCGGTTCGGTCACCGGCTTTTGGGATTGCTTTACCGGCAGTCGGCGTTACCGGCTGTGGTTCCGGTAAAGGTGGGGACGGGTCCGAGGGGCGTGGCGGTTCCCGGACCTGCCGTTTCCGGGCCGGTCGGCGTCGCTGTCGCGGTTCCGGCGGTCCCGTCCGGCGCGGACGCGGACGCGGTCGGAGGTGTGGTGGGGGGTGTCGTGGGGGACGCCGCGGGGGTGGTGGGGGCCGAGGTCGGGGGTGAGGTTGCGGTCACGGGCTCGGGCGGGGCGACCGTCACCGGTTCGTCCATCCGCAACTGCCCGAACAGCCGCGCCGCGTCCGGCTCCACCAGTTCGTCCCGGTTCGGGTCGGCGGCGTAGGGCCGGCGGGGTACGGTCAGGAACTTCACCTGATCGGTCGGTATGTCCCTTACGCCCCTTACGAGTTCATAGAGGCCGCGCAGCGAGGCCAGCCCGGGGTCCGTGGTCACCGAGGAGGTCGCCGCGTCCAGCAGCGGGTACAGCCGGGCCGGGTTCAGCAGGACCCCGTTGCTCTGCACCTTCTTGACCAGCGAGCCGAGGAACTGCTGCTGGCGCTCCATCCGTTCGGTGTCGCTGCCGTCGCCCAGGCTGTACCGGGCGCGGACGAAGCCGAGGGCCTGCTCGCCCCGCAGGGTCTGGCGCCCGGCGGCCAGCCTCAGCTTGGCCTCGGCGTCGTCCACCGGCTCCTTGAGGCAGACCTCCACCCCGCCGACCGCGTCGACCATCTTCTTGAACCCGCCGAAGTCGATCACCATGTGGTGGTCGATCCGGATCCCGGTGAGTTTCTCCACCGTACGGATCGTGCAGGCGGCCCCGCCCCACTGGAACGCCCAGTTGAACTGCGCGAACCGCTCGCCGGTGCGGCTCCCGTCCGCCCTCAGGCAGGGCGGGATCTCCGCCATCAGGTCCCGGGGTATCGACACGGCGGTCGCGCTCCTGCGGTCCTCGGGCAGGTGCAGCAGGATCGTGGTGTCCGAGCGCTGGGTGCCCCCGTCCTGCCCGTACCCGGCGTTGTCCTTGCCGGAGCGCGAGTCCGAGCCGATCAGCAGGATGTTCTGGGCGCCGGTGGCGGCGTGGGTCGGGCGGTCGCGCTCGTAGCGGTTCAGCTCGGCGGCCGCGGAGGTGTCCTCGGTGATGTTCCCGTCGAGCTTGTTGTAGAGCCACCAGCCGGTGGCCGCCCCCGCCAGGACCAGGAAGGTCGCCCCGAGGCCGATCCAGCGCAGCAGGCGGCGCCGGCGGCTGCGCGGAGGGCGTCCCGCGCCTCCGGCCGCGGCGGTGCCGCCCGGTATGCCTGCGCTGTCCGTCACTGGCGTCCGTCCCCTCGCCCATGAGCTCGGAACCGTCGGCCGCGCGAGTGGGCCCGGCCACTGCCGATCCTGCCCCCGGGCCGTCGGAGCAGCCCGGGGGAAGGGGGGTGTCTAGGGCCGTCCGGGTGACAAATCGCCCGATCCTGCGAATGAGCGGTCCAGGGTGACCGGCGGGGCGGGCCGGAAGGGCCGGGCGGGGAGGGCCGGAAGGGCCGGGCGGGCCGGAAGGGCCGGGCGGGCCGGAAGGGCCGGGCGGGCGGAAGGGAGGTGCGGACCGCGGGCCCGTCCTAGACGGTGAGGGTGACGCGCTCGCTCTCGACCCGCTGGGCCAGCGCGTCCGCCGGCAGCCGGTCCAGGTTCCGGCACAGCACCACGGACGCGCCCGTGGCCAGCGCGGCGTAGAGCCCCGCCGAGAGCCCGTCCCAGGTGTCGTAGCCGAGCCCGGTCAGCACCCGCGAGCCCTCGCCGATCCCGAGCTTCGCCGCGTCCTCGCGGGCGCGGGCCACGAGCGCCGCGTGCGAGAGCTCCTCGCCGCCGACGATCAGCGCGGGACCGTCCGCCTCCACCGGTACGAAGGGGGCGAACCGGTCGCCCTGCCCCGGCACCTCGACCGCGTAGTCCGCGAACCCGGCCGGTGGCTGCGGGAAGCGTCCGCCCAGCGGCCGCAGCGCGAGCGCCACGCGCTCACCGTCGCACCCCAGGGCCCGCTCCAACGTGTCCGGTCCGCTGACGACGAGATCGGCGTCGCCCGGGTGTCCGCCCACCGAGGCCACGACCCCGACCGAGTCGCACGCGAGCAGCCACACGGCGCTCTGCCAGTGCGCCGGGAGCAGCAGCGAGAGCCGGTCCCCGGGCTCGGCCCCCAGGTCGCCCTGGAGCAGATTGGCGGTCTTGGCCACCCAATTGGCGAAGGTCGCGACGGACAATTCGACGCGTTCGCCGGTGGCATCGTCGTAGAAGGTGACGAGCGGGCGGCCCGGATCGGCGGCGAGCGCGGATCGCAGCAGGTCGGCAGGGGTGCGGTCAGTGGCGTTCACCCGGCCCAGCGTACGCGGGCCCGTCCCCCGTACGGCGGCCACCGGCTCCTCCGTACGAGGGAGCAGGAGACGGGGCGCAGTGGACGGAGCGTCAGATCTCGGATGGCGCCCGCTCCGGCGGGTCCCCACCATCCTTGTCATGCGTGGATTCCTTGCTTCCTCGATCGGCGTCGCGACGGCCGCCGTACTGGCCCTGCCCCTCGCGCTCCCTATTCCGGCCCTGGCCGCTTCCTCCGCGGGCGCGGTCACCTCGGCGAACCCGGCTGGGTCCACCCAGTCGCTGCCGCTCGTCCCCGTGGGACCCGCGGTGGATCGCACGCCCGGAGTCCCCGGCATGAGCGCCTCCCCCGGCGGACCCGAGACGCAGGGCCTGGCCGCCCGCGAGGTCAAGACGTTCTCGCTGGTCGGCGTCGTCTGGGACGACGTGGCCACCGAACTCCACGGCCGGGTCCAGGTCCGCACCCGCTCCGCCCGGACCGCCACCTGGTCCGACTGGCAGGACGTCGAGATCCACAACAGCGAGCACGCGGCCGATCTCGACGCGGCGGAACGTGGCTCCGGCCGGGTCCGCGGCGCCACCGCCCCGCTGTGGGTCGGCGCATCCGACGGCGTGGAGGTCCGCGTCCAGGCGGAACCCGGCGCCCAGGCCACCCGCGCGGGGTCCCGGCTGCCCACCGGCCTGCGGATCGAACTCGTCGACCCGGGCGCGCAGACGCCCGCGGAGGGGGCCGACGGCAAGAACAGCGGCCCCGAGGGCGACGACAAGGGCGAGGTTGCGGCGCCCGCCATGTCGATGGAGACGGCGGAGTCCTCCGCGGCGAACGTGCCGCACGCCGCGCTCGGCGCGAACGAGATCACCGCACTGGACAAGGCCGACTCCACCGCAGACGCGATCTTCGCGAGCGACGGCGAGCTGACCGCCGCCGCGGCCCCGTTCATCGGTCCGCGCCCGCGGATCGTCACGCGCAAGGGCTGGGGCGCGGACGAGAGCCTGCGCGAGTCGGGCTTCGTCTACACGAGCACGGTCAAGGCCGCCTTCGTCCACCACAGCGCCTCCGGCAACAACTACGCCTGCAAGGACGCCCCCGCGGTCCTGCGCAGCCTGTACCGCTACCACGTCATCAGCAGCGGCTGGCGGGACTTCGGTTACAACTTCGCCGTCGACAAGTGCGGCACGGTGTACGAGGGCCGCGCGGGCGGCGTCTCCAAGGCGGTGCTTGGCGCGCACACCATGGGCTTCAACACGAACAGCATGGGCGTCGCGGTGCTGGGCACCTACACGTCCACGGCCCCGTCGGCGGCGGCGGTCGACGCCGTCGCCCGCCTCACGGCCTGGAAGCTCGGCCTCTTCGGCCGGGACCCGCGCGCGAAGACGACCCTGGTGTCCGGCGGCGGCAACCTCTACGCCAAGGGCAGGAACGTGTCGATGAAGGTCATCTCGGGCCACCGCGACGGCTTCGCCACCGCCTGCCCGGGCGCGAAGCTCTACGGCAAGCTGGGAACCACCCGCACCACGTCGGCCAAGCTCCAGGGCCGGCCGTAGCGCAACCAGCCCGCCGGCGGTTGAGGCGCGGGTCCGGGCAGAACCCGGTTCCGGGAAGGTGCGGGGCGGGGGAAAGGCCCCGCAGGGCTACGCTCGGGACATGGCCGGCCGCTTCGATCCCCTCACCCGCACCGTCGTACGAGGCGGCCGCACCGAGGTGCCCGCGGGCCAGGGCCGGACGGCCGGCGCCGGCGCCAAGGACCGCCGCTGGACCCCCGACGGCCCCGTCGACCTGGGGCTCACCCTCGGCCCGCTCAGACGCGGCCCGGCCGACCCCACCTTCCGCACGACCCCCGACGGCTCGGTCTGGAAGACAAGCCAGACGCCCGCGGGCCCCGGCACCCTCCGCGTGGCCGGGCACGGCCCGGACGTGCACGCCGAGGCCTGGGGACCCGGCGCCGACTGGCTCCTGGAACAGCTGCCCGCACTCCTGGGCGCCGGCGACGACCCCGCCGTCTTCGTCCCCCGCCACCGCCTCGTGCACGCCAGCCACCGCCGCTGCCCGGGCCTGCGCCTCACCCGCACCGGCCTGGTCCTGGAGTCCCTGATCCCGGTCATCCTGGAACAGAAGGTCACCAGCGACGAGGCCTACCGCTCCTGGCGCCGCCTCGTGCGCCAGTACGGGGAGCCCGCGCCCGGCCCGCCGGAGGCCGGCCTGTACGTCATGCCCACCGCCCGGGCCTGGGCGATGATCCCGTCCTGGGACTGGCACAAGGCCGGGGTCGACGCCAAGCGCTCCGCCACCATCGTCCGGGCCGCCCGGGCCGCGCACCGCATGGAGGAGGCGGCCGCCATGGCCCTGCCCGAGGCCGTGCGACGGCTGGAGGCCGTCCCCGGCATCGGCCCGTGGACCTCCGCCGAAACCCTCCAGCGCAGCAACGGCGACCCCGACGCCGTCACCACCGGCGACCTCCACCTCCCCGGCATCGTCGGCTACGCCCTCGCGGGCGACCGCGACGTCGACGACGCCACCATGCTGGAGCTCCTCGCCCCGTACGCGGGCCAGCGCCACCGCGCCGCCCGTCTGATCCTCCTCGCGGGCCACACCCCGCCCCGCCGCACGCCCCGCATGCCGCGCAGCGACATCGGCCGTCTCTGAACGCGGCCAGTGCTGTGACCGGCAAGGTTCACCGGGTCACGGCCCCCGGCACGGCACCTCGCCGCGTTGTCGGACCGCGCAAGTACGTCCAGTACGAGCCGCGGCCCTCCGCCTTGCGATGCACCGCACCGGACGCCGCGACCCGGCAAACCCTTCCGGCCACAGCACCAGGGCGTGTCTTCCGGATCCTGCCGGGCCGGCAGGATCCGGAAGACACGCCCTACCGGACCCGGATGAAGTCCGCGGCGGACCGCGCGGGCCGCTCCCGGGGCTCCTGCGCCGGGTGCCCCACCGCCACCGTGCCCATCGGGTCCCAGTCGTCCGGCAGCTCCAGCACCTCGCGCACCACGTCCCGGCAGAACATCGTCGAGGACACCCACGCCGACCCCAGCCGCTCACCGGCCAGCGCGACCAGCAGGTTCTGCACGCCCGCGCCCATCGCGACCACGAACATCTCCCGCTCGGCCGCGTCCCGCCGGGCGTGCCCGTAGTGGTGCGCGCCGTCCGTCACCAGACACGGCACCACCAGGTACGGGGCGCGCCGCAGCACGTCCCCGCGCCTGACCCGCTTGGCGATGGACTCCTCGGACTTGCCGTCCGCCCGCAGGTCCGCGATCCACGCGTCCCGCATCGCGTCCAGCAGCCGCACCCGCGACTCCTCGGACTCCAGCAGCACGAACCGCCACGGCGTCGTGTGGTGCGGAGCCGGGGCCGTCACGGCCGCCGCCACCGCCCGCCGCACCGCGCCCGGGTCCACCGGCTCCGCCGTGAAGTCCCGGACCGTACGGCGCTGCGCCACGGCCTCCCGTACCGCCTCCGAGGTGCCCAGCCGGAACATGTCGTCGGCCGGGGTGCGCACCAGGTCCCGCGCCGACGAGCCCTCGCCCACGAGGTGGGCCAGCCCGCGCACGACGGCCACCGGCAGCCCTGCCGACTTGCCCTTGACCAGGTCGCCGGCGGCGGCCAGCTCGTCCGCGGTCGCCACCACCGTCGCGCTCAGCGGATTGCCGTGCGCGTCCGTGCCGCCGCGCAGGTCGTCCAGGACCCGTACCCCGGCCGAGCCGATCGCCACGTCCGTCAGACCGGTGCGCCACGGCCGCCCGAAGGTGTCCGTCACGATGACGCCCACGTCGACGGACAGGGCGTCGCGCACCCCGGCCCGGATCGCGGCGGCCGAGGCGTCCGGGTCCTCGGGGAGCAGCAGCACCGTGCCGGGGGCGGTGTTGGAGGCGTCCACCCCGGCAGCGGCCATCACGAGGCCCTGCCGGTTCTCGACGATCCGCAGCGGACCCCGGCGCGCGACCACGCGGACGGTCTCCGCGTCGATCGCGGCCTCGCGCGAGTCCGCCTCCACGATCCGGCCCTCGGCCTTGGACACGATCTTCGAGGTAACGAGCAGGACGTCCCCGTCGCGCAGGTCGGGCGCGGCGGTCACGATCAGCTTCGCCAGGTCGTCGCCGGGCCTGACCTCCGGCATCCCGCCGACGGCCACCACCTGGTACGCGGGCAGGTCCGGGGCGGTCATCGGGAGGCCTCCGCCAGCTCCAGCGCGGCGCGGGCCATCTCCGCGGTCGCCGCCAGGTCGGTCATCATCAGCGGCACCGCGCGGCAGGTGATCCCGGCGGCCTCCACCTCGGCGACGGAATGCGCGTCGGCGGTGTCCACCAGCCAGCCGTCGAGCAGCTCGGTGCCGTAGTGCAGGGCGACCGCCGCGGCCGTGGACTCGACGCCCACCGCGGCGAGCACCTTGTCGGCCATCCCGCGCACGGGCGCGCCCCCGACGATGGGGGAGAGGCCCACGACCGGCGCCTCGGCGGCGGCCACCGCCTCCCGGATGCCGGGCACCGCGAGGATCGTCCCCACGGAGACCACGGGGTTGGAGGGCGGGAAGAGGATCACGTCGGCGGCGGCGATGGCCTCCAGCACGCCGGGCGCGGGCTTGGCCCGCTCGGCGCCCACGGGTACGACGGCCTCCGCGTCCACCGACGCGCGCAGCCGGACCCAGTACTCCTGGAAGTGGATGACGCGGCGCTCTCCGGTGCCGGCCTCGGTGATCGCGACGTGGGTCTCGACCCGGTCGTCCGACATGGGCAGCAGCCGCACGCCGGGCTGCCAGCGGTCGCAGAGGGCCTCGGTGACGGCGCTCAGCGGGTAGCCCGCGCCGAGCATCTGCGTACGGACGATGTGGGTGGCGAAGTCGCGGTCGCCGAGGCCGAACCAGGTGGGTCCGACCCCGTACGCCGCGAGTTCCTCCTTGACGGTGAAGGACTCGTCGGTGCGGCCCCAGCCCTGGTCCTCGTTGATGCCACCGCCGAGGGTGTACATCACCGTGTCGAGGTCGGGGCACACCTTGAGCCCGAAGAGGTGAATGTCGTCACCGGTGTTGCCGATGACAGTGATGTCCGCGTCGGGCACTGCCGACTTGAGTCCGGACAGGAACCGGGCGCCGCCTATACCGCCGGCCAGAACAACAATGCGCATGCACCGAAGTTTGTCAGGCCGATCGAGGTCAGGCGGGTACGGACGCCGATTCGGCCGGGGAGCAGCTGTGCATCGGCATCTCGGTCAGGCCGGGGAAGTAGACGTGCAGGCTGACGGCTCCGTCGAGGGTGTCGTTCACGACCTCGTGGGCGTAGCCGGGGGCGAAGACGCGCTGGGACCCGGGGCGGTGGGTGAGCCGTCCGCGGGCGGTGTGCTCGGTCAGCTCGCCTTCGAGCACGGTCAGGACGCCGGAGGAGGCGCCGTGGTCGTGCAGGCCGCTGCCCTGGCCCGGGACCCAGCTGAGCAGCCAGACCTCGTAGCCGGGGCCGGTGCGCAGCCGGTGGTACCAGCGGGTGGTGGCGTCGTACTGGACGAGGTGCTCCCAGGAGGCGCGGTCCTCGGCGATGGAGCGGGCGAGGCCGGCGAACTCGGCGACGGTGGCCGGGTGTTCCCGGGCGGGCTGCAGGAGGTGCTGGACGGCGAGGATGTCGCCGGCGATCTGGAGGTCGCTCTCGACGGGGGCGGGAGCGGTGGTGGCGCGGGAGGTGCTGTTCATCGTGGGGGTACCTCGACGGATGTCAGTCGTGCTGGCGGTTGCTGGGGGGAGGGCCGGAGCTCGGAGGAGCCGGGGGCTCCGCGGGCATCAACAGCTGCAACAGCAACAGCGAACCTGGGCAGCGCACAGGAACCCACGAATGGGGGTCCGGGTGGCGACTGCGGGCGCTGACATGCGAACAAGGAGAACGGGTCGGGGGTCGGACTGTCAACCCAATGTCCGGTTTGGCGGAAAAGTTTCACCTCATCCGGTTGCTGTGCGCGGAGAAAGGTTTGTGCAGTGGGCGCCAGGGGATGTGGCGCTGTGCCGGGCCTCAAACCAGAACCCGCCATGTCGTAACCGGAATGTGATCTGCGCCGCTTCTCCGGCGGGACCGCAACCCCATCCGAGGGGGAGGCGTGGATGACGGGTGAAGGCGGCATCCGGCGACCCCGAATGTATGTGTCACGATTTTTGGCGATATGAACACTTACTGCATACGCTTGGTTCCGCAGAGTGAATAAGGGGCCCAATAGCAGATCTCGGCTTGACTGCTCCGGAGCCACGCACTTGTAATTTCACTCGTGTCGTTACGTAGCGATAAGTGACGACATCATCACGGGGACGCACAGACAGAGCGAGGGGCGCACATGACCGAGCTGTTTCAGGAACTGCTGGTCGAGGAGGCGGACGAGGAGCTCGGATGGCAGGAGCGCGCTCTGTGCGCCCAGACCGACCCCGAGTCCTTCTTTCCCGAGAAGGGCGGCTCCACCCGCGAGGCCAAGAAGGTCTGCCTCGCCTGCGAAGTCCGCTCCGAATGCCTTGAGTACGCCCTCGCCAACGACGAGCGATTCGGCATCTGGGGCGGCCTGTCCGAACGCGAGCGCCGCCGCCTGAAAAAGGCAGCGGTCTGAGACGCCCGACGCACCACCGGCCGGGCTCCCACCGCACGCCGCACGACATATCGAACGCACGTCACAGAGCACGTCACACGGTCCGCCTCCTGCACCTTCCCCGCAGGAGGCGGACCGCTGTCTTGGCAGCCGTTAGGGTGGGGCGCTGTCCAGCAGCCTCCGAGGGCACACCACCCCCGGACCCCCGGCCGGAGGGCCCGTACCGCGATGTCCCTGCACAGCCAGTCGACGGCCTCCTACCAGGCCCCCGCCACACCCGAGTTCCCCCGGCACGTCGTCACCGCGGTCCTCGTCGCCCACGACGGCGCCCGCTGGCTGCCCCGGACACTCGCCGGCCTCCTCGGCCAGGAACGCCCCGCGCAGAACCACGTCGCCGCCGACACCGGCAGCGCCGACGACTCCGCGCGACTGCTCACCGAGGCCTTCGGCGACGACCACGTCCTGCACCTCGCCCGCCGCACCGGATTCGGCACCGCCGTCGACGAGGCCGCCCGCACCGCGGGCACGCTGACCCCCGAGGACCTCCCGTACCTCAAGCGCCCCAGCGGCTGGGACCCCGTCAGCCGCACCTGGCGCGACGACGCGTACGACCTCCCCGACCTCCCCCACGGCGAACCCGTCCAGTGGCTCTGGCTCCTGCACGACGACAGCGCCCCCGAACCCGACGCACTCACCGAACTGCTCCGCGTCGCCGAGGAGAACCCCGAAGCCGCCGTCATCGGCCCCAAACTGCGCGGCTGGTACGACAAGAAGCAGCTCCTCGAAGCCGGCGTCACCATCGCCCGCAGCGGCCGCCGCTGGACCGGCCTCGACCGCCGCGAGCAGGACCAGGGCCAGCACGACCAGGTCCGCCCCGTCCTGTCCGTCTCCACCGCCGGCATGCTGGTCCGCCGCGACGTCTACGACGCCCTCGGCGGCTTCGACCGGCGCCTGCCCCTGATGCGCGACGACGTCGACCTGTGCTGGCGCGCCCAGAGCGCCGGCCACACCGTCCTGGTCGCCCCCGACGCCGTCCTGCGCCACGCCGAGGCCTCCGCCCGCGAACGCCGCACCGTCGACTGCGCCGGACGCACCGCGGCCGGCCCGCACCGCGTCGACAAGGCCGGCGCCGTCTACACGATCCTCGCCAACAGCTCCGGCCGCGCCCTGCCCTACGTCCTGCTGCGCGTCCTGTTCGGCACCGTGCTGCGCACCCTCGCCTACCTCGTCGGCAAGGCACCCGGCCAGGCCGTCGACGAGTTCACCGGCCTCCTCGCCACCCTGCTCCGCCCCGGCCGCCTCCTCGCCGCCCGCAAGGCCCGCCGCCGCCCCGCCGTCCCCGCCGCCGAACTGCGCCCGCTCTTCCCCCCGCCCGGGGCCTCCCTGCGGGCCAACGCGGAACAGCTCGCCGGCTACTTCGGCGGTGACCGCGACACCGACACCGCCCCCGCCGGCCGGCACGGCGGCGGCAGCATCCTGACCGCGCCCGGCGAGGACGGCGACTACGCGGTGGCCGAGGAGCGCTTCGCCCGCCTCAAGCGGATCGCCCGCAACCCCGCACCCGTCCTCTTCGCCCTCCTCCTGCTCGTCTCCCTCGCCGCCTGCCGCGGCCTGATCGGCGGCGGCTCCCTCATGGGCGGCGCCCTGCTGCCCGCCCCCGACACCGGCCCCGCCCTCTGGCGCGCCTACACCGACGGCTGGCACGCCGTCGGCACCGGCTCCACCGCCGCCGCACCGCCCTACCTGGCCGTCCTCGGCGCCCTCGCCACCCTGCTGTTCGGCTCCACCCAGGCCGCCCTGACGCTGCTGCTCGTCGGATCCGTCCCGCTCGCCGGCCTCACCGCCTACTTCGCCTCCCGGCCGCTCGTCGAGTCCCGGCTGCTGCGCGCCTGGGCCGCCATCGCCTACGCCTTCCTCCCCGCGGTGACCGGCGCCCTCGCCGGCGGCCGCCTCGGCACCGCCGTCCTCGCCGTCGTGCTCCCGCTCATCGCCCGCTCCGCCGTCGCCGCCTTCGCGCTCGGCGAGGGGAACGCCGAGCCGCGGGGCAGCCGGCGCGCGGTGTGGACGTACACGCTCCTGCTGACCCTGGCCACCGCCTTCACCCCCGTCGTCTGGCCGCTCGCCGCCGTCCTCGGGACCGCCGCGCTCGTCCTGCGAAGGGCCCAGTGGAAGGCGTACGGCCTGCGGCTGCTCGCCACCCTCGCCGTCCCGGTCCTGGTGCTCGCCCCCTGGTCGCTGGGCCTGCTCACGCACCCCGGCCGGCTCCTGCACGAGGCCGGACTGCCCTACGGAGCCGGCTCGGCCGGGGCCCTGGACCTGCTCGGCATCAGCCCCGGCGGCCCCGGCACGGGCACCGGCCTGCTGCTCGTCGGCCTCGTCCTCGCCGCCCTGGCCGCACTGCTGCGCACCGACCGCCGGTTCGCGGTCGCCGTCGCCTGGGCCGCCGCCCTGGCCGCCCTGCTCCTGGCCGTCGTCGTCAACCGCACCGCCTGGGCCGGCCCCGCCACCCTCGTCTACGGACTCGCCCTGATCGCGGCCGCCGCGGTCGGCGCGGACGGTGCCAAGGAGCGCGTCGCCGCCCGCAGCTTCGGCTGGCGCCAGCCGCTGGCCGCCCTCATCGCCCTGGCCGCCGCCGCGGGCCCGCTGCTCGCCGGAGCCACCTGGATGCTCGCCGGCGCCGACGGCCCGCTGGAGCGCCGCGACCCGGTGCAGGTCCCGGCCTTCGTCGCCGACGCGGGCGGTGACGACAACCAGACCCGCACCCTGATCCTCGACCTGGACCCGCCCGCCACCGTCTCCTACAGCCTCGTCCGCGGCTCCGGCGGACGCCTCGGCGACGCCGACGTCACCGCCCGCACCGGCGGCGACCCCCGCCTCGACAAGGTCGTCTCCAACCTGGTCGCCGGCTCCGGAGCCGACCAGTCCAGCCAGCTCAGCGCCTACGCCATCCGCTTCGTCATGTTCCGCCCCGGCGGCCCCGAAGAGATCCGCCGCGTCCTCGACGCCACCCCGGGCCTGAGCCGGCGCCACCAGCAGGACGGCACCGCCCTGTGGGGCGTCGAACCCTGGCTGCCCCGCACCGTCATCGTCCCCGGCAAGCAGGGCGAGGCCCCGATCCCCGTCGCCTCCGGACCCGTCGAGGCGCACGGCAAGATCCCCGCAGGCGAGGCGGGCCGCGCCCTGCGCCTCGCCGACCGCGCCGACGCCGGCTGGCGGGCCACGCTCGACGGCAAGCCCCTCAAGCCGAAGACCCTGGACGGCTGGGCGCAGGGCTTCGAACTGCCCGCCGACGGCGGCCGCCTCGACCTCGTCCACGAGGAGTCCCTCCTGCGGACCGCCTGGTACTGGGCGCAGGGCTTCCTCGCCCTGCTCCTGCTGGTGATGGCGCTGCCGGGCCGCCGCGCACAGCTCGACGACGACCTGCCGGAGGAGGAGGCCGCACTCCCGTCCCAGCCCGGCCCGGGCGAGGCCGGCGAGGGCCGCCGCGCCCGCCGCCTGCGCGCCGAGGCCGAGCCCGCCCCCGTACCGGTGGAGACCGCGGCGGCCGCCGACCCGTACGCGCAGATCCCGGCGCAGCCGGTGTACGGGGAGGAGACGTACGCGTACCAGGCGTACGGCGACCAGGGCGGCTACGCGTACGAGCCGCAGCCGCAGCAGCAGGCCCCGTACGAGCCGTACCCGTCGTACGACCAGCAGGGCCAGGGCCAGCAGGGCCAGGGCTACGAGGCCCCGTACCCGCCGCAGCACCAGCCGGTCCAGGACCCGGACCAGCAGCAGTACCCCTACCCGTACGAGCCGTACGAGCCCTACGACCCCCACGCACAGCACGACCCGCGTCCTGACGGGAGCCCCCAGCAGTGAAGCAGCGCGCACCCCTGACGCTCGCGGCCGTGACCGCGGCGCTCGCCGCCCTCACCGGCATCGCCGCCCTCACCACGCCTGCCGCCGACGGCACCGCAGCCGACGGCAAGGGCGCGGCCGCGGCCCGGATGCCGGTGGAGCGGTCCCTGCTCGTGTGCCCGGGACCCAGCTCCTCGGACATCGCGGAGACCACGTACACCTCCTTCACCCCGGGCGCCCCCGCCGGAGAGGGCAAGGGCTCGGCCCGCCTGCTCGGCGCGACCAAGGACGCCAAGGCGGTGCTGGAGCCCAAGGAGCCGGGCAAGCCCGTCGGGGCCACCGCCAACGGCGCCGACGCACCCGCCCTCACCGGCAGCGCCGACGGGGTCCTCGCCCCCGGCTGGACGGCGCAGCTGACCACCAAGGTCTCGGTCGGCCGGGCCCGCGGCGTGCTCGGCGCCGGCTGCACCGCGCCCGGCACCGACTTCTGGTTCCCGGCGGTCAGCACGGCCAAGGGGCGCGAGGACTACGTCCACCTCACCAACCCCGACGACGCCGCGGCCGTCGTCGACATCAAGCTCTTCGGCCCGGACGGATTGGCCAAGCCCGACGCCGGCACCAGCGAGAGCATCCGGGTCGACCCCAAGTCCACCAAGACCGTCCTGCTCTCCTCCCTCGTCCCGGGCGCCCAGCTCGCGGACGCCACCGCCCACGTGACCACCCGCGCGGGCCGCGTGGGCGCCTCGGTACAGGTCAGTGAGGAGGGCGTGGGAGCCGACTGGCTGCCGGCCTCCGCGGACCCGTCGGCCTCGCTCGTCCTGCCGGGCATCCCGGCGGACGCCGCCTCCGTACGGCTCGTCGTCTTCGTGCCCGGCGAGGAGGACGCGGACCTGAAGCTGCGCCTGGCCGGGCCGGGCGGCGCGATCAGCCCGGCGGGAAGCGAGCAGCTGCACGTCAAGGCCGGCATGACGGCGGTCATGGACCTCAAGGACCTGACCCGAGGCGAGCCCGGTTCGCTGCTGCTGACCCCGGCGGACGCCAAGAAGGCCGCCCCCGTGGTCGCGGCGGTACGAGTGGTCCGCGGCAGCGGCGCCAAGCAGGAGCTGGGCTTCGTCCCGGCCACCGGGCCCGTCGGGGCACGCGCGACCGTGGCCGACAACCGGCCCGAGAAGGACGCCACCGTGCTGGCGCTGACGGCCCCGACGGCCGACGCGAAGGTCAGGGTGACGGCATCGCCGGGCACCGGCGGCGGTGAGCCGGCCTCCCAGGAGGTCACCCTCAAGGCGGGCACCACGCAGACGCTGTCCCTGGCCCCGGCGGGCGGCAAGGGCTCCTACGCCCTCACCGTCGAGACCCTCTCGGGCGGCCCGGTCCACGCGGCCCGCACCCTGTCCCTCCCGCACGAGGGCATCGCGATGTTCACCGTCCAGGGCCTGTCGGACGACCACTCCACGGTCTCGGTCCCCAGGGCCGCCCAGGACCTCTCCGTCCTGACCAGGTAGATCAGCCCGTCGACGCCGTCGGCGCGGGGGCTCGGCAGCAGAGCCCCCGCAACGGCGCCGCACGCACCCTCGGCCCCGCCGGGGACAGGCTGCTCCGGTCAGTCCTGCCCGTACCGCGGATCCACGGTCTCGGGCGACAGCCCGAGCAACTCCGCCACCTGCTCCACCACGATCTCGTGGACCAGCATCGCCTTCTCGTCCCGCGTCTTGGTGCGGATCTCCACCGGACGGCGGAAGACCACGATCCGGGCCGGCCGCCCCTCCCGGGGCTCCGACACCGCGCCCAGCGGCACCGCCTCGTCGTTCCAGCCGGCGTCCGCGCCGCCCGGCGGTCCCGGTACGTCACCGACCAGGAACTCCACCTCGGCCAGCTGCGGCCAGCGCCGCTCCAGCCGCTCCACGGAGTCCCGTACGAGGTCCCCGAACAGCTCCGCCCGGCTCGCCGACAGCGGCACCTGCGGAGGGGCCACCGGACCGCGCATCCCGCGTCCGTGCCGGTCCCGACGGCGCGGGCGGGGCTCGAAAGGGAGCCCGGCGGGGGACTCGGCAGGGCGGGGAGGCAGAGGGGTGTCCGTCACCCCCGCAGGGTAGCCCTGAGCACGACACGGGGGAGTGAGCGGCGGTGGAGTCGTCGCGGCCCGGTCAAGAGTGCGGTACCGTCCAACGTCGTGAGCCTTGTACGTCGCTGTTCGCGCACCGCGTGCGGCCGCCCTGCCGTCGCGACACTGACGTACGTCTACGCCGATTCGACCGCAGTTCTCGGCCCGCTCGCCACCTACGCCGAACCCCACTGCTACGACCTGTGCGCCGAGCACTCGGAGCGCCTGACAGCCCCGCGGGGCTGGGACGTCGTGCGCCTGTCCGACGGCTCCGGGCCGTCCCGCCCCAGCGGAGACGACCTCGAAGCCCTCGCCAACGCCGTCCGCGAGGCCGCCCGCCCGCCGGGGCGCGCGGCGGAGGCCGGCGGGCCCGGCCAGAGCGGCCGGGTCACCGGCGAGACCCGCCGTGGTCACCTGCGCGTCCTCAGATCGCCTGATTCCTGACGCCCCGATCGTCTGAAGAGCCGCTCCTGGCGCACGGTAGGTTGACAGTCCGCACAGGACCTTCAGGAGGGCAGGCAGTGGCCGCAGATCTTACGAACATCGTCAAGGCGTACGACGTGCGAGGTGTCGTGCCGGACGAGTGGGACGAGTCGTTGGCGGAACTGTTCGGTGCGGCGTTCGTCGAGGTGACGGGTGCTTCGGCGATCGTGGTGGGTCATGACATGCGTCCGTCGTCGCCGGGTCTGTCGGCGGCGTTCGCGGCGGGCGCGTCCGCGCGTGGCGTGGACGTGACCCTGATCGGTCTGTGTTCCACGGACCAGTTGTATTACGCGTCGGGTTCCCTGAATCTGCCGGGTGCGATGTTCACGGCGTCGCACAACCCGGCCCAGTACAACGGCATCAAGCTGTGCCGTGCGGGTGCGGCCCCGGTGGGCCAGGACACGGGTCTGTCGCAGATCCGTGAGCTGGTGGAGCGGTGGACGGACGAGGGCGCTCCGCCGGTTCCCGCGGGGACGGTGCCGGGCACGGTGACGGAGCAGGATTCCCTCAAGGGTTATGCGGAGCACCTGAAGGGTCTGGTCGACCTTGCGTCGATCCGTCCGCTGAAGGTGGTGGTGGACGCGGGCAACGGCATGGGCGGCCACACGGTGCCCACCGTCTTCGAGGGCCTTCCGCTGGACGTGGTCCCCATGTACTTCGAGCTGGACGGCACGTTCCCGAACCACGAGGCGAACCCGCTGGACCCGAAGAACATCGTGGACCTGCAGGCCCGTGTCCTTGCCGAGGGCGCGGACCTGGGCATCGCCTTCGACGGCGACGCGGACCGCTGCTTCATCGTCGACGAGCGCGGTGCGGGTGTGTCCCCTTCGGCGATCACGGCGCTGGTCGCGGCGCGTGAGCTGGCCCGCAACGGCGGCTCCGGCACGGTGATCCACAACCTGATCACCTCCTGGTCGGTGCCCGAGGTCGTCCGCGAGAACGGCGGCACCCCGGTCCGCACCCGCGTCGGGCACTCCTTCATCAAGGAGGAGATGGCGAAGACGGGTGCGATCTTCGGTGGTGAGCACTCGGCGCACTACTACTTCAAGGACTTCTGGAACGCGGACACCGGCATGCTCGCCGCGCTCCACGTCCTGGCGGCGCTGGGCGGGCAGGACGGTCCGCTGTCGGCACTGGTGGCCTCCTACGACCGTTACGAGGGCTCGGGCGAGATCAACTCGACGGTCGCCGACCAGGCCGACCGCCTGCGGGCGGTCAAGGACACCTACGCGGCCCGTGAGGGTGCGGCGCTGGACGAGCTGGACGGTCTGACCGTGACGGGCGCCGACTGGTGGTTCAACGTCCGCGCCTCCAACACCGAACCGCTCCTGCGCCTGAACGTGGAGGCCCGCGACGCGGCCACCCTGACAAAGGTCCGCGACGAGGTCCTCGCCCTCATCCGCGCCTGACATGAACGCCGGCGGGGCAATTCAGCCCCGCCGGCGTTTGAGGCGCCGCACCAAGCCACTTTCGGCCCGCCCCTCCAGCCTTGGCCGCACCCATCCAGCCTCGCCGGCGTTTGAGGCGCGGGTCCGGGCAGCGCCCGGTGCCCGGCGGAGCCGGGTTCCCCACCACGCCGCCGCACCAACCCCACCACGCCCGAACCGAGACACTCCAGGCCGCACCGGAGGTGACTCGGCGGTACGCTGACCTCGCCCCAACCGCATGCCCGAAGGGAACCGCCCCATGCCGCTCGAAGCCGGCCTCCTGCAGATCCTCGCCTGCCCCGCCTGCCACTCGCCCCTCGAGGACAAGTCGGCCGACGAGACGGCCCCCGAGCTGATCTGCACCGGCCAGGACTGCGGCCTCGCGTACCCGGTTCGTGACGGCATCCCGGTCCTCCTCGTGGACGAGGCCCGCCGCCCCGCCTGATCCACCCGCCCCGCTCTGCCCGCGCCGCGAGCCGCCGCAGACGCCGCGAGCGCAGACGCTGAGACCGATTCCGCCACCCTGGATCCGTCAACACCGCCGGAGGCCTCCATGCTCGACGAGTCGCTCCTCGACGCACCGGACGATCTCGCCCGCGTCGACCGACGGGGCCTGCTCCGCGGCGCCGCCGAGGCCGGAGCCAGAGTCCGTACCGCGGCCCGCCACGCCAACGAGGCGGGCCTCGCCGAGCTGCGCCCCGACGGCCGCCCGCGCACCGTCCTGATCGCCGGGCCCGGCACCGCCGCCACCGGCGTCGCCGACCTGCTGGGCGCCCTCGCCGGAGCCTGCGCGCCCGTGATCCGGCTGGACCCCACCGGCGTCGCCCACGCCGCCGGCGCGCTGCGCTGGTCCCTGCCCGGCTGGGCCGGGCCCGTGGACCTGCTGCTGCTCGCCACCACCGACGGCACCGAGCCCGGGCTCGCCGTCCTCGCCGAGCAGGCCTACCGGCGCGGCTGCACCGTCGTCGCCGTCGCCCCCGAGCGCTCACCGCTGAGCGAGGCGGTGGCCGGCGCGCACGGGCTCCTCGTACCGATGGCCAAGGCTCCGTACCAGGAGTACGACGAGTCCGCCGCCGCCGGCCCCGGCGCGCTGTGGGCCCTGCTCACGCCCCTGCTGCTGCTCCTCGACCGGGTCGGCCTGATCACCGCCGCGCCCGACACCCTCCAGCTCGTCGCCGACCGGCTCGACCGCACGGCCGAACGCTGCGGGCCGGCCATCGCCACGTACTCCAACCCCGCCAAGACCCTCGCCTCCGAGCTGGCCGACTCCCTCCCGCTCATCTGGAGCGAGGGCACCGGCGCCGCCCCCGCGGGCCGCCGCTTCGCCGCCACCCTCGCCGAGCTCGCCGGCCGCCCCGCGCTGGCCGCCGTACTCCCCGAGGCGCTGCCCGCCCACGGCATCCTGCTCGCCGGTGCCTTCGCCGCCGGCGCCGACCCCGACGACTTCTTCCGTGACCGGGTCGAAGAGCCCCAGGCCCTTCGTGCCCGCATCGTCCTGCTGCGTGACCGGCCGACCGGCGGCCTCACCGCCGCCCCCGCCGCACGCGAGCTCGCCCTCAGCCACGACACGGCGATCAGCGAGCTCGAACCGGAGGAGGGAGCCGAGCTGGAGCAGCTCGCCGAACTCCTCGCCGTCACGGATTTCGCCACCGCCTACCTGGCGTTGGCTTCCGGGGGACACAGCTGAGGGTCACGCAAGTGGCCCGGCTCTATCCAGGAAGACGACGATGGACCGCCTGACGAACACGATCCGCCCCTACGCCTGGGGATCCACCACGGCCCTCCCCGCGCTCCTCGGCGTCGAACCCACCGGTGAGCCGCAGGCCGAGTTGTGGATGGGGGCCCACCCGGGCGCCCCCTCACGCATCGACCGAGGTGCCGGCGAAAGGGCGCTCTCGGACGTCATCGCCGCCGACCCCGAAGGCGAGCTGGGCGCCGCCACCGTCGCCAAGTTCGGCCCCCGGCTGCCCTTTCTCCTCAAGATCCTCGCCGCGGGTGCCCCGTTGTCCCTGCAGGTCCACCCCGACCTGGCCCAGGCGAAGGCCGGCTTCGAGGACGAGGAGCGCCGCGGGATCCCCATCGACGCGGCCCACCGCAACTACAAGGACCCCAACCACAAGCCCGAGATGATCTGCGCGCTCACCCCGTTCGACGGGCTGTGCGGCTTCCGCCCGCCCCTGGAGGCGGCCGAACTCCTCGCGGGCCTGGAGGTGGACAGCCTCAAGCCGTACGTCGACCTGCTGCACGCCCACCCCGAAGAGGCCGCCCTGCGCGAGATGCTCACCGCGGTCCTGACCGCGGACCGCGTCGAGATGGCCCACACCGTCCACGAGGTGGCGGCGGCCGTCGAGCGCCTCGGCGGCCCGTACACCCCGTACGCCAGCCTGGTCCACGACTACCCGGGCGACCCGGGCGTCATCGCGGCCATGCTGCTCAACCACGTCCGACTCCAGCCCGGCGAGGCGATGTTCCTCGGCGCGGGCGTCCCGCACGCCTACATCGACGGCCTCGGCGTCGAGTTGCTGGCCAACTCCGACAACGTCCTGCGCGCCGGGCTCACCCCCAAACACGTGGACGTGCCCGAACTGCTGAAGATCGCGAAGTTCGAGCCGGACGACCCCGGCGTGCTGCGCCCCGAGGGCAACGGCGAGGAGGTCTACGAGGTCCCCATCGACGAATTCCGCCTCTCCCGCTTCCTGCTGGCGCCCGGCGGCGCCTCCCGGGTGCTCCCGCACGAGACCCCGCAGATCCTGCTCTGCACCGCGGGCTCCCCGAAGGCCGGCGAACTGCCGCTGGGGCCGGGCGAATCGGTCTTCGTGCCGGCGGGCGAAAAGGTCGAACTATCCGGAACCGGTACGGTCTTCCGCGCGACCGTGGTGGTCTGACGTAGCGTCCGCCTCAGGGGCTGCAACAATGTGCGGCCGGTAGGCACTGGCTAGGAAGGACACCCTGCACCCATGAGCGCGTCGGGCGGTACCAAGGCGATCGTGGCGGCACTCGCCGCCAACCTCGCCATCGCTGTAGCCAAATTCGTGGCATTCCTCTTCAGCGGCTCCTCGTCGATGCTCGCGGAAAGCGTCCACTCGCTGGCGGACTCCGGGAACCAGGGGCTGCTGCTCCTCGGCGGAAAGAAGGCCAAGCGGGAGGCGACGCCGCAGCACCCCTTCGGGTACGGGCGCGAGCGCTACATCTACGCCTTCCTCGTCTCCATCGTCCTCTTCACCGTCGGTGGCATGTTCGCCATCTACGAGGGCATCGAGAAGATCAACCACCCGCACCCGATCGAGGCCTGGTACTGGCCGGTCGGCGTCCTCGTCTTCGCGATCATCGCGGAGTCCTTCTCCTTCCGCACCGCGATCGTGGAGTCGAACGCGATCCGCGGCAAGCAGACCTGGACCCAGTTCGTCCGGCGGGCCAAGGCCCCCGAACTGCCGGTGGTCCTCCTCGAAGACCTCGGCGCGCTCGTCGGCCTGATCCTGGCCCTCGGAGGCGTCGGCCTCGCCCTGCTCACCGGCAACGGCGTCTGGGACGGCATCGGCACCCTGTGCATCGGCGTGCTGCTGATCGTCATCGCGATCGTCCTGGCCGCGGAGACCAAGTCCCTGCTGCTCGGCGAGGCCGCGGGCACCGAAGAGGTCGAGAAGATCAAGGTCGCGCTCGTCGACGGGGACGTCGTCACCCGCGTGATCCACATGCGTACCCTGCACCTCGGCCCGGAGGAGCTGCTGGTCGCCGCCAAGATCGCGGTCGAAGGCCACGACACGGCGACCCAGGTCGCGGACGCGATCAACGCCGCCGAGGCGCGCATCCGCGCGGCGGTCCCGATCGCCCGCGTGATCTACCTGGAGCCGGACATCTACCGCCCCGAGGCCGCCCCGGCCGAGTAGTACTCGGCGCAGTACCCCTGGCACTGCGCACGAAGGCCCCCGCGAGCAACAGCCCGCGGGGGCCTTCCTGCCGCGCCTCGGGGCCCTCAGACCCCCGGCGGCGGCACCAGCCCCGCGTACGCCGGGTGCACCGCGGCCGCCCCCGCCCGGCGGCGCAGCCGCAGCGAGGCGGCGCCGAACACCGCACCGGCGCCCAGCACCGCGACGCCGGCGAGCGCCGCGGACCGCAGGCCGACGACCAGCGGATGGCCCTCGTCGATGAGCGCGCCCTTCACGTCCGACACGGGAACGGTTCCGCCCTGCGACTCCTGGAACCGGTAGCGGGAGTCGGCGGAGTTGCCGCGGTTGTCGCCCAGCACGAACAGCCGGTCCTCGGGCACCGTCACACTGAACGCGCCGGGCGACCCCGCCACCGGATCGCCGTTCAGGACGTACGGCTCGTCCAGCGGCTTCCCGTTCAAGGTCAGCGTCCGGTCCCCGGGTGTGTAGGCGATGCGGTCGCCGCCCACCGCGACCACCCGTTCCACGGACAGGTGCTGCTCACCCCAGGCAGCGGCGTCGAAGAGCACCACGTCGCCGCGGTTCACCTTGACGGTCAACAGGTTGAAGACCACCGACGCGCCCGTGGGGTGGGTCGGCCTCATGTGGTCCGACGGCATGACCCTCGTCGGCATGAAGAAGTACCCGCCGAGACCCCCGACGCAGCCCAGAACCGCACCCAGCACCAGCAGCACCACCGATGTCACCCCGAGCCGACGACCCGGCACCCGGCCCTGCATCCCCATACTCCCGCCCCTGCTCCGCTCGATCCGACGTGCGGCCGAACTGTACGGGCCGGCCGCGCCGGGAACGCCGACGGGGTCCCGCACCAGGTGAGGGACCCCGTCGGGCGCAGCTGCGGCTACCGGATCCCGCGCAGCACGTCCAGGATCGCGGCCCCGTCGGGCGCGGCCCGCAGCCGCTCCCGGAAGCCGCCGTCCATCAGCTTGCGCGACAGCAGTGCCAGGATCCGCAGGTGCTCGTCGCCGGCCGCGGCCTCCGGCACCGCGATCATGAACACCAGCCGGGCCTTCGTCCCGTCCAGCGCACCCCACTCGATGCCTTCGGCGGAGCGGGCGAAGCCCACCGTGGGCCGGGTCACCGCGTCCGTCTTGGCGTGCGGGATCGCGATCGACTCGCCCAGGCCGGTCGTGCCCTGCGCCTCCCGCGCGAGGGCGACCCGTACGAGCTCGTCCACGTCCCGGACGTTGCCGGTGGCGGCCAGCAGCTGCGCCATCTCGCGGATCGCCGCCTCCTTGGAGTCCGCGGCCAGCTCCGGCTTCACCGTCCGCTCCGTGAGGTAGCCGGAGAGCACCTCCGGCGGCCCGGCCTCGGCGGCGGGGGTGGCCGCGGGCGCCGCGGACGCGCCCTGCGCCGCGACGGCCGTCCCGCCCGCACCCGCACCCGCACCCGTACCCACGCCCACCAGTACCGGCTCGGGCACCTTGCGACCGGCCGCGCCGTCCTTGCGCAGCTTGATCCCGATCAGCGCGTTGGTCGTCACCGCCGTCACGACCACACCCGCCGCGATCGCGACGAAGAACATCCCGACCCCGCTGACGGCGCCGAACAGCGAGACGATCGGACCGCCGTGCGGCACCGAGTTCTCGACCCCCGCCAGCCCCGCGATCGCACCGGCCACGGCGCCACCGAGCATGTTCGCGGGGATGACCTGCGCCGGCCGTGCGGCGGCGAACGGAATGGCACCTTCTGAGATGCCGAAGAAGCCCATGAACAGCGCCGCGATCCCCGTCTCCCGCTCCTGGACGCTGTGGAACTTGCGGCGCATCAGCGTCGCCAGGCCCTGGCCGAGCGGCATGACCGGGATCGCGGCGGCGGCCATGCCCATGACCGCGTTGTTGGTGCCGATGAGGCCCACCGCGACGAGGAACGCCGTTTTGTTGACCGGACCGCCCATGTCGAAGGCGATCATCAGGCCGATGAGGGCGCCGAGCACGATCGCGCTGGAGCCGGTCAGCCCGTTCAGCCAGTCGGTCAGCTGCATGAAGACCCACGAAATGGGCCGGCCGATGACGTAGATGTAGAAGAGGCCGAGGGCCAGGGTCGACACGATCGGGATCACGATGATCGGCATGATCGGCCGGGCGAACGCGGGGACCTTGACCTTCTTGATCCACACGACGAGATAGCCGGCGAGGAAGCCGGTCGCGATCGCACCCAGGAAGCCGGCGTTGGCATCCGCCCCGTAGATGTTCACGGCGTCGGCGGCCAGGAAGCCGCCGATCATGCCCGGCACGAGCGCGGGCCGGTCGCCGAGCGCGTGGGCGATGTAGCCCGAGAAGATCGGCAGCATCAGCTTGAACCCGAGGCCGCCCAGGGCGTTGACGTAGTACCAGAAGGAGTCCGGGGCGAACGTGATCCCCTCGGGGGTGGTGTGCCCGCCGAGCGCGATCGAGACGGCGAGGAGCAGGCCGCCCACGACCACGAAGGGGATCATGTGCGAGACGCCGTTCATCAGCGCCTTGTACGCGGCGCTGCGCTCCCTCCCGCCGGCTCCGGCTCCGGTTCCGGTTCCGCCACTCCCGCCTCCGCCGCCCACCGCGGCGGCCCCCGTCTGCACGGGCGCACTCTGCACGCTCTCGATCAGCTCCTCGGGCCGGTGGATGCCGTCCGCGACGCCGGTGGACAGGACCCGCTTGCCCGCGAAGCGCTCGCGGCCGACCTCTTTGCCCGCGGCGATGATGACGCCGTCCGCCTCCCTGACATCGTTGTCAGAGAAGACGTTCCCGGCCCCGATGGAGCCCTGGGTCTCCACCTTCATGTCGACGCCGAGCCGGTCGGCGGCCTGCTGGAGCTTCTCCGCGGCCATGTAGGTGTGCGCGATCCCCGTGGGACAAGCGGTGACGGCGAGCAGTTTCAGACGCCTGTGCCCGCTCGCCCCTCCGCCTACGGGACGTTCTGCCGGACTGGTCACTGAGATCTCCTTCGCGCCACGGGCCCTGCGGGGATCGCGCCCGCTTCCGATCCACCGGCATCCTGCCCCACGCACGGCGTGGATCAAAAGTCCGAAAGGCCCCAAAGCCTCCCGCCGGCCGGCCCGCAGGAAAGACACAGCCAGTTCCTCGTCTGACTGCGGCCCGCTCCGCCGATCGGTGTAGATTCGTGCTCAGTGTCAGACGTCGCTGCTGATGGCGGGTCGGGCGGTCTCGCGACCGGCCGAGGGGAGAGAGGACCCCCGACGGACTGTGCTCGGTGCCCGTCCCCAGGACGGCGCACGGCTCAGCCGTACCCACCCTCTCGAACCATGAGGAGCAGCACCCATGGACTTCAAGGTCGCAGACCTCTCCCTCGCCGCCTTCGGCCGCAAGGAGATCACCCTGGCCGAGCACGAGATGCCGGGCCTGATGTCGATCCGCGCGGAGTACGCGCAGGCCCAGCCCCTGGCCGGCGCCCGCATCACCGGCTCGCTGCACATGACCGTGCAGACGGCCGTGCTCATCGAGACCCTCGTCGCCCTCGGCGCAGACGTGCGCTGGGCCTCCTGCAACATCTTCTCCACCCAGGACCACGCGGCCGCCGCCATCGCGGTCGGCCCGAACGGCACCCCGGAGAACCCGCAGGGCGTCCCCGTCTTCGCCTGGAAGGGCGAGACGCTGGAGGAGTACTGGTGGTGCACCGAGCAGGCGCTCACCTGGCCGAACACCCCCACCGGCGGCCCGAACATGATCCTCGACGACGGTGGTGACGCCACCCTGCTCGTCCACAAGGGCGTCGAGTTCGAGAAGGCCGGCGAGGCTCCGGACCCCTCCACCGCGGACTCCGAGGAGTACGCGTACATCCTCACCCTTCTCAACCGCACCCTCGGCGAGAACCCGCAGAAGTGGACGCAGCTCGCGTCCGAGATCCGCGGCGTGACCGAGGAGACCACCACCGGTGTGCACCGCCTCTACGAGATGATGCAGGCCGGCGAGCTGCTCTTCCCGGCGATCAACGTGAACGACGCCGTCACCAAGTCGAAGTTCGACAACAAGTACGGCTGCCGCCACTCCCTGATCGACGGCATCAACCGCGCCACCGACGTCCTCATCGGCGGCAAGGTCGCGGTCGTCTGCGGCTACGGCGATGTCGGCAAGGGCTGCGCCGAGTCCCTCCGCGGCCAGGGCGCGCGCGTCATCATCACCGAGATCGACCCGATCTGCGCCCTCCAGGCGGCCATGGACGGCTACCAGGTCGCCACGCTCCAGGATGTCGTCGAGACGGCCGACATCTTCATCACGACCACCGGCAACAAGGACATCATCATGGCCGCCGACATGGCCAAGATGAAGCACCAGGCCATCGTGGGCAACATCGGCCACTTCGACAACGAGATCGACATGGCCGGCCTGGCCAAGATCGAGGGCATCGTCAAGGACGAGGTCAAGCCCCAGGTCCACACCTGGAAGTTCCCCGACGGCAAGGTCCTGATCGTCCTCTCCGAGGGCCGCCTGCTGAACCTCGGCAACGCGACCGGCCACCCGTCCTTCGTCATGTCGAACTCCTTCGCGGACCAGACCCTGGCCCAGATCGAGCTCTTCACGAAGCCGTCCGAGTACCCGACCGACGTCTACGTGCTCCCCAAGCACCTCGACGAGAAGGTCGCCCGCCTCCACCTCGACGCCCTCGGCGTCAGGCTCACCACCCTGCGCCCCGAGCAGGCCGCCTACATCGGCGTCAAGGTCGAGGGCCCGTACAAGCCGGACCACTACCGCTACTGATCACCCCCTGATCAGCGGCGGCAGAACGTGAAGCAGGCCCCCGGCACGCGTGCCGGGGGCCTGCCCCGTACCGGAATCCCCCCGATCCCAAGAAGTGTGTGCACCATGCCCCGCGGCCGCTACTCGCTCCACGACCCGCACGACCACACCCCCCTCGGCGAGGAGCACTTCCACTGCGCCCCGGGGCCCTCCGGCTGGCGCTACGTCTCCCAGCTCACGGCACCGAACGGCGACCACCGCGGTTCCGTCGACCTGGCGATCGACGAGCTCGGCCGCCCCATCCGCCTCGAGGTCAACGCCGCGAGCTGGCAGGTCCGCGGCGCCGCCATCGACGGCGTCACCTGGGTCCGTACCGACCCCACCGGCGCCGAGGCCACCGAAGGCAACATCGCCGCCCCCGGATTCACCGGCACCTCCCCGGCCTTCCTCGTCGCGACGTCCCGCCTGCTGCGCCTGACCCCCGGCGCCCCCGCCACCCGCGTCAGGCTCCTCGCGCTCACCGACCCGGTACTGGCCCCCCGTACGGTCGACCAGGCGTGGGCCCTGCTGGCACGCGAGGAACACCCCACGGACAGCGGCCCGCTCCTGGTGGACGAGTACCAGGTGAGCGCCCTGGACACGGGCGAGGTCCACACGGTCCACATCGCCGGCGACGTGGTCCTCTCGGCCCCCGGCATCGAACTCGAACACCTGGAGACCCCGCCCTCGGCCTTCGAGGAGCAGTGACCCCTCAGGCCGGCGGCGCGAACCCGCCGGCGCGCGGAGCCTCCACGGGAGCCACGGGCGCGGGAGCGGGAGCCGCGTAAGGCGCCGCGACCGGCGCGGACCCCGGAACCGCAACCGGCATCGTCGGCACCGCGGGAACCGGAACCGGAACCGGAGCCGGTGCGGTCACGGCCACCGGCGCGGGCGCGAACCCGGAGCCGCCGGCGGAGTGGAAGGCCCGGGTGGCGTCGCGCGTCTGGCGCTCGTGCACCACGGCCATCAGGAAGGCGGCCGCCGGCACCCCGGCCGGCGGCGGAGCCCCGGTGCGCGCCACCAGATCGTCCGCGAGCCTCGCCGCCATGGCGGCACCCACCTGCGGATCCAGCTGGTTCATCCGCGTCAGGTACTGCCGTATCGCCAGCCACAGCCCGTCCGGCACCGCCGACAGATCCAGCCCGGTGAACCGCCCGGCCAGCCACGGCGGCGGCGCGGGCACCGGCATCACCCGGGCCCCCGGCACCCGCTCGCGGATCACCAGCGTCCCCGCGAACACGTCCCCGACCCGCCGACCGCGTGCCGATACCAGCGAGGCGATGCACGCCACCGACCCGAAGGTCATCAGCAGCTCCACGACGCCCATGGCCCCGCGCACCAGCGCGTGCCGGAACCGGATCGGCCCGCCGTCGTCCCGCACCACCCGCAGCCCGCAGGCGAGCTTGCCCAGGGAACGTCCGTGGGACAGCGTCTCGACCGCGATCGGCACGCCGACCAGCAACAACAGGAAGCTCGCCACGGCGACCGCCGCCTGGGCGGCTTCGTCCAGGGACGCGGTCGCGGCGGTCAGCCCGATCGTGAGGATCAGGTATCCGGTGACGTACACGGCCAGGTCCAGCAGGATCGCCAGCGCACGGCTCGGCAGCCTCGCCGGCCGCAACCCCAGGACGACCGCGTCCCCCGTCACCAGATCGCTCACCACAGCACCTCTCATGTGACCTGCCCCGCCCGTTCGGCATCCAGTCTGCCAAGCTGACCACACTAGGAATAGGCAGTGGCCAGGGGACCTGGGACAGGGGAGCGGCAACCGGATGGATCTCGACGTCTTCGTGACGGCACACCGCGCGGAATGGGACCGCCTGGAGCAGCTCCTGGGGCGCGGGCGCAGGCTCACCGGCGAGGAGGCCGACGAACTCGTCGCCCTCTACCAGCGCACGTCCACCCACCTCTCCCTCATCCAGTCCAGCGCCCCCGATCCGATGCTCACGGGCCGGCTGACCCAGCTGGTCGCCCGCGCCCGCGCCACGGTGACGGGCACCCGCCGCGGCGGATGGCGCGACGTCGCCCTCTTCTTCACGGTGGGTTTCCCGGCCGCCGTCTACAAGAGCCGCCGCTGGTGGATACCGACCGCCCTGCTCTCGACGGCGGTCGGCGTGCTCATCGGCTGGTGGATAGCCACGCACCCCGAGGTCCAGAGCGCCATCGCGGCGCCGGAGCACCTGAAGGCGCTCACGGAGCCGGGCGGCCAGTACGAGACGTACTACTCCAGCCATCCCGCGAGCTCGTTCGCCGCCCAGGTCTGGACGAACAACGCCCAGGCGGCAGCGATCTGCCTGGTTCTGGGCGCGTTCCTGGGGCTCCCCGTGATCTGGATCCTCTTCCTGAATATGGCCAACCTCGGCGTGGGCCTCGGCCTGATGGCCTCCGCCGGCCGCCTCGACGTCTTCCTCGGCCTGATCCTCCCGCACGGTCTGCTCGAACTGACCGCCGTCTTCGTGGCGGCGGGCACGGGCCTGCGCCTGGGCTGGACGGTCATCGACCCGGGCCCCCGCACCCGCCGCACCGCCCTCGCGGAACAGGGCCGCGCCGCCCTGGGCATGGCCATCGGCCTCGCGGTGGTCCTGTTCATCTCGGGCCTGATCGAGGGCTTCGTGACCCCGTCGGGCCTCCCGACCTGGGCCCGCATCACGATCGGCGTCGTCGCCGAGGCCGCCTTCCTGCTCTACGTCTTCATCCTGGGCGGCAGGGCCGCCCGCGCCGGCGAGATCGGCGACGTCGAGGCCGCGGATCAGACGGCGACGCTCCCGACCGCGGCCTGATGTGCGCAGGAGCCTGCCGAGCTGCTAGTCTCCTCGTCTGTCCCGCAAAGACCGTTGACACGGAGCTCGCGGGGAGGTAGATTCGAACGGTTGCCCCGAACTGGACAAGTTCGGCAGCGATGGTTTAAACTCTCTCTCACCCCACAAGGAATCGAATTCCAACGGGGTGCAGCCGACTCCTCATTCAGGAATCCGAAGCCGGTAAATCCGGTGGAAAACTTCTGATAGAGTCGGAATCGCCGGAAAGGAAAGCGCGAAAGCGAATACCTGGAAAGCACCGAGGAAGTCGGACACGAAAGAGTCTGATAGAGTCGGAAACGCAAGAACAGAACGAAAGCCCGGAGGAAAGCCCCAGCGAATGTAGCTGCGGGTGAGTACAAAGGAAGCGTCCGTTCCTTGAGAACTCAACAGCGTGCCAAAAATCAACGCCAAAAGTTGATACCCCGTCCATTTCGGTGGATGAGGTTCCTTTGAAAAAGACCTGCGGGGTCGTCTTCGGATGATGCTCGCAGGCAATTACACAGCGAGGACGTTGTGGCGCGTCGGTCTTATTCCGACCTGACGTGCCCGCTCTAAGTGATGTGTGCACCCGATTACGGGTAAACATTCATGGAGAGTTTGATCCTGGCTCAGGACGAACGCTGGCGGCGTGCTTAACACATGCAAGTCGAACGATGAAGCCCTTCGGGGTGGATTAGTGGCGAACGGGTGAGTAACACGTGGGCAATCTGCCCTTCACTCTGGGACAAGCCCTGGAAACGGGGTCTAATACCGGATACCACTCCTGCCCGCATGGGTAGGGGTTGAAAGCTCCGGCGGTGAAGGATGAGCCCGCGGCCTATCAGCTTGTTGGTGGGGTAATGGCCCACCAAGGCGACGACGGGTAGCCGGCCTGAGAGGGCGACCGGCCACACTGGGACTGAGACACGGCCCAGACTCCTACGGGAGGCAGCAGTGGGGAATATTGCACAATGGGCGAAAGCCTGATGCAGCGACGCCGCGTGAGGGATGACGGCCTTCGGGTTGTAAACCTCTTTCAGCAGGGAAGAAGCGAAAGTGACGGTACCTGCAGAAGAAGCGCCGGCTAACTACGTGCCAGCAGCCGCGGTAATACGTAGGGCGCAAGCGTTGTCCGGAATTATTGGGCGTAAAGAGCTCGTAGGCGGCTTGTCACGTCGGATGTGAAAGCCCGAGGCTTAACCTCGGGTCTGCATTCGATACGGGCTAGCTAGAGTGTGGTAGGGGAGATCGGAATTCCTGGTGTAGCGGTGAAATGCGCAGATATCAGGAGGAACACCGGTGGCGAAGGCGGATCTCTGGGCCATTACTGACGCTGAGGAGCGAAAGCGTGGGGAGCGAACAGGATTAGATACCCTGGTAGTCCACGCCGTAAACGTTGGGAACTAGGTGTTGGCGACATTCCACGTCGTCGGTGCCGCAGCTAACGCATTAAGTTCCCCGCCTGGGGAGTACGGCCGCAAGGCTAAAACTCAAAGGAATTGACGGGGGCCCGCACAAGCAGCGGAGCATGTGGCTTAATTCGACGCAACGCGAAGAACCTTACCAAGGCTTGACATATACCGGAAAGCATTAGAGATAGTGCCCCCCTTGTGGTCGGTATACAGGTGGTGCATGGCTGTCGTCAGCTCGTGTCGTGAGATGTTGGGTTAAGTCCCGCAACGAGCGCAACCCTTGTCCTGTGTTGCCAGCATGCCCTTCGGGGTGATGGGGACTCACAGGAGACCGCCGGGGTCAACTCGGAGGAAGGTGGGGACGACGTCAAGTCATCATGCCCCTTATGTCTTGGGCTGCACACGTGCTACAATGGCCGGTACAATGAGCTGCGATACCGTGAGGTGGAGCGAATCTCAAAAAGCCGGTCTCAGTTCGGATTGGGGTCTGCAACTCGACCCCATGAAGTCGGAGTTGCTAGTAATCGCAGATCAGCATTGCTGCGGTGAATACGTTCCCGGGCCTTGTACACACCGCCCGTCACGTCACGAAAGTCGGTAACACCCGAAGCCGGTGGCCCAACCCGTAAGGGAGGGAGCTGTCGAAGGTGGGACTGGCGATTGGGACGAAGTCGTAACAAGGTAGCCGTACCGGAAGGTGCGGCTGGATCACCTCCTTTCTAAGGAGCACAGTACCGATTGCAGACAAACGTTCTGCACGGTCAGCTCAGGGTGGAACGTTGATTAGTTGGCACGGTTTCTGAAACCTCCTGTGAGTACTGCTTCGGCGTGGAAAACAGCGATGGTGGACGGGATCGTGCCTGGCACGTTGTTGGGTCCTGAAGGTACGGCCGTAAGGTCATGTCTTCAGTGCCGGCCCCAGTGAACTTGATCTGTATAGGTCAGGGTGATGGGTGGCTGGTCGTTGTTTGAGAACTACACAGTGGACGCGAGCATCTGTGGCCAAGTTTTTAAGGGCGCACGGTGGATGCCTTGGCACCAGGAACCGATGAAGGACGTGAGAGGCCGCGATAGGCCCCGGGGAGCTGCCAACTGAGCTTTGATCCGGGGGTGTCCGAATGGGGAAACCCGGCAGTCGTCATGGGCTGTCACCCACTGCTGAACACATAGGCAGTGTGGAGGGAACGCGGGGAAGTGAAACATCTCAGTACCCGCAGGAAGAGAAAACAACCGTGATTCCGGGAGTAGTGGCGAGCGAAACCGGATGAGGCCAAACCGTATGCGTGTGATACCCGGCAGGGGTTGCGCATGCGGGGTTGTGGGAATTCTTTTGATCGGTCTGCCGGCCGGTCGGCGAGTCAGAAACCGTTGATGTAGTCGAAGGACATGCGAAAGGTCCGGCGTAGAGGGTAAGACCCCCGTAGACGAAACATCAGCGGCTTGCTTAAGAATCTCCCAAGTAGCACGGGGCCCGAGAAATCCCGTGTGAATCTGGCGGGACCACCCGCTAAGCCTAAATATTCCCTGGTGACCGATAGCGGATAGTACCGTGAGGGAATGGTGAAAAGTACCGCGGGAGCGGAGTGAAATAGTACCTGAAACCGTGTGCCTACAAGCCGTGGGAGCGTCGCCGTTGTTCTTCGGAACAACGGTCGTGACTGCGTGCCTTTTGAAGAATGAGCCTGCGAGTTAGCGGTGTGTAGCGAGGTTAACCCGTGTGGGGAAGCCGTAGCGAAAGCGAGTCCGAATAGGGCGATTGAGTTGCACGCTCTAGACCCGAAGCGGAGTGATCTAGCCATGGGCAGGTTGAAGCGGAGGTAAGACTTCGTGGAGGACCGAACCCACCAGGGTTGAAAACCTGGGGGATGACCTGTGGTTAGGGGTGAAAGGCCAATCAAACTCCGTGATAGCTGGTTCTCCCCGAAATGCATTTAGGTGCAGCGTCACGTGTTTCTTGCCGGAGGTAGAGCACTGGATAGGCGATGGGCCCTACCGGGTTACTGACCTTAGCCAAACTCCGAATGCCGGTAAGTGAGAGCGTGGCAGTGAGACTGTGGGGGATAAGCTCCATGGTCGAGAGGGAAACAGCCCAGAGCATCGACTAAGGCCCCTAAGCGTACGCTAAGTGGGAAAGGATGTGGAGTCGCAGAGACAACCAGGAGGTTGGCTTAGAAGCAGCCACCCTTGAAAGAGTGCGTAATAGCTCACTGGTCAAGTGATTCCGCGCCGACAATGTAGCGGGGCTCAAGCGTACCGCCGAAGTCGTGTCATTGCAGCAATAGGGCCAACGCCCGCTGTGATGGGTAGGGGAGCGTCGTGTGCCGGGTGAAGCAGCAGCGGAAGCTAGTTGTGGACGGTTCACGAGTGAGAATGCAGGCATGAGTAGCGATACACACGTGAGAAACGTGTGCGCCGATTGACTAAGGGTTCCTGGGTCAAGCTGATCTGCCCAGGGTAAGTCGGGACCTAAGGCGAGGCCGACAGGCGTAGTCGATGGACAACCGGTTGATATTCCGGTACCCGCTTTGAAACGCCCAATATCGAATCCTCTGATGCTAAGGCCGTGAAGCCGTTCCGGAGCCTTCGGGCAAGGGAAAGTGGTGGAGCCGCCGATCCAAGGTGGTAGTAGGTAAGCGATGGGGTGACGCAGGAAGGTAGTCCAGCCCGGGCGGTGGTTGTCCCGGGGTAAGGGTGTAGGCCGAGGGGTAGGCAAATCCGTCCCTCATATAAGGCTGAGACCTGATGCCGAGCCGATTGTGGTGAAGTGGATGATCCTATGCTGTCGAGAAAAGCCTCTAGCGAGTTTCATGGCGGCCCGTACCCTAAACCGACTCAGGTGGTCAGGTAGAGAATACCGAGGCGTTCGGGTGAACTATGGTTAAGGAACTCGGCAAAATGCCCCCGTAACTTCGGGAGAAGGGGGGCCATCACTGGTGATCGGATTTACTCCGTGAGCTGGGGGTGGCCGCAGAGACCAGCGAGAAGCGACTGTTTACTAAAAACACAGGTCCGTGCGAAGCCGTAAGGCGATGTATACGGACTGACGCCTGCCCGGTGCTGGAACGTTAAGGGGACCGGTTAGTGCGCTTTCGGGCGTGCGAAGCTGAGAACTTAAGCGCCAGTAAACGGCGGTGGTAACTATAACCATCCTAAGGTAGCGAAATTCCTTGTCGGGTAAGTTCCGACCTGCACGAATGGCGTAACGACTTCTCGACTGTCTCAACCATAGGCCCGGTGAAATTGCACTACGAGTAAAGATGCTCGTTTCGCGCAGCAGGACGGAAAGACCCCGGGACCTTTACTATAGTTTGATATTGGTGTTCGGTTCGGCTTGTGTAGGATAGGTGGGAGACTTTGAAACCCCAACGCCAGTTGGGGTGGAGTCGTCGTTGAAATACCACTCTGGTCGTGCTGGATGTCTAACCTCGGTCCGTGATCCGGATCAGGGACAGTGTCTGATGGGTAGTTTAACTGGGGCGGTTGCCTCCCAAAGAGTAACGGAGGCGCCCAAAGGTTCCCTCAGCCTGGTTGGCAATCAGGTGTTGAGTGTAAGTGCACAAGGGAGCTTGACTGTGAGACCGACGGGTCGAGCAGGGACGAAAGTCGGGACTAGTGATCCGGCGGTGGCTTGTGGAAGCGCCGTCGCTCAACGGATAAAAGGTACCCCGGGGATAACAGGCTGATCTTCCCCAAGAGTCCATATCGACGGGATGGTTTGGCACCTCGATGTCGGCTCGTCGCATCCTGGGGCTGGAGTCGGTCCCAAGGGTTGGGCTGTTCGCCCATTAAAGCGGTACGCGAGCTGGGTTTAGAACGTCGTGAGACAGTTCGGTCCCTATCCGCTGTGCGCGTAGGAATATTGAGAAGGGCTGTCCCTAGTACGAGAGGACCGGGACGGACGAACCTCTGGTGTGCCAGTTGTCCTGCCAAGGGCATGGCTGGTTGGCTACGTTCGGGAGGGATAACCGCTGAAAGCATCTAAGCGGGAAGCCTGCTTCAAGATGAGTATTCCCACCTCCTTGAGAGGGTAAGGCTCCCAGTAGACGACTGGGTTGATAGGCCAGATGTGGAAGCCCGGTAACGGGTGAAGCTGACTGGTACTAATAGGCCGAGGGCTTGTCCTCAGTTGCTCGCGTCCACTGTGTTAGTTCTGAAATAACGAACAGCTGTGTTCATGCCAGCGTTCAAATTTCATAGTGTTTCGGTGGTCATAGCGTTAGGGAAACGCCCGGTTACATTCCGAACCCGGAAGCTAAGCCTTTCAGCGCCGATGGTACTGCAGGGGGGACCCTGTGGGAGAGTAGGACGCCGCCGAACAATCATTGCGGGAAGCCCCGCACCAGACCCTTCGGGGTCCGGTGCGGGGCTTTTCTGCGTTCAGGGTCGGTTTGCAGTTTTCCTCGGACAATCAGCCTCTCCGCCGGAGATCCGGACCGTGCGGGGAGAGATCTTCTTCATGTCGAGCATGCAGCGTGCTCACTCCCGAGCGCCAGGCCGCCACGGTCGCGAGCCTGGGCGAGGTCGGGCTGGGGCCGGCCGAGGTGGCGGGGATCCCGTGAGAAGGCCTGTGCCGTTCCCCCCGGGTATGTGTTCATACGCGTCCGGGGGGAGGGCTGTGGTTCAGGCATTGATCGATGGGGCGCCTTCCGGGGCGTTCAGCAGGGTCTGCGGCAGGTAGGCGGATCGGACGTGGATGTCCCAGCCGTGTACTTGGACTGCCAGCGCGGCCAGTGCGATGGTCTTCTGCGGCAGGAGGGTGCGGGGCGCCGCATCGGAAGGGGCGCTCTCCCGGTGCTGGACGAGGCGATTTTCCAGGGCCTGTTCGAAGGCCGGCTGGTCGTCCTTCAAGAGCGCGCGCAGGAGGTGCTGGTCCGGCGTCGGTGCAGCGAGGGCATCCAGCTGCCGCGTCGCCTCGGCGCGTTCGTCGGCGGTCGGCTTGCACAGCGTGACCGATGGCCAGTGCCGGGGCAGGTGCCCTTCGGCCTGGGCGAGGTAGCCGCACAGGGCGTTCATCTCCGCCAGCTCGCCCGGGTCCGACTTCGATTCCAGCGTCGAGTGCGGGGCGCCGTCACGGATGGCAGGCGCGTAGTCGCTGCGCAGCAGCAGTCCGAGGACCAGGTTGCGTTCCCAGACCATGCCGCTGATCACGGACAGTGCGAAGGCGTCCAGCCAGATCGTCGCGGTGGCCGCCAGTTCCACCACGGCGGCGAAGTCCGTGTCCTCGCTGCTGAGCTGCTCGTCGATGAGGGTGAAGGAGATCTCCTGGTCGCCGTTGGGGAAGCAGGCCAGGCTCAGGAGTCCCAGGGCGCACTCGGCTGCCGTGCGCAGGACGGTGCCTGACGGGGCGGTGCCGGGCCGGGGGTCCGCCACCGTGCGGGCGGCCGTGTGGTCGAGGAGTGCGTCGCGCAGGGCCTGCAGTTCGTCATCGGAGTAGCAGTCGTACTGCATGGTGTGCCAGCGGTGGCGGGCCTGGCGTTCGATGCCGTCGAGTGCCTGCTCGATGCGCTGTTCACTCACGTCATGCCGGGCTATGTCCTTGATCGTCATGGGCGTCATCCTGGCACCGGCCACTGACGCGCAGGGACCCGGGCCGTCACCACGGCCAAGCGCGCGTACGTAACGATGTGCGGGAAAACCGGCCGAGGCGGACATCCGTTCCTATGATGTCCCTCCTTCGAACGGCTTCAGGTGGGGGTATCGATGCGCAGCGCAATCAGTGGCGACGACAGAGGCGGAAGACGTAAGAGGGGCCTCGTCCGGCGGGTGCTGGTCGGTCTGGTGGTGGCCGGCGTCACCGTCGCCTGCGGTCCGGCGGAGGGTGAGCGTCCCGCCGTGTCCCTGCCGCCGGTCGCGTCCTCGGCGGTCCCGTCGCAGACGTCCGCGGACCCCTCGCCTTCGCCGTCTCCGACGCCCAGTCCCTCGGTGTCCCCTTCGGCCCTGCCGAGTCCCTCGGTCACCACGGCCGACCCGAAGCCGCCCGCCACGCAGGCGCCGAAGCCCGCGACGAGGCCCGCGACCAAGCCGGCGGCCCCGCCGACGACGAAGGCGCCGACCCGGCCGGCGACGACCGAGTGCGAGATCGTCTCCAACGCGGGGAACTGCTACAACGCGGGCCAGTTCTGCCGGAAGGCCGACCTCGGCCGGTCCACGCACGCCGGGAACGGGCGCCTGATCCATTGCCGTCTGGACGGCAGCCAGCCCCGCTGGCAGTACTAGAGCCTGTCTCTTGGAAGTGCGGCGCGCATGGTGCTGCATGCCGGATCGAAATCCTGTGGCAGCAGCGCTCGCCCCGCAGCGGCTGATCGAGCGGGTCGTGGGCCTCGACGAGGCGGCAGCGCTGCTGCCTGGCTTGGACCGGGCCTCCCCCACCGGGATGACGGTGATCGATCCGCTCCACGGCTGAATCCACGGCGGACGCGGCCGGGGCGGCGGGCGTGGCGTCGGGATTTGTACGGGTTGTCGGGTGATGATCGCGCAGTGCGACTTGATCATGTGTCCTATGCGGTGGCCCGCGACAGCTTCGTCTCGACCGTCCAGTGGATCGGATCGGCCCTCGGCGCCGGGTTCGTCGACGGGGGCGTGCACCCGCGATTCGGAACCCGCAATTTTATTCTCCCGCTGAGCGGCGGCACCTACGTCGAGGTCGTCACCACACTCGACCACCCCGCCGCCGACCGCGCACCCTTCGGCCAGGCGGTCGCGCGCCGCGCCGCCGAGGGCGGCGGCTGGCTCGGTTGGGTGGTCTCCGTCGACGACATCGCCCCGGTCGAGGCCCGCCTCGGCCGCACCTCGGCCGAGGGCCACCGTGTCCGCCCCGACGGGTTCGACCTGAGGTGGAAGCAGATCGGCCTGCTGGAACTGCTGGAGGACCCGGAACTGCCCTACTTCCTTCAGTGGTTGGTCCCCATCGAGGAGCGCCCGAGCGCCGACCCGCGCACCTCCACCACCATCCACGGGGTCTCCATCGCCGGCGACGCCGCCTCCATCGCCGAATTCCTCGGCGAACCGGCCGACCACCCCCTCGACCAGATCGACGTCACCTGGGTCGAGGATGAGGAACCGGGCCTGGTCTCGGTCGAGTTCGCCACCGCCCACGGCCCGGTCACGATCTGACCAGGGCCCGACTGCCCCGCGGGAGCAGCCGGCTGGGGTCTCCCGGCCGGCGCGTGTCTCTTTGACGGGTTGGTCAGTTGATCGGATGTGTCTGCCCGATTAGTGATCACTGATGCGATGTGGGGCCGGATCGAGCCGCTGATGCCGGCCGATCCGGTCCGTGGACGGCGGTGGGCTGATCGCCGCCGAACGCTCGAGGCCATCGCGTGGAAGTACCGCACCAACGCGCCCTGGCGGGACCTGCCCGACGAGCTCGGTCCCTGGCCCTGACCGTCACCGCGGGCCAGGCCGGCGACGCACCTGCCTTCGAAGCGGTTATGGCCCCCCTGGCCACACGATGCGACAAACTCGCCATCGCCTACCAGGCAGCACTCCACCTCGCCGCCATCCTCATCTGGGCACGACGCTGACCAAAGAGACAGAACCCAGTCCTCAGAGGCGGCCGGCGGCCTTGAGGGCCAGGTAGGCGTCGGCCAGGGACGGGGCCAGGGTGTCCGGGGTGGCGTCGACCACGTGGACGCCGTGGCGGGTGAGCTGGTCGGCCGTGCGGCTGCGCTGGGCCTGGGTCTGGGTGCCGGCCGCGGCTTCGTAGACCGCGTCCACGCTGCCGCGGGCCTTGGTCATGTCCGCGATGTGGGGGTCGGCGACCGAGGCCAGCAGAACCGTGTGGCGCTGCGTGAGACGCGGGAGCAGCGGGAGCAGGCCCTCTTCGATCGGGGCCGCGTCCAGGCTCGTCAGGAGGACCACCAGGGAACGGCGCGGGGCGCTGCGGAGGATGGTGGAGACCAGGGTGCGGGAGTCCGTCTCGACCAGTTCCGGTTCGAGGGGTGCCATCGCGTTCACGAAGGACGGAAGGGTGTCGGCTGCCGCGCGTCCCTGGACCTGGGCGCGCGGGCGGCGGTCGTGGGCCAGGAGGTCCACGCGGTCGCCGGCGCGGGTGGCCAGGGCGGCCAGGAGCAGGGCGGCGTCCATGGCGGAGTCCAGGCGGGGGGCGTCGCCGACGCGGCCCGCCGACGTACGGCCGGTGTCCAGGCAGATGAGGATGTGCCGGTCGCGTTCGGGGCGCCAGGTGCGGACGGCCACCTTGTTCTGGCGGGCCGTGGCGCGCCAGTCGATGGAGCGGGTGTCGTCGCCGGGGACGTAGTCGCGCAGGCTGTCGAACTCGGTGCCCTCACCGCGGGTCAGGACGCTGGTGCGGCCGTCCAGTTCGCGCAGGCGGGCAAGCCGGGACGGGAGGTGCTTGCGGCTGGTGAAGGGCGGCAGGACCCGGACCGTCCAGGGGGACAGGTGGGAGCCCTGGCGGGCCCACAGGCCCAGGGGGCCGTACGAGCGGACGGTGACGCGGGCGGCCTGGCGGTCGCCGCGGCGGGTGGGGAGCAGGCGGGTGGTCAGCCGGCGGCGTTCGCCGGCGGGGACGACCACCTCGTGGCGGGATGCCGCGGCCTCCGTGCCCGGGACCCAGCTGCTCGGGGGCCAGGCGTCGCGGACGCGCGCGCGCAGCTTGCGCCGGCCGGGGTTGGTGATGGTCAGGTGGACGTCCGCGGGTTCGCCGAGGCGGACGGCGGTGTCCCCGGAGCGGGCCAGCAGGAGGCTGCGGACCGGCGCCGCGAGGGCGTAGTCGACCGCGCAGGCCAGCGCGATCGGGCCGTTGACCGCGAGCATCCCCGTCCAGCTGGGTTCGAGGATGCCGACCGGGATGCTGCCGAGGGCCGCGAGCAGTGCGGCACGTCCGGTGAGGGCCATCAGCGCGGGACGGGGACGTGGGAGAGGATCGCCGTGATGACGGCGTCGGCCGTGACTCCCTCCATCTCCGCTTCCGGGCGCAGCTGGACGCGGTGGCGCAGGGTCGGGAGGGAGAGGGCCTTGACGTCGTCGGGGGTGACGTAGTCGCGGCCGGTGAGCCAGGCCCAGGCGCGGGCCGTGGCCAGCAGGGCGGTCGCGCCGCGCGGGGAGACGCCGAGGGTGAGCGACGGCGATTCGCGGGTGGCGCGGCAGATGTCGACGACGTAGCCGGCGATCTCGGGGGAGACGGAGACCTTGGCCACGGCCTCGCGGGCGGCTTCGAGTTGGGCGGGGCCCGCCACCGGGCGGATGCCCGCGGCGTGCAGGTCGCGGGGGTTGAAGCCGGCGGCGTGCCGGGTCAGGACGCCGATCTCGTCGTCGCGGGAGGGGAGGGGGACGGTGAGCTTGAGGAGGAAGCGGTCCAGCTGGGCTTCCGGGAGGGGATACGTGCCCTCGTACTCGACCGGGTTCATGGTGGCGGCGACGAGGAAGGGCTCCGGGAGGGCGCGGGGGGTGCCGTCGACCGTGACCTGGCGCTCCTCCATGGCTTCGAGGAGCGAGGACTGGGTCTTGGGCGGGGTCCGGTTGATCTCGTCCGCGAGGAGCAGGTTGGTGAAGACGGGGCCGTTCTGGAAGGAGAACTCGGCGGTGCGGGCGTCGTAGACGAGCGAGCCGGTGACGTCGCTCGGCATCAGGTCCGGGGTGAACTGGACGCGCTTGGTGTCGAGTTCCAGGGATGCGGCCAGGGCCCGTACGAGGAGGGTCTTCGCGACGCCGGGGACCCCTTCGAGCAGGACGTGGCCGCGGCACAGGAGCGCGACGACGAGGCCGGTGACGGCGGAGTCCTGACCGACCACGGCCTTGCCGATCTCGGTGCGGAGCGCTTCGAGGGAAGCGCGGGCGCTGTCCGCGGTCGCAGCCGTGGACTCGGTGGCCGGGTACGTCATGACGTACGGACCTCTCTTTCGAGGGCGTCGAGGTGGTCGGCGAGCGCGACGAGTGCCGCGTCGTCGGAGGGGGTGGTGCCGAAGAGGAGTGCGGTCACGTCCCGGGGCTCGCCGGAGAGGCGGGCGGAGACGGCCGGGGCCAGGGCCGCGGGTTCGTGGGCCTGGGTGTGCGGTACGCCGACCAGTGCGGCCAGGCGTTCGCGGGTGGCGGCGCGCAGCACGGTGGCGGCGCGGTCGCGGGCGCCGGCTTTGCGGTACAGGCGGGCGCGGCCCTCGGTGGCCTCGGAGGCGCGGATGACGACGGGGAGGTTCTCGGTGACGAGGGGACCCAGTCGGCGGGCGCGCCAGAGGGCGGCGAGGACGGCGGCGAGGAAGAGCTGGAGCAGGGCCCAGGACCAGCCGGCCGGGATGAGGTCGAAGAGGCTCTTGTCCCCGGCCTCGCCGCCGGACGCGGCGGCCTCGGCGGGGGAGGGCAGGTACCAGACGAGCCGGGGGTGGCTGCCGAGGGTCTGCAGGGCCAGGGAGGCGTTGCCCTCGGAGGCGAGGGCCTCGTTCTGCAGGATGCGGCCGGAGCCGAGGAGGACGGTGTCGCCGCCGGCTTGGGCCGGCAGGAGCAGCAGGGTGGCGTGGCCGTCGTCCGGGTAGCAGGCGGTGGCCTTGGGGTCGCCGGTGCGGTAGCCGTACTGGCTGCCGGTCTCGGCGGATCCGGCCGCCTGGGCGGCGGGCAGCGCGCAGGAGGGTGCGCGGAGCTCGTCGGAACCAGAGGGGCGGGCCCGGACGCCGGGGGCCAGGGTGGCGAGGGAGGCGCGGCCGGGGGAGACGAGGACGGTGCGTCCGCCGGACAGGTCGATGGCGGCCTTGAGGGCGGACAGCTGCCGGGGGGCCAGGAGGTCGGGGTCGGTGACCAGCAGGGTGGTGCCGGGACCGGCGGCGTCGGCGGCGTCCTGAGTGCGGGTCACCACCCGGGTGGTGACCCCGCGTTCCTTCAGGAGTTCGGCGACGGCGCGGCTGCCGCTGGGGTCGGCGGAACGCGGGTCGAGGGCGCCGCGGTTCTCGCCGGAGTTGAAGGCGGCCAGCGCGACGCCGGTGGCGATGAGCATGGCGAAGGCGAGGAGGAAGCCGCGGGCGCGCTGCCAGACGGCGGCGGCGCCGAGGGCGGTGGAGGTGCCGGGGGCCGCCGGTGTGGAGGCCGGGGCCGCCGGTGTGGAGGCCGGGGCCGCCGGTGTGGAGGCCGGGGCCGCCGGTGTGGAGGCCGGGGCCGCCGGTGTGGAGGCCGGGGCCGCCGGTGTGGAGGCCGGGGCCGCCGGGTCGGTGGCTGGTGCTGCCGGTGTGACGGCCGGGTGTGGGCCGGTCGTGTCGGCGTCCCGGCCTGATGCGTCCGGGTCGTGAGGGTGCGTCATGCCGGGGGCGTGGCCGGTCGTGCCGGGGTCCTGAGGGTGGGTCATGCTGGGAGGGCGTCCCGGGGTGCCGGGGTCGTGAGGGTGCGTCATGCGGTGGCCCCCGTGATCCCGGTCAGGGCGGGCCGGGTGCGTTCGACGGCCGTGTCGAGGTCGCGGAGGCGTGCGTACATGGCCTGGTCGCCGACGCGGCCGCCGTAGGTGACGTCGTCGAAGACGCGGGCGGCCGTGCGGAGGTCCGCGGCGTGGCCCGGCAGGGTGACCGCGGCCTCGGCCGCGGCCTCGTCGGCGGTGCGGCCGGGGCGGGGATCCAGCAGGGTGCGCTCCTCCAGGGACCGGACGAGGGCCCGCATGCGGGCCTGGACGGCCTCGGTCCAGCGGCCGGCGGCGGCGTGCGCGTCGGCCTCGGTGCGGTAGTCGGCGGCGCTGCGGACGCGTTCGCCCAGCAGGGCGCCGGCTCCTGCGGGGACCTTCGCGGGGGTGCCGAGGCGCCACCAGAGCAGCGCCACGGCCAGCACGATCAGCAGGACGATCACGACGACGCCCAGCGTGCCGCCGGGGGTCGCCCCGGCGGCGGCGCCGAACAGGTCGTCCACCCAGTCGAGGAGGCGGCGCACGGCGCGGTCCAGCAGGCTGGGGTCGTTCTCGTGGTACATCGGCTTGGACAATTCGCGTTCGGCGGCCTCGCTGGCGGCCTCGCGCGGTGTCGTCACCGGCGGTGTCTCGCTGATGGGCAGTCCCCCCGGGCTGGTCATCGCATCAGCTCCCGGTCGGAGGGGGCGTGGGGCCGGGGACGCCCGGGGTGCCCGGCGTACCGGGGGTGCCGGGAGCCCCGTCGTAGTTCTCGACCCCGGCGGCGCGGGCCAGCTCCAGGTCCAGGGCCTCGCGGCGGATGCGCTGGTCGACGTAGAGGAGCACCGAGACGCCGGCCTTGAAGGGCAGGGTGATGGTCATGGCGATGACCTGGCCGATGCCCAGGATGATCAGGTAGGTCCAGCTCATCGCGGGGGCGTCGGGGTCGAAGCCGCCGGAGACGCCCTCGCTGACGAGCGCGACGATCGTGAACGGGATGCCGATGACGAACTCGACGGCGCCGGCGATGACCGAGGCGAGCACCGAGATGCCGAGGATGCGCCACCAGGAGTGGCGGACGAGCTTGTCGGAGCGGCTCAGGCTGCGGAAGACGCTGCTGCGCTCCAGCATCAGCACGGACGGGGAGAGGCTGACCCGGACGTACAGCCACACCCAGACGGCGAAGCCGGCCAGGCCGCCGATGATGGCGAGGGCGAGGACGCCGCCCGCGGACATGCCGGCGACGCCCGCGATGACGGCCGGTACGAAGCCGATGGCGATGATCAGGCCGCCGCCGAGGGCGACGAGCGCGGTCAGACCGGCCAGTCGCAGCAGCTGCGGGCGGCAGTCGCGCCAGGCTTCGCCGACCGAGGAGGGGCGGCCGAGGACGGCGCGGCTGTAGATCATCGTGAGCATGGCGGTGGCCACGATGGTGCAGACGAACGTGACGACCAGGGCGCCGGCGCCTGCCACCAGGGTGCCCGACACGGCACTGATGACGGCTTCGTCGGAATCGGAGGAGGGGCGGTCCAGCTCCGCGATCCGGTCGACCATGAAGCCCTGCAGCAGCGTGATCGCCAGGACCGCGAAGATGGCCACGGTGAAGCTGATGGGCAGCACGGAGCGCCAGTGGGTGCGCAGGGTGGCGACCGCGCCGTCGAGGATCTCGCCGAGGCCCAGAGGGCGCAGCGGGATGACTCCGGGCTTGGCGGCCGGGGGCTTGCCCCAGGCGCCCGGCTGACCCCACTGGGCGCCCTGCGGGGCCTGCTGGCCGCCGTACGGGCCCTGTCCGGGCTGCTGCGGGTACGCGCCCCAGCCGGTCCCGGGCTGCGGGGTGGCGGCGGGCGGCTGGTTCTCACTGCTGCCCGGGCTCGACCACTGGCCGGGGGGCGGCTGCTCGGCGGACCACTTCGGGTCGCCTGCGGGCCGGCCGGGCTGCTGCGCGCCGCCGTCGGCGGACGGCTGGTCGGCGGGGGTATCCGGCCGCTCGCCGTCGGACGGAGAGGATCCGGGCGTAGCCCAGCCCGGAGAGTCGTTCATCGTCGCTCCTTCACGTGCACCTGCTGCGGCGGGGGCGCTGGTCGCTGCCATCGTGCCACGTAGGGGCCTCGAACGGATCAGGCGTCCCCCCGGATCTCCGCCAGCCCGTACCTTCAATTGTCGCCCGGATCCCGGGCAGACTGGTCGAGCTGATCTCCACGCAGGTCCGAGGGGCGATTTCCAGCCCTTTTGGCTGTGGGACAGCTCACCGCCGGGTAACGATTAGCTAATGGGATGATGTCAACCATGAAGGGACGCGTCCTTGTCGTCGACGACGACACCGCGCTGGCCGAGATGCTCGGCATTGTGCTGCGTGGAGAAGGTTTTGAGCCGTCGTTCGTAGCAGACGGTGACAAGGCACTTGCTGCCTTCCGGGAGGCGAAGCCGGACCTGGTGCTGCTCGACCTCATGCTGCCCGGAAGGGACGGCATAGAGGTCTGCAGGCTGATTCGTGCCGAGTCCGGCGTGCCGATCGTCATGCTCACCGCCAAGAGCGACACGGTGGACGTGGTTGTGGGCCTGGAGTCCGGGGCCGACGACTACATCGTCAAGCCGTTCAAGCCGAAGGAGCTGGTGGCCCGTATCCGGGCCCGCCTGCGCCGCTCGGAGGAGCCCGCGCCCGAGCAGCTGGCCATCGGTGACCTGGTCATCGACGTGGCCGGGCACTCGGTCAAGCGGGACGGTGCCTCCATCGCCCTGACCCCGCTCGAGTTCGACCTGCTGGTCGCCCTCGCGCGCAAGCCCTGGCAGGTGTTCACCCGTGAGGTGCTGCTGGAGCAGGTCTGGGGCTACCGGCACGCGGCGGACACCCGTCTGGTCAACGTGCATGTGCAGCGCCTGCGCTCCAAGGTCGAGAAGGACCCGGAGCGCCCCGAGATCGTCGTGACGGTGCGCGGTGTCGGCTACAAGGCCGGACCCAGCTGAGGTGCAGTCCGGCACGTCCGGCGGGGACCGGCGCGGTTCCCGCTGGGGGAACCTGCGCGCCGGCCGGCTGCTCCGTGAGGGAGCGCCGGGCAGCTCCGTGCTGCGGCTGTGCGTACGCCTCGTACGCCGGCCGCTGCTTCCGGCTGTCCGGCTGTGGCGCCGCAACATCCAGCTCCGGGTCGTCGCCGCCACTCTGCTGATCTCGCTCGCCGTGGTCCTCGCGCTGGGCTTCGTCGTCATCGCCCAGGTCAGCAGGGGCCTCCTCGAAGCCAAGGAGGAGGCCGCGCAGAGCCAGGCCGCGGGAGGGTTCGCGGTCGCACAGGAGAAGGCCAACGCCCCCGCCACCGTGGACGGGCCCGACGCCATCGACAACAAGGTCGGCCGGGACGCAAGTACGTGGATGAACTCGCTGGTCAAGCAGTTGGCCAGTGGCGGCCAGACCGCCTTCGAGGTCGTCGTGCTCGGTGCGGGCACCGGTGAGCAGCCGCTGCCCGGCGCCCAGGGCGTCAAGGGCGCCCGCGCCTCCGGCAACGTGGACCCGACCGCGAGCGTCCCGCTGTCGCTGCGCCGGGCCGTCAACCACGCCACCGGCGCCTTCAAGACCTTCTCCGAGATCCGGTACACCAGCGGGGACGGGAAGAAGGCGCCCGAGCCCGCGCTGGTCATCGGCAAGCGGCTCTCGGACATCAACGGGGACCCGTACGACCTGTACTACCTCTTCCCGCTCACGCAGGAGGAGGAGTCCCTCAACCTGATCAAGGTCACCATCGTGACCGCCGGGCTGTTCGTCGTCGTCCTGCTCTGCGGCATCGCCTGGCTCGTCGTGCGCCAGGTCGTGACCCCCGTGCGGATGGCCGCCGGGATCGCCGAGCGGCTCTCGGCCGGCCGGCTCCAGGAGCGGATGAAGGTCACCGGCGAGGACGACATCGCGCGCCTCGGCGAGGCCTTCAACAAGATGGCGCAGAACCTCCAGCTCAAGATCCAGCAGCTGGAGGAGCTGTCCCGGATGCAGCGCCGTTTCGTCTCGGACGTCTCGCACGAGCTGCGCACCCCGCTGACGACGGTACGGATGGCGGCCGACGTCATCCACGACGCCCGGGTCGACTTCGACCCGATCACCGCGCGCTCCGCCGAGCTGCTCGCCGGGCAGCTCGACCGCTTCGAGTCGCTCCTCGCCGACCTGCTGGAGATCAGCCGGTTCGACGCGGGCGCGGCCGCCCTGGAGGCCGAGCCGATCGACCTGCGGGACGTCGTGCGCCGCGTCATCGACGCGGCCGAGCCGCTCGCCGAGCACAAGGGCACCCGCATCCGGGTCCTCGGGGACACCCAGCCGGTCATCGCCGAGGCGGACGCCCGGCGCGTGGAGCGGGTGCTGCGCAATCTGGTCGTCAACGCCGTGGAGCACGGCGAGGGCCGCGACGTGGTGGTCCGGCTGGCGTCCGCGGGCGGCGCCGTCGCCGTCGCCGTACGGGACTACGGCGTCGGGCTCAAGCCCGGCGAGGCCACCCGCGTCTTCAACCGCTTCTGGCGGGCCGACCCCGCGCGGGCGCGCACGACCGGCGGGACCGGCCTCGGCCTGTCCATCGCCGTCGAGGACGCCCGGCTGCACGGAGGCTGGCTGCAGGCCTGGGGCGAGCCGGGCGGCGGCTCGCAGTTCCGCCTGACCCTGCCGCGCACGGCCGACGAGCCGCTGCGGGGCTCGCCCATCCCGCTGGAACCCGAGGACTCCCGCGCCAACCGGGCCAGGGCCGCCACCGAGGCCGCGGGCCGGGCCGCCGCGGACCACCCGCCCGCGGACGCCGGTGACCGGTCGCCGATACCGCCGCGGTCGCCGGTCGGCGGAGCGCTGCCGGTGCCCGCCGACCCGACGGCCCTGCCGGGCAACGGGGCCCGTGTCGTGGCCCGACCCGCCGAGCAGGCACAACAGGCCGAGCAGGCACAACAGGAGGACCGAGCCGATGGACGCTGAGCCCGAGGACGCGCGCGCCGGGCGTGCGCGGGTACGGGGCCGGCGGTCGCGCACCGTACGGGCGTACGCCCTCGGCGCGGCCGGGCTGCTGCTCGCCGGCTGCGCGTCGATGCCCGACCACGGCGAGATCCGCCCGGTGCAGGCGTCGCAGGGCGTCGACTCCCAGGTCCGGGTGTTCGGTGTACCGCCCGCCGACAAGGCCAGCGCGGCCGACATCGTCGACGGCTTCCTGGAGGCGATGACCAGCGACGACCCGCAGCTGGAGACCGCCCGCAAGTACCTCACCGAGACCGCGGCGAAGGAGTGGAGGCCGGGCTCGGCCGTCACCGTGCTCTCCTCCGGCCTCAACCGGGTCTCGGTCCGCGGCGAGAAGGACCCCGACGGGCCCCGCTGGAAGGTGACCGGCAAGAAGCTCGCGACCGTGGACGAGCGCAGCGCCTACCAGCCGGAGACCGGCAACGGGCAGTACGAGGAGTTCCTCCAGCTCGTCCAGGACGAGGACAAGCAGTGGCGGATCTCGACCCCGCCCAGCGGCCTCGTGCTCAGCGAGTCGGACTTCCAGCGCATCTACATGCCGGTCAACAAGTACTACTTCGCGGGCGGCTCGCTCGTCGCCGACCCCGTCTACGTGCGCCAGCGCACCGACCCCGACTCGCGGATGGACCCGACCACGCAGACCGTGCAGTCGCTGCTCGCCGGGCCGTCCAGGTGGCTCGGTCCCGTCGTGGAGTCCAGCTTCCCCACCGGGACGGAACTGCGCGAGGGCACCAAGTCCCTTTCGTACGACGGCCAGAACACGCTGCGCGTGCCGCTCAACGACAAGGTCGAGAACGTCGCGCAGCCGCAGTGCAAGAAGATGGCGACCCAACTCCTGTACACGGTCAAGGACCTGACGGGCTCCCGGCTCGACCAGGTCGAAGTGCTGCGCTCCGACGGCAAGTCGTCGACCTCGCTGTGCTCGGTGACCGAGGTGAGCGCGGCCGCGATCGCGGGCCGGCCCAAGATCCCCGAGTTCCAGTACTTCGTCGACAACGACAAGCGCCTGGTCCGGATGAAGCTGGACACGGGCAGCGAGGACGAGCAGAACAGCCCCGACACGGTGCCGGGGCCGCTGACGACCCCTCCCGGGTTCAAGGTCAACTCGGCGGCGGTGTCGTACGACGAGCGGCGCGCGGCCGTGGTCTCCGACGACGGGCACGGACTGTACGTGGTGTCGCTGGTCGGCGGCGGGCCCATGCCGCAGCCGATGCTGCCGGGCCGGGGCGGCAAGACGGTCACGCTCACCGCGCCCAGCTGGGACGCGTCGGGCGACCTGTGGGTCGCGGAGCGCGACCCGCAGCACCTCGGGCTGTGGCGGGTGCCGGGAGGGGCCGGGACCGCCGAGAAGGTCCCGGTGGCCGGGCTCGACGGCAGGCGGATCGCCTCGCTGAAGGTGTCCTCCGACGGGGTGCGGATCGCGCTGCTCGTGGAGGAGGGCGCCCTGAAGAAGCTGTACACCGGGCGGATCGAACGGCCCGACGGCAAGGGCGACTCCTCGGCGGTGTCGGTGCGCGAGCTGCGCCCGGCCGCCCCGCAGATGGCGGACGTGACGGCGATGAGCTGGGCGCCGCACGGCCGGCTGCTCGTGGTGGGCCGGGAGAGCGGCGGTGTCCAGCAGGCCCGCTACATGCTGGCCGACGGCTCGATGGTCGCGGCGAGCCTGCCCGGGGCGACCGGGCTGTCCGCGGTCGCCGTCGCGGCCACGGAGGACGAGTCGAAGCCGAAGCCCGTGGTGGCGTACTCGGACGATGACGGGATCGTGTGGCTGCCGCCGGGGGCGCAGTGGCGCACGGTGACGGTGGCGGCCGGCGGCCGGGCTCCGGTCTACCCGGGCTGACCTGCCGCTGATGTACCCGGGCCGACCTGCCGCCGGGCGCGTCGTCCACAGGGGTGGCGGGCTCCGGTCGGGCCCGTCAGTGTGGAGTCGTGCGCGGGTGGTGGCAGGAGCTGGCCGGGCTCGTCCTGCCGGTCGACTGCGCCGGCTGCGGGGCGGTCCGCATGCTGGTGTGCGCCGACTGCGGGGGCGCGCTGAGCGGGGCCGGGGCGGGGCCCGTGCGCCCGTCTCCGCGGCCCGAGGGGCTGCCGGTGGTCCAGGCCGCCGCTGTCTACGAGGGGGCCGTACGGAGCCTCCTGCTGGCCCACAAGGAGCGCGGGGCGCTGCCGCTGGCCGGTGTGCTCGGCGCCGCCCTGGCGGCGGCCGTCGTGGCGCACGGGGCGTACGCGCCGGGGGCGACGGGCAGCACGGGGGGTGCGGGAAGTCCGGGGGCGCGGGACGTGGTGCTGGTGCCGGTCCCCTCGGCGCGACGGCAGGTCCGGGCGCGCGGGCACGATCCGGCGCGCAGGATCGCGCGGGCCGCCGCGGGGCGGCTGCGGTGGGCCGGTGTTCCCGCGCGCGTGGCCCCCGTACTGCGGCTGCGGCGGGCGGTGGCGGACCAGGCGGGGCTGGGTGCCCGGCAGCGCCGGGAGAACCTCGCGGGGGCGCTGGCGGTGTGCCGGGACGGGGCGCGGCTGACGGCCGGGGCCCGGCTCGTGCTGGTGGACGACCTGATCACCACGGGGGCGACGCTGGCGGAGGCGGCCCGGGCGGTGCGCGCCGCGGGCCTGGCCGGCGGCGCGGGGGACGTGCTGAGGGCCGCGGTGGTGGCCGCGCCGGCGGACTCCTTCGGGCCGGTTCCTTCGGGAGCGCAAGTGCTCACAACTCCCACAGAACAAAAATCTTGTGAATAGATTTGGAACTGGCGGGGAAGGCCCATCGTTGCAGGTAGTGCGAGGGAACAGCCAAGTGACTGGAAGTACATTCCGGTAGCGGGTGCCGACAACCGTCATAGAGGGATATGTTCGGTTGTAAGGAACTCAGGAGGCTGTCTCTCGACTCCGAAGTCGGTGGGGTTTAGATCTTGCCGATGGGGGAGGAGGAGGTGAAGTCGCCAAGTCCGAGGCTCCGGCCTTCACCGGAGTCTGGTGCGAAAGGGAGACGCTTCGCCCCGTCGGGCGGAGCCATCCGGGAACGGAGTTCTGCGTGGACATCGTCGTCAAGGGCCGCAAGACCGAGGTGCCCGAGCGGTTCCGCAAGCACGTGGCCGAGAAGCTGAATCCGGAGCGGATCAAGAAGCTCGACGCCAAGGTGATCAGCTTGGACGTCGAGGTGTCCAAGGAGCACAACCCGCGCCAGGCCGACCGTTCCGACCGCGTGGAGATCACCCTGCATTCACGGGGCCCCGTCATCCGTGCCGAGGCAGCAGCCGCCGACCCGTACGCGGCACTGGACCTGGCTCAGGACAAGCTGGAGGCCCGGCTGCGCAAGCAGCACGACAAGCGCTACACCCGCAGGGGCGCGGGCCGGATCTCGGCGGCCGAGGTCGCCGACGTCGTGCCGGGCATCGCGTCGCTGAACGGCAGCGGCCAGCCGGTCACCGAGGAGAAGACGGGCGGGGTCCCGATCACCCGGATCGGATCCCTCGAAGTGCAGGGCGAAGGCCCGCTCATCGTCCGCGAGAAGACCCACTCGGCCGCACCCATGTCGCTCGACCAGGCCCTGTACGAGATGGAACTGGTCGGCCACGACTTCTATCTTTTCGTCGATTCCGAGACGAAATTGCCCAGCGTTGTCTACCGGCGTCACGCATACGACTACGGCGTCATCCACGTGAACCCCGACGGTGCCTCCAGCTCGGAGGAGCCGCGAGGCGGCGCCGGCGGCGCGCTCGGCGGCTGAGCACACTCTTCGTTGCCCTCGCGGGGCCGCTCCGGCGCCTCCGCGGGGGCACCTGCATGACGCGTATCCGCCAGGAGGGTCACCGGCATTCCCCCGCGCCGTGGCGCGGGCATGGAATCATGGCGGGCAGTCAACCGGCTCCTGTGGGGGTCCGGTTGGCCCAGCAGCTCAGCACATGCAGGGGGAGGAACGATGGCGGACAGCTTCGGGCCGGTGCGCGGGGAAGACGGCGCAGGCTGCCGCGGGGCGGACCCGTCGGCCGATCCCGCGGGGACTTCGGCGGGGGAACCGGCCGGGGAACCCATCCGGGTGCTCGTGGTCGACGACCACGCACTGTTCCGGCGGGGACTGGAGATCGTCCTCGCGCAGGAGGAGGACATCCAGGTCGTCGGCGAGGCCGGGGACGGCGCGGAGGCGGTGGACAAGGCCGCCGACCTGCTGCCCGACATCGTGCTGATGGACGTGCGGATGCCGCGGCGCGGCGGGATCGAGGCGTGCACCTCGATCAAGGAGGTGGCCCCCTCCGCGAAGATCATCATGCTGACGATCAGCGACGAGGAGGCCGACCTCTACGACGCGATCAAGGCGGGCGCGACCGGGTACCTCCTGAAGGAGATCTCGACGGACGAGGTGGCCACGGCGATCCGGGCGGTGGCGGACGGCCAGTCGCAGATCAGCCCGTCGATGGCGTCGAAGCTCCTCACCGAGTTCAAGTCGATGATCCAGCGCACCGACGAGCGGAGGCTGGTGCCGGCGCCCCGGCTGACGGACCGGGAGCTGGAGGTCCTGAAACTGGTGGCCACCGGCATGAACAACCGCGACATCGCCAAGGAGTTGTTCATCTCCGAGAACACCGTGAAGAACCACGTGCGCAACATCCTGGAGAAGCTGCAGCTGCACTCCAGGATGGAGGCCGTGGTCTACGCGATGCGCGAGAAGATCCTCGAAATCCGCTAGCCGGCCGGCCGCTAGAGGGCGGCCAGTTCCGCCGCGACGGCCGCCGCCTCCGCGGGCGAACTCGCGCGCTCGATCCGTACGTCCTCGCAGCCGACCCACTCCGCCGCCTCCCGCAGGGCCTGCGCCATCGGGCCGGCGGCCTTCGGGGAGGCCAGGGAGAGCTGCCGGGCGACCAGCGTGCGGCCCTCGCGGGCCGGGTCGACGCGGCCCTGGAGCCGGCCGCCCGCCAGCAGCGGCATCGCGAAGTACCCGTGTATCCGCTTCGGCTTGGGGACGTACGCCTCCAGGCGGTGCGTGAAGCCGAAGATCCGCTCCGTGCGGGGGCGGTCCCAGACCAGGGAGTCGAACGGGGAGAGCAGCGTCGTGCGGTGGCGGCCCCGGGGGTCCGTCGCGAGCGCCGACGGGTCCGCCCAGGCGGGCTTGGACCAGCCCTCCACCTCGACCGGGACCAGCCCGGAATCCGCGACCACCGCGTCGAACTGCTCCCCCTTGAGGCGGTGGTAGTCCGCGATGTCGGCGCGGGTGCCGACTCCCAGGGACCGGCCGGCCAGGGCGACCAGGCGGCGCACGCACTCGCGGTCGTCCAGGTCGTCGTGGAGCAGCGCGTCGGGCACGGCCCGCTCGGGGAGGTCGTAGACCCGCTTCCAGCCGCGGCGCTCGCTGCAGACCACCTCGCCGGTGTCGAGGAGCCACTCCACCGCGATCTTGGTCTCGGACCACTCGAACCACTCGCCGCCGTTCTTGGCGCCGCCCAGTTCGGTGGCGGTCAGCGGGCCGTCGGACTTCAGCCGGTCCAGGACCGCCCGCGTCGAGAGCTCCTTGTCCCGCAGGACGTGCCAGCGGTGGCTGCGCGCCCGGTTGGCCCGGCGGCGGAAGGCGAAATGCGGCCATTCCTCGATGGGGAGGATGCAGGCCGCGTGCGACCAGTACTCGAAGGCGTGCCGCTCGGTCCAGTAGGCCTGCTCCACGGTGTCCCGGCCGACCGCGCCGAGGCGCGCGTACGGGATCAGCTCGTGCGAGCGGGCCAGCACCGAGATGGTGTCCAGCTGCACGGCGCCCAGGTGGCGCAGGACCCCGCGGACCCCGCCGCGTCGGTCGGGGGCCCCGAGGAAGCCCTGCGCGCGCAGGGCGATCCGGCGGGCCTCGTCGGCGGACAGCGAGAGCATCGTCATGGTGCGGAGCTTAGGACGCGCCACTGACAGCGGGCAGGTACGGCAGTCGCGAGGGCAGGCCGAGGTCGGAGGCGAGCAGGGAGCCGACCCGGCAGTCGCGCAGGGTGCCGCGGTGGGTGATCCCGGCGCGCAGGATTCCCTCGATCCGGAAGCCGGCCTTCTCCGCGACGGCCCGGGAGGGCCCGTTGGCCACGTCGGCCCGCCACTCCACGCGTCCGGCGCCGAGCTCGGTGAACGCCCAGCGGGCGGCGGCGCCGACGGCCTCGGTCATGTAGCCGCGGCCCCGGTGCTCCTTCGCCGTCCAGTAGCCGATCTCGAAGACGGCCTCGCCGCGCGGGTGCACGCCCAGGGCCGCCACCAGCGGACCCTCGGCCCCGAGCCGGATCACGAAGCTGTACGCGGTGTCCTCGCGCCAGCCGGCCGGCACGATCTCGTTCACCCAGCTGTGCGCGTGCGCGCGCTCGTAGGGGGAGGGGACCTCGGTCCACCGCTGGATCTCCGGGTCCTGGGCGGCGGCGTACACCTCGTCCTCGTCGGAGGGGGCGAACGGTCTCAGCACGAGGCGCTCTGTGGTCAGTGTGGTGGGCTCCATGAACGGATTCTGCTGCCGTCGCGGTGTCCGGGGCGAACACTTTTCGGGAATCCCCCCGGGCGGTGCGGCACCTTCGGCGGCCCCCGTACGTTCTCAATCCGGGCACCCGTGCCCTCACGGGAACGGCGGACCTCCCGACGTGGCCACGTCCTCGCTTACGATGGCCGTTGCGGTGGGGCCCACCTGCCGTGCCCGTGTACGTACAGTGCCCAGGCCCGACCGGCAAGGAGACAAACCTCGGTGTCCGTCTTCAACAAGCTCATGCGTGCAGGCGAAGGCAAGATCCTGCGCAAACTGCACCGCATCGCGGACCAGGTCAACTCCATCGAAGAGGACTTCGTCAACCTCTCCGACGCCGAGTTGCGGGCGCTCACGGACGAGTACAAGCAGCGTTTCCAGGACGGCGAGAGCCTGGACGACCTGCTGCCCGAGGCCTTCGCGACCACGCGCGAGGCCGCCAAGCGCGTCCTCGGCCAGCGTCACTACGACGTCCAGATCATGGGCGGCGCGGCGCTGCACCTCGGCTACGTCGCCGAGATGAAGACCGGTGAGGGCAAGACCCTCGTCGGCACCCTGCCCGCGTACCTGAACGCGCTGTCCGGCAAGGGCGTCCACCTGATCACGGTGAACGACTACCTCGCCGAGCGCGACTCCGAGCTGATGGGCCGGGTGCACAAGTTCCTCGGCCTGGAGGTCGGCTGCATCCTCGCGAACATGTCGCCGGCGCAGCGCCGCGAGCAGTACAGCTGCGACATCACCTACGGCACGAACAACGAGTTCGGCTTCGACTACCTGCGCGACAACATGGCCTGGTCGCAGGACGAGCTCGTCCAGCGCGGCCACAACTTCGCCGTGGTCGACGAGGTCGACTCGATCCTGGTCGACGAGGCCCGTACCCCGCTGATCATCTCCGGCCCCGCCGATCAGGCCACGAAGTGGTACGGCGACTTCGCGAAGCTGGTGACCCGCCTGACCAAGGGCGAGGCCGGCCAGCCGCTGAAGGGCATCGAGGAGACCGGCGACTACGAGGTCGACGAGAAGAAGCGCACCGTCGCCATCCACGAGACCGGTGTCGCCAAGGTCGAGGACTGGCTCGGCATCGAAAACCTCTACGAGTCGGTGAACACCCCGCTCGTCGGTTACCTCAACAACGCGATCAAGGCCAAGGAGCTCTTCAAGGCCGACAAGGACTACGTCGTCATCGACGGCGAAGTCATGATCGTCGACGAGCACACCGGCCGTATCCTCGCCGGCCGCCGCTACAACGAGGGCATGCACCAGGCGATCGAGGCGAAGGAAGGGGTGGACATCAAGGACGAGAACCAGACCCTCGCCACGATCACCCTGCAGAACTTCTTCCGCCTCTACTCGAAGCTGTCGGGCATGACCGGTACGGCCATGACCGAGGCCGCCGAGTTCCACCAGATCTACAAGCTCGGCGTCGTCCCGATCCCGACCAACCGCGACATGGTCCGCAAGGACCAGCCGGACCTGATCTACCGGACCGAGGTCGCGAAGTTCGCCGCCGTCGTCGACGACATCGCGGAGAAGCACGAGAAGGGCCAGCCGATCCTCGTCGGTACGACGTCGGTCGAGAAGTCCGAGTACCTCTCCCAGCAGCTCTCCAAGCGCGGCATCCCGCACGAGGTGCTCAACGCCAAGCAGCACGACCGTGAGGCGACGATCGTCGCCCAGGCCGGCCGCCGCGGCGCGGTCACCGTCGCCACGAACATGGCCGGCCGCGGTACCGACATCAAGCTCGGCGGCAACCCGGACGACCTCGCCGAGGCCGAGCTGCGCCAGCAGGGCCTGGACCCGGAGGAGCACATCGAGGAGTGGGCGCACGCCCTCCCCGCGGCGCTCACCCGGGCCGAGGCCGCGGTGAAGACGGAGTTCGAGGAGGTCAAGGACCTCGGCGGGCTGTACGTGCTGGGCACCGAGCGCCACGAGTCGCGGCGTATCGACAACCAGCTGCGCGGCCGCTCCGGCCGACAGGGCGACCCGGGCGAGTCCCGCTTCTACCTGTCGCTGGGCGACGACCTGATGCGCCTGTTCAAGGCGCAGATGGTCGAGCGCGTCATGGCGATGGCCAACGTCCCCGACGACGTGCCGATCGAGAACAAGATGGTGACGCGCGCGATCGCGTCCGCCCAGTCGCAGGTCGAGACCCAGAACTTCGAGACGCGCAAGAACGTCCTGAAGTACGACGAGGTCCTCAACAGCCAGCGCGAGGTCATCTACGGCGAGCGCCGCCGCGTCCTGGAGGGCGAGGACCTCCAGGAGCAGGTCCGCTTCATGATGGACGACACGATCGACGCGTACATCGCGGCCGAGACGGTCGAGGGCTTCGCCGAGGAGTGGGACCTGGAGCGGCTGTGGAACGCCTTCCGGCAGCTCTACCCGGTGAAGGTCACCATCGAGGAGCTCGAAGAGGCCGCGGGTGACCGTGCGGGCATCACCGCCGAGTTCATCGCGGAGTCCGTCAAGGACGACATCCACGAGCAGTACGAGACGCGTGAGAAGACGCTCGGCTCCGAGATCATGCGTGAGCTGGAGCGGCGCGTGGTCCTGTCGGTGCTCGACCGCAAGTGGCGCGAGCACCTGTACGAGATGGACTACCTGCAGGAGGGCATCGGCCTGCGGGCGATGGCCCAGAAGGACCCGCTGGTCGAGTACCAGCGCGAGGGCTTCGACATGTTCAACGCCATGCAGGACGGCATCAAGGAGGAGTCCGTCGGCTACCTGTTCAACCTGGAGGTCCAGGTCGAGCAGCAGGTCGAGGAGGTTCTGGTGCAGGATGCGGCGCCGTCCCTGACGAAGGCGCCGGCCGCGGCGGGCGCGGGTGCGCGGCCGGAGATCCGGGCGAAGGGGCTGGACGCTCCGCAGCGTCCGGACCGGCTGCACTTCTCGGCTCCTACGGTCGACGGGGAGGGCGGCGTGGTCGAGGGCGACTTCGAGAGCGATGTCGCCTCCGGCGAGGGGGACGGGATGACGCGGGCCGAGCGGCGCAAGGCGCAGAAGGCTGCCGGCGGGCGTCGCCGTAAGAAGTAGCCCCGCTGGGGCTGGGCGTTTGCTGTCGGCCGGGGCCGGACACCGTGGGTGGTGTCCGGCCCCGGCCGTGTTTTTGTGCGTGCCGTGCGTGGTGCGTGCGTGGCGGGTGGGGTGCGGCGCCGTTGCGGGGGCGCTGCCCCCGGGCCCCCGCGCCTCAAACGCCGGCGGGGCTGGATTGGCGGGGCTGAAGGATCGGGGCTCCGCCCCTTGCCCCGCGCCTCAAACGCCGGCGGGGCTGGATTGGCGGGGCTGAAGGATCGGGGCTCCGCCCCTTGCCCCGCGCCTCAAACGCCGGCGGGGCTGGATTGGCGGGGCTGAAGGATCGGGGCTCCGCCCCCTGCCCCGCGCCTCAAACGCCGGCGGGGCTGGATTGGCGGGGCTGGGCTGGATTGCCGGGCTGGAAGGGGTTACGGGCGGGGGCCCTGGATTTCTACTGCTGCGCAGCGCCAGCGGAGGTCTGGGCCCTGTTCCAGGCGGAAGGCCATGGCCGTCAGGCGGTCGCCTGTGGCGATGCGGGCGAAGGCTTCGATGACTCCCGGGCCGGGGGTGAAGCGGCCGCACTGGCGGATGACCGGGCGCAGGCGGTCGCGCAGGGGGTCCGCGGGGGCCAGGGTGACCAGCTGCTGGTAGGCGGGGCCGACGGTGTGCCCCAGGAGCGAGTGGACCGGGCGCAGGCCGCTGACCACCGCCAGGAGGCGTTCGGCGAACCAGTGGTGCGGGCCGAGCCGCAGGGTGCGCGGGGGTCCGGCCGGGCGCCGCGGGTCGCGCCGGCCGGCGGGCCGGGTCCGGGTCCGGCCTCCGGGCCGGCGCCGGTTCCCGTCGTTGCCGATCGTGCCGCGCGTCGTGGTGTCCATCGCGATCTGCCCCCGAAAGTCCGGGCCCGGAGCGGTACCGGGCGGTAACTTGATGGGGATCTTCTACGGTTGCCCACCACGCTCCGCAACCACGCCCGAGGCCCGGCCGCCCCGCGGCCCGGTTCACCTATCCGAGTGCGCGGCGGCCCCTCCGCGGCCGGTGGCGGGGCGCGGAAGGGGACCGGGGTGGACGGCCGGCGGCCGCGGCCGCGCAGCCCGATGGGGGACGGAGTCCCTCACCCGGCCGGCCCCCTGCGAGTCGTATCCTGGGGGCGTTTCCGACTACTGAAAGCAGCCGGCCATGCGCGTGTACGTCCCCCTGACCCTCCCCGGGCTCGCCGAGGTGCACAAGGCGGGTGAGCTGGGCCCCGCCCCGCTGCGGGCGTACGCCGTCACCCCCGGGCTCCGCGAGTGGTACGTGTCGGACGACATCGAGGAGCTGGAGTACGCGGCCCTGAACCGCGCCGCGGCCGCCTCCCTGCGCCTGCTCGCCGCGGACGCGGCCGCGCCGCGCCGGCGCGTCGTCGTCGCCCTCGACGTCGACGACAAGGCGGCCACCGCCACCCCCGGCGTCGACGAGGCCACCCTCGGCCAGGTGAGCCTCGGCGCCGCCGTGCGGCTCTCCGTGGCCGCCGCCGTGCACGTGGATGCCGATGACGCCGACGAGGACGTGGACGCCGCCGTACGGGCCCTGGACGCCGCCGACGGCGGGGACACGGACGCGCAGTTCGTCGTCGACGGCGCCGAGGACCACGAGCTGCTGTGGTTCGGGGTCCAGGAGATTCCGGGGCTGCTGAAGTGACCCAGCCGACGACCGAAGCGAACCGTCCGAACCACATCGTCTGGGACTGGAACGGCACGCTCCTCCACGACATCGACGCCGTCATCACCGCGACCAACGCCTCCTTCGCCGAGCTCGGTTTCGCGCCGATCACACTGGAGACCTACCGCGACCTGTACGTCGTGCCGGTGCCGAAGTTCTACGAGCGCCTGATGGGGCGGCTGCCCACCGACGAGGAGTGGGTGGTCATGGACGAGGCCTTCCACCGGCACTACTGGGCCGCCGCCGCGGGCGCCGCGCTCGCCGAGGGCGCCCGGGAGCTGCTCCAGGAGTGGCAGCGGGACGGGCTGACCCAGTCCCTGCTGTCCCTCGCGCCCCACGAGAAGCTCGTACCGCTGGTGGAGGCGCACGGCATCGACCGGCACTTCCTGCGCGTCGACGGGCGGGTCGGGCCCTCCCACACCTCCAAGGCGGGACACCTCGTACGTCACCTGGCCGCCCTGGACGGGACGGGCGTGACGGCAGGCCGTACGGTCCTCATCGGAGACGCCGTGGACGACGCCCTCGCCGCCGCCCACGTCGGTGCGCGGGCGGTCCTCTACACGGGCGGTTCGCACAGCCGCAGCAGTCTGGAATCAGCCGGTGTACCCGTCGTGGACACCCTGGCAGAGGCCGTACGAACAGCTCGTGAGCTGGCCGAATAGCGACTGGACAGGCCGCTGCACGACCGCCCGGCCGTGTCGCTGGCCAGAGTGTCAAAGTTCCACCCCAAGATTTGTACAGATGCAGCGAATGACGACCTGGGGGTAGGTCGGGATAGCCTGGTACCCGTGATCAGCGCGATAGTCATCGGGGGCACTGGAGCCTCCGGCCTGCGCCCGGCGCACGACCGTGCCCGGGCCTTCGCTGATCCCCGCCACCGGGACCTCAGGCCGATCATGGCTCATTCCCTCCCGGTCGGCTCTCTCGACGGCATAGCGTCGATCCCGAACGGACACCCCGCCTCGCGGCGCTATGTCATTCCTTCCTTCACCTACGTCACGCAATGGCGCGCGACAGGAGCCAGAGGACATGCAGACCAAGCTGGACGAAGCAAAGGCCGAGCTGCTCACACGGGCGGCCCGGGTAGCTGAGCACAGCCCGGCCGGGGGGCTACTTCCGTCTGGGTCCGAGCGGGGAGGGCGTCCAGACCAGGACGCGGTGCTTTCCTATCTCCAGCGCTACTACCTGCACACGGCGCCCGAGGACCTCACGGACCGGGACCCGGACGACGTGTTCGGCGCCGCGCTCTCGCACTACCGGCTGGCCGAGAACCGGCCGCAGGGCACCGCGAACGTACGCGTGCACACCCCCACGGTGGAGGAGAACGGCTGGACCTCCAGCCACTCCGTCGTCGAGGTGGTCACCGACGACATGCCCTTCCTCGTGGACTCCGTGACGAACGAGCTGTCCCGCCAGGGCCGCGGCATCCACGTCGTGATCCACCCGCAGGTCGTCGTCCGCCGTGACATCACCGGCAAGCTGATCGAGATCCTCGGTCCCGACTGCGACGCGCACGGCCCCGCGACCGAGCGCCCCCACGACTGCCTCGTCGAGTCCTGGATCCACGTCGAGATGGACCGCGAGACCGACCGCGCCGACCTCAAGCAGATCACCGTCGACCTGCAGCGCGTCCTGTCCGACGTACGGGAGTCCGTCGAGGACTGGGAGAAGATGCGCGACGCCGCGCTGCGCATCGCCGAGGGCCTGCCCGACGAGCCCACCGCTCCCGACCTGCGCGAGTACGAGCTCGAAGAGGCCCGCGAGCTGCTGCGCTGGCTCGCCGACGACCACTTCACCTTCCTCGGCTACCGCGAGTACAACCTCGTCGACGGCGACGCCCTGTCCGCCGTGCCCGGCACCGGCCTCGGCATCCTGCGATCCGACCCGCACCACAGCGGCAAGGAGGACGGCCACCCGGTCTCGCCGTCCTTCAACCGGCTGCCGGCCGACGCCCGCGCCAAGGCCCGCGAGCACCGCCTGCTGGTGCTGACCAAGGCCAACAGCCGCTCCACCGTGCACCGCCCCTCGTACCTCGACTACGTGGGCGTCAAGAAGTTCGACGCCGACGGCAACGTCGTCGGCGAGCGCCGCTTCCTCGGCCTGTTCTCCTCCGCCGCGTACACCGAGTCCGTGCGCCGCGTGCCGGTCATCCGCCGCAAGGTCGCCGAGGTCCTGGAGCGGGCCGGCTTCTCGCCGGCCAGCCACGACGGCCGCGACCTGACGCAGATCCTGGAGACCTACCCGCGCGACGAGCTGTTCCAGACGCCCGTCGACCAGCTCCAGACCATCGTCACCTCGGTCCTGTACCTCCAGGAGCGCCGCCGGCTGCGGCTGTACCTGCGCCAGGACGAGTACGGCCGCTACTACTCGGCGCTCGTCTACCTGCCGCGCGACCGGTTCACCACCGGCGTCCGGCTGCGCCTGATGGACATCCTGAGGGAGGAGCTCGGCGGCACCAGCGTCGACTTCACCGCCTGGAACACCGAGTCGATCCTCTCCCGGATCCACTTCGTCATCCGCGTCCCGCAGGGCACCGAGCTGCCCGTCCTGACCGACTCCGACGTCGAGCGCCTCGAGGCCCGCCTCGTCGAGGCCGCCCGTTCCTGGGCCGACGGCTTCCAGGAAGCGCTGATCGCCGAGTGCGGCGAGGAGCGCGCCGCCGAGCTGCTGCGCCGCTACGGCACCTCCTTCGCCGAGGGCTACAAGGCCGACCACTCGCCGCGCGCCGCGGTCGCCGACCTGCTCCACCTGGAGCGGCTCGCCGCCAGCGACCGCGAGTTCGCGCTCTCGCTGTACGAGCCCGTCGGCGCGGGCCCCGGCGAGCGCCGGTTCAAGATCTTCCGGGCCGGTGACCAGGTCTCGCTCTCCGCGGTCCTGCCGGTGCTGCAGCGCCTCGGCGTCGAGGTCACCGACGAGCGTCCGTACGAGCTGCGCCGCTCCGACCGGGTCAGCGCGTGGATCTACGACTTCGGCCTGCGGCTGCCCGTCTCCTCCGGGAACGGCGACGTCTACCTCGGCGACGACGCCCGCGAGCGCTTCCAGGACGCCTTCGCCGCGGTCTGGCAGGGCGACGCGGAGAACGACAACTTCAACGCCCTGGTGCTGAGCGCCGGGCTGACCTGGCGGCAGGCCGTCGTCCTGCGCGCGTACGCCAAGTACATGCGCCAGGCCGGCTCCACCTTCAGCCAGGACTACATGGAGGACACCCTCCGCAACAACGTCCACACCACCCGGCTGCTGGTCTCGCTCTTCGAGGCCCGGATGGCGCCCGTCCGCCAGACGGCCGGCAGCGAGCTCGTGGACGCCATGATGGAGGAGCTCGACGGGGCCCTGGACCAGGTCGCCTCGCTCGACGAGGACCGCATCCTGCGGGCCTTCCTCACGCTCATCAAGGCCACCCTGCGCACGAACTTCTTCCAGCTCAACGACAAGGGCGAGCAGCACGCCTACGTGTCGATGAAGTTCGACCCGCAGGCCATCCCGGACCTGCCGGCCCCGCGTCCGGCCTTCGAGATCTGGGTGTACTCCCCGCGCGTCGAGGGCGTCCACCTGCGCTTCGGCAAGGTCGCCCGAGGTGGCCTGCGCTGGTCCGACCGCCGTGAGGACTTCCGTACGGAGATCCTCGGCCTGGTCAAGGCGCAGATGGTCAAGAACACCGTCATCGTGCCGGTCGGCGCCAAGGGCGGCTTCGTCGCCAAGAACCTGCCCGACCCGTCGGTGGACCGCGACGCCTGGCTCGCCGAGGGCATCGCCTCGTACAAGATCTTCATCTCGGCGCTGCTCGACATCACCGACAACATGGTCGCCGGCGAGGTCCTGCCGCCGAAGGGCGTGGTCCGCCACGACGAGGACGACACCTACCTCGTCGTCGCCGCAGACAAGGGCACCGCGACCTTCTCCGACATCGCCAACGGCGTGGCGGAGGCCTACGGCTTCTGGCTCGGCGACGCCTTCGCGTCGGGCGGCTCGGCCGGCTACGACCACAAGGGCATGGGCATCACCGCCCGCGGCGCGTGGGAGTCCGTCAAGCGGCACTTCCGCGAGCTCGGCCACGACACCCAGACCCAGGACTTCACCGTCGTCGGCGTCGGCGACATGTCCGGCGACGTCTTCGGCAACGGCATGCTGCTCTCCGAGCACATCCGCCTGGTCGCGGCCTTCGACCACCGGCACATCTTCATCGACCCGACCCCGGACGCGGCCACCTCGTACGCCGAGCGCCGCCGCCTGTTCGAGCTGCCGCGCTCCTCCTGGGCCGACTACGACACCTCGCTGCTCTCCGCGGGCGGCGGCATCCACCCGCGTGCCGCGAAGTCCATCCCGGTCAACGCGCACGTCCGCGAGGCCCTCGGGATCGAGGCGGGCGTCACCAAGATGACCCCGGCCGACCTGATGAAGGCGATCCTCCAGTCCCCGGTGGACCTGCTGTGGAACGGCGGCATCGGTACGTACGTCAAGGCGACGGCCGAGACGCACGCCGACGTCGGCGACAAGGCCAATGACGCCATCCGCGTCAACGGCTCCGACGTGCGGGCGAAGGTCATCGGCGAGGGCGGCAACCTGGGTCTGACCCAGCTCGGCCGGATCGAGTTCGCCCACAGCGGTGCGGGCGGCAGCGGCGGCAAGGTCAACACCGACGCGATCGACAACAGCGCGGGCGTGGACACCTCGGACCACGAGGTGAACATCAAGATCCTGCTCAACGCGGTCGTCACGGACGGCGACATGACCGTCAAGCAGCGCAACAAGCTGCTCGCCCAGATGACCGACGAGGTCGGCCACCTGGTGCTGCGCAACAACTACGCGCAGAACACCGCGCTCGCCAACGGCGCGGCCCAGGCCCCCAGCCTGCTCCACGCCCAGCAGCGCTACATGCGCCGCCTGGAGGGCGCCGGGCTGCTGGACCGCGGGCTGGAGTTCCTGCCCACCGACCGGCAGATCCGCGAGCTGCTGGGCAGCGGCAGGGGCCTGACCCAGCCGGAGCTGGCCGTGCTGTTCGCCTACACCAAGATCACGGTGGCGGACGAGCTCATCGCCACCGGGCTGCCGGACGACCCGTACCTGCGCCGCCTGCTCTTCGCGTACTTCCCGGCCGCCCTGGGCGACAAGTTCGCCGAGCAGATCGACGCGCACGCGCTGCGCCGCGAGATCATCACGACCATCCTGGTCAACGACACCGTCAACACCGGTGGTTCGACCTTCCTGCACCGTCTGCGCGAGGAGAGCGGGGCCTCCACGGAGGAGATCGTCCGGGCGCAGCTCGCGGCCCGCGAGATCTTCGGCCTGGCCGATGTCTGGGACGCGGTGGAGGCGCTCGACAACAAGGTCGCGGCCGACGTCCAGACCCGGGTGCGGCTGCACTCGCGTCGCCTGGTCGAGCGTGCCACCCGCTGGCTGCTGAACAACCGGCCGCAGCCGCTCCAGATCACCGAGACCATCGCCATCTTCGAGGAGCGCGTGGGCCTGGTCTGGGCGGAGGTGCCGAAGCTGGTGCGCGGCGCCGACCTGGAGTGGTACCAGTCGATCGTGGACGAGCTGACCGGCGAGGGCGTCCCGGAGGAACTGGCCGCCAAGGTGGCCGGCTTCTCCTCCGCCTTCCCGACGCTCGACATCGTCGCGATCGCCGACCGCACCGGTGTCGACCCGCTGGACGTCGCCGAGGTCTACTACGACCTCGCCGACCGCCTGGACATCACCCAGCTGATGGACCGGATCATCGAGCTGCCGCGGGCCGACCGCTGGCAGTCCATGGCCCGCGCCTCCATCCGCGAGGACCTGTTCGCGGCGCACGCGGCGCTGACCGCCGACGTGCTGTCGGTGGGCAACGGCAGCTCGACTCCCGAGGAGCGCTTCAGGGCGTGGGAGGAGAAGAACACGGCGATCATCGGGCGTGCGCGGACGACCCTGGACGAGATCCGGGGCTCGGACGACTTCGACCTGGCGAACCTGTCGGTGGCGATGCGGACGATGCGGTCGCTGCTGCGCACGCACAGCTGATCGGCGGGGTGTACCGAACGGGCCGGGCCCGGGACCTTGTGGTCCCGGGCCCGGCCCGTTGTGGGTGTGGGTGTGGGTGTGAGCGTGGGTGTGCCGGGTGCGGCGCCGTTGCGGGGGCTCTGCCCCCGGGCCCCCGCGCCTCAAACGCCGGCGGGGCTGGATTGGCCGGGCTGAAAGAGCGGGGCTCCGCCCCGGACCCCGCGCCTCAAACGCCGGCGGGGCTGGAGTGGGCCGGCGGGGCTGGAGTGGGCCGGCCGGGCTGGAGTGGGCCGGCCGGGCTGGGGTGGGTCGGCGGGGCTATTTTTTGGCCGTGGTGAAGGCCTCGTACGCGGCGCAGACCTCGTCGGACGGGCCGTCCATGCGCAGGGTGCCCGACTCCAGCCAGATCGCGCGGTCGCAGGTGTCGCGGACCGTGTTGATGCCGTGGCTGACCAGGAAGACGGTGCCGGCGCGCTCGCGGAGTTCCTCGATGCGGGCCTGGCTGCGGCGCTGGAAGGCGGCGTCGCCGGTGGCCAGCGCCTCGTCGATCATCAGGACGTCGTGGTCCTTGGCGGCGGCGATGGAGAACCGCAGGCGGGCGCCCATGCCCGAGGAGTACGTCCGCATGGGCAGGGAGATGAAGTCGTCCTTCTCGTTGATGCCGGAGAAGTCGACGATGCCCTGGTAGCGCTCGCGGATCTGCTGCCTGGACATGCCCATCGCGAGGCCGCCGAGGACGACGTTGCGCTCGCCGGTCAGATCGTTCATCAGGGCGGCGTTGACGCCCAGCAGGGAGGGCTGGCCGTGGGAGTAGATCCTGCCCCGGGCCACCGGCTGGAGGCCGGCGATGGCTTTGAGCAGGGTGGACTTGCCGGAGCCGTTGGAGCCGATCAGGCCGATGGCCTCGCCCTCGTACGCGGTGAAGGTGACGCCCTTGACGGCGTGCACCTCGGTCATGCCGGGGGCCTGCCCGCGGGAGAACAGGCGGCTGAGCGCCGCGGTGGCGCCGCCCTTGCGGCCGCCGCCGTTCACCTTGTAGACGACGTGGACGCCGTCCGCGATCACGGTGGGCACACGGGTGCCGGTTTTCGTCGCGGTCTCAGCCACGGCCGTACTCCTCTTCTGCCTTCCAGAACCAGATGAAGCCGCCGACGCCGGCGAGCAGGGCCCAGCCGATGGCGATCGGCCACACGTGGTGCGGGAGCGAGTGCGCGTCGAAGCTGTCGATCAGCGCGAAGCGCATCAGGTCGATGTAGACGGCCGCCGGGTTGGCCTTGAGCATCAGCAGCACCCAGTGCGGCAGGTGGTCCGTCTTGAGCATCTGGTCGATGGACCACATGACGCCCGAGGAGTACATCCAGGTGCGCAGGACGAACGGCATCAGCTGGCTGACGTCCGGGCTCTTGCTGCCGATGCGCGCCATGATCATGGCGCAGCCGCCGGCGAAGACGGCCATCAGCAGGAGGACGGGGACGGCCAGCAGCCAGGACAGGGCGGGCGTCTGGCCGAAGGCGAGCAGCAGGACGACCAGGGCGCCCATGGTGACGAGCAGCTGCTGGAAGAGCTGGACGACGCTCGAGATGGGCAGGCTCGCGCGGGGGAAGTGCAGGGCGCGGACCAGGCCGAGGTTGCTGTGGACGGCGCGGGTGCCGGCGTTGACGGAGCTGCCGATGAAGTCCCAGACGAAGACGCCGGTGATCAGGAAGGGGACGTAGTCCGGCACGTCGTGGCTGGCCTTCATCACGATGCCGAAGATGAAGTAGTAGACGGCCGCGTTGAGCAGCGGGGTCACCAGGTGCCAGACCTGGCCGAGCTTGGCCGTGCTGTACGTGGCCTGCATGCGGGCCGTCGCGTACGCGGTCACGAAGTGGCGGCGGGCCCAGAGCTCCGCGATGTAGCGGGGGAGCGTGGGGCGGGCGCCGCTGAGGGTGAGGCCGTGGGCGGCGGCCAGATCCGCGAGGTCCGCGGAGGTCGCGGTCGCGGGCGCGGTTTCGGGTGCGGTCGCGGTCGTCACAGGGGTCGCTTTCGACGGGTCGGGACGTCGGCGCTGACGATGGGACGGTCCCGTATCGTCGCTACGGCGAGGTTAGGGCGCGCAGCGACGGAACGCAACCGTATCGTCGTGACGATGCCCGGATATGCTCTGCCCATGACCACGGACCCTGCCGCCTCCACTCCATCCCCCACCCCCGCTCCCGCTCCCGCCCGCCGCGCCCCCGCCGGGGCAGCCGTCCTGCGCGAGGACGTGACCGAGGCGATCCGCAACGCGGTGGTGGAGGAACTGGCCGCGGTCGGGTTCTCGAAGATGTCCATCGAGGGCATCGCCCGGCGGGCCGGGGTCGGCAAGACCGCGGTGTACCGGCGCTGGAAGTCGAAGCTGCACCTGGTGCTCGACCTGGTCGGAGCCTTCGCGGTGGACGGCCTGCCGGTACCGGCGACGGGCTCGCTGTACGGCGACGTACGGGCCCTGCTGGAGGTCATGTCCCACGTACTGCGCCACCCCGTGGCCTCGGCGGTGATCCCGGACCTCCTGGTGGAGGCGGCACGGAACCCGGAGATCGCGGACGCGGTACGCGGCGCCCTGCTCGACGGCCAGCACAGGATGGCGCAGGGCATCCTCGCGGACGCGGTCGCCCGCGGCGAACTCCCGGCGGGCATCAGCCCGGATCACGCCCTCGACCTGCTGATCGGCCCGCTCTACTGGCGCCAGGTCGTCGTCCGCGACGCGGTGACGGCCGCCCAACTGGACACCCTGGCCCGCCAGGTGGTGGCGGGCCTGAAGGCAGGCTCTTCCCCGGCGTGATCAAACGTCATGGCGGTGCGTTCTCGGGTGCCGGCAAGGCCGGTGGGCCGGCGACGGTGACCCTCGCGGCGAGGCTCGAAAGGGCCGACTGGGTCGGCTCGTTCGACCGGACCCGTTCGCGCGTCGCGCTCATGCGCGAGTTCCTGCGGCGCTCAGCGTTGTGGGCCGGGGCGACCGGTTCCACGGAGTGGCCGTTCTTCGACATCGCCGGGCGCATCGATCCTTCGGCGCGGATCGATGACGAGTTGGTGAAGAGCATCGCGGAGAAGATCGGGCTGCAACAGCCGGTCGTTCTGGACACCCTCAAGTGGGCCCTGAACTTCGCGGTCCTCTCGGACACCCGCACCGGCCTCCCGGACCTGCCGTCACCTTTCGAGCCGCTCATACTGATGTTCGAACGTGGCGGGACTTTCAGCCTTGACGGGTCCGGCCACATCGAGGTGGACATGGCGGCCATTGCCAGAGGGACCGTGGAACAGGCGCTGGTGCGAGCCCCGCTCGATCTGGACGGGACGATTCTGGACGCGCTCGACGCGGGCTGAGCGCGGTGGCCGGCCCGGGGGCCGTCGGAGTGCGGACCCCGGGGAGGTCGAATCTGATCCCCTACGGCCACGGGCTCGATGTCAGCGGGGCCAGCGTCGGCTCCGGGTCCGGGGCAGTGGCAACAGGAGCCGCCGGGGTCGGGTGGCGGTCCTCCAGGGGGAGGATGGCCGGGATCGGGGTGGGCTGGGCCAGGAAGACGCGGCGCACCACCCGTTCCGCCGCGTGGCCGTCGTCGTACGAGCAGAAGCGCGCGCGGAACGCCGCCCGCAGCTGGGCGGAGCGCGAGCCCTGCCAGTGGCCCGTGGTGAAGATGTCCACCAGCTCGTCCTGGGTCCGGGCGATCGCGCCCGGCGGGCACGACCGCAGGTCGAAGTACGTGCCGCGGGCCGCCTCGTACGCCTCCCAGTCGTCCGCGTGGATCACGATCGGCCGGTCCAGCGCCGCGTAGTCGAACATCAGGGACGAGTAGTCCGTGACGAGGGCGTCGGAGGCGAGGCAGAGTTCCTCCACCGAGGGGTGGGAGGAGACGTCCAGGAGGCGCGGGTGCGGCTCCCACGAGGGGGCGGTGTCCGCGTACGTGAGGTGCGTGCGGGTCAGCAGCGTGAAGCGCGGGCCGAGGTCGCGCAGGACCCGCTCGAAGTCCAGGTGGTCCGGCCTGCTGCGCCGGTAGTCGCGGTGGGTGGGGGCGTACAGGATCGCCGTCGAGCCCGCCGGGATGCCCAGGCGCTCGCGCAGTTCGAGGACGTCCGCCTGGGTGGCCCGGTGGAAGACGTCGTTGCGCGGGTAGCCGTATTCGAGGGTGGTGTAGGCGGAGGGGACGGCCTTCTCCCAGACCAGCGTGGAGTGCCGGTTCGCGGACAGCAGGTAGTCCCACTGGTCGGCGCCGCGCAGCAGGCCCGCGAAGTCCGTGGTCGGGGTGGCCGCCGGCCGGTCCTGCAGGTCGAGGCCGACGCGCTTGAGCGGGGTGCCGTGCTGGGTCTGGAGCAGGATCTGGCCCGGCCGCTTGACCAGGGAGCGGTCGAAGTTGACGTTCGTCACCAGGTACGTGGCCCGGGCCAGGGCGGTCCAGTACGCGGCCGAGCCCGGCCGCAGCGCCGCCGTCTCCCGGGGGAGCGTCGAGGCGTGCGCCGGGTCGCAGATCCAGGCCGTCCGCATCCGCGGCGCCAGTTCCCGCAGCTTGGCCTCGATCGCCGCCGGGTTGCAGGCGTAACCGCCGTGCCAGTACGCGGAGAAGACCGCCAGCCCCGGGCGCAGGGGGAGGAGGCGCTGGATCCGGTAGTGCGCGCGCAGGCCCGTTTCGCGCAGCCCCCGCCACAGGGCCGAGGCCGTGCGGCCCAGCGCCAGCCCGGCCGCGCGCAGCGCCGACAGGAGCCGGTACGTGCGCCGGGTGCCCAGCCGCATCAGGGTGTGCCGGGCCCGGTCGGTCCGCGACAGGGGCAGCGGCAGGGCGCTGCGGCCGCCCGGGGCCCGGTAGCGGCGCAGCAGGGCGGAGGCCCGGCCGAAGAACTCGGCCCGGCCGGCGCGCGGGAGGCGGCGCGGGTCGGCGTACAGGGCGCAGAAGTGCTCGGCCATCCGGCGGTGCACGGCCGGGCGCCAGCGCTCCAGCTCGGGGCGGCCCGCGAGGTAGCCGAAGACCCGGTCGTACTGGTCGAAGATGTCGAGGTGGCGGCGGCTGGAGGTGGTCACGATCGAGCCGGTGCGCCGCTGGCGGTAGTGGACGCAGACCCGGTCCAGGACGGCGACGGACTCCGCGGCCAGCAGCGCCGGGTAGGTCCAGGGGGTGTCCTCGTAGAAGCCGGGCGGGAACGCGAGGCCCTCGCGCTCCACGTACTCGCGGCGGTACGCCTTGTTCCACACGACCATCAGCATGGCGAGCAGGGCCGGGCGGTCGGCGAGCCGGAAGCTGGCCGGGCCCTCCTCGGACAGCCGGTGCGCGAGGCGGTTGCGCACCAGTTCGCCCGACCAGAAGGCGCGCGCGTAGTCGTAGACCAGGACGTCGGGGGAGCCGGTGGCCTTCAGCCGGTCGGTGATGGCCTGGAGGGCGCCGGGGGCGAGGGTGTCGTCGCCGTCGAGGAAGAGCAGGTAGTCGCCGGTGGCCCGGGCCAGGCCCGCGTTGCGGGCCGGGCCCAGTCCCAGGTTGTGCGCCAGGTGCACGGCGGTCACCCGGGGGTCCCGCGCCGCGTACTCGTCGATGATCGAACCGCAGGCGTCCGGGGAGGCGTCGTCGACCGCGATCAGCTCCAGGTCCGGGTACGACTGCGCCAGGACCGAGTCCAGACTCTCCTGGAGGTAGGCCTGGACCTTGTACGCGGGCACGATGACGCTGAACCGGGGCACGGCACATCCAGGGGTCGGCGCGGGCATATGGCCCAGGAACCCCCGGCGTGGCGATCGGGTTACGCAGCGTGTGGCATTCGGGTTACGCAGCGTCAACGGCGCACGTCGGCCGTGGCATGTCGGCCGGCGTGCGCCTGCCGGGGGCGCGCCGGCCGGGTGCGTCGACCCGCGTGCGCCGGACCGGCCGCCCCCGCTGCCGCTACTTGATCGCTCCGGCCATCACCCCCGAGACGAACTGCCGCTGGAAGGCGAAGAAGACCACGAGCGGGATCACCATCGACAGGAACGCGCCGGGCGCCAGCACGTCGATGTTGTTCCCGAACTGCCGCACCTGCTGCTGGAGCGCGACCGTGACCGGCGGGCTGGCCGAGTCCGCGAAGACCAGCGCCACGAGCATGTCGTTCCACACCCACAGGAACTGGAAGATGCCGAGCGAGGCGATCGCCGGCCCGCCGAGCGGCAGCACCACCCGCGTGAACAGCCGCAGTTCGCCCGCCCCGTCCAGGCGGGCCGCCTCCAGCAACTCGCGCGGGATCTGCGCGAAGAAGTTGCGCAGCAGGAACACGGCGAAGGGCAGGCCGAAGGCGGTGTGGAAGAGGACCACTCCCGCCGTGGTCTCGAACAGCCCGATGGTGCCGAAGAGTTCGGAGACCGGGATCAGCGCCACCTGTACGGGGACGACGAGCAGCCCGACCACGACGAGGAAGAGCCAGTCCCGGCCGGGGAACTCCAGCCAGGCGAAGGCGTATCCGGCCAACGAGCCCAGGACGAGCACGAGCAGGGTGGCCGGCACCGCGATCGCGAACGTGTTCAGGAGGGAGCCGGTGATCGTGTCGTTGGCCAGCAGCCGCTCGTAGTTGCCGGCGGTCAGCCGCGAGGGCGCGGTCAGCACCTGCCACCAGCCGCCCTTGTTGAGGTCGGTGGGGGAGAGGAAGGAGGAGAGGAGCAGCCCCAGGGTGGGCAGCAGCCAGAACAGCGCGGCCGCGACCAGGAACACGCGCACCGCGCCCGCGGCGAGCTTGGCGGAGGCGAGCCTGGCGTACGAGGCCTTGGCGTACGAGGTCGCGGCGTACGGGGCCTTGGCGTACGGGGCCTTCGCCGCGGCCGGGGTACCGGTGCCCCCCGTCGGGTCCGGCGGCGCGTCGGAACGGCTCATCGGGACCTCTCCTTGCGCAGCCGGCGGATGTTCACGAGCATCACCGGGATCACCAGCACCAGCAGCAGCACGGCGATGGCGCTGCCCAGCCCCGGATGGGCGTCCGTGCCGAAGGAGGTCCGGTACAGCTGGAGCGCGAGCACGTTCGCGTCGTCCTGGACCGCGCCCGGCGCGATCACGAAGACCAGGTCGAAGATCTTCATGACGTTGATGACGAGGGTGACGAGCACGACCGCGAGGACGGGCGCCAGCAGCGGGACGGTGATCCGGCGGAACACCTGCCACTCGTTCGCCCCGTCCACGCGCGCCGCCTCCAGCAGCTCACGCGGTACGGCGGCCAGCCCGGCCCCGATCAGCACCATCGCGAAACCGGCCCACATCCATACGTACGCCCCGATGACCGCCGGGGTGACCAGCGACGGGCCGAGCCACTCCACCCCGGCGTACGCCTCCCGGAAGTTGGCGGCGGGCAGCCGCAGCTGCGCCCCGTCGGCCTTCGCGGACAGGGTGAAGGTGCCGTCGGCGCGGGCCGTCGCCGTGTCGACCACCCGGCCGTCCTTGACCGCCTCGATCCGCATCCCGGCGAAGCCCTGTTCGGTCGGGTCGACCACGTTCGTCGCACCGCCCCCGCCCCGGGTGAAGTCCTGCCAGACGGTGCCGGTGACCTTGCCCGGTACGGGCTCGGAGTTGCCGGCCGTCCGCGTCCCCTCGGGCAGGGCCTCCGGGGCCACCCCGACCAGCGGCAGCAGCACCGGGGTGCCCGCGCGGACGGGGTCGCGGGTCACGAAGGCGCCCCCGCCGGCGTCCGCGAGCGGCGAGTCCCGGCCCGGGCGGGCCTTGGGGAAGGCCGAGGACTCGGCGAAGGTGTCGTGGACCCCGACCCAGACCGCGTTGGCGACGCCCCGGTCGGGATCGTGGTCGTAGACGAGCCGGAAGATGATGCCCGCCGCCAGCATCGAGATCGCCATCGGCATGAACACCAGCAGCTTGAACGCCGTTCCCCAGCGGACCCGTTCGGTGAGCACCGCGAAGATCAGGCCGAGCGCGGTGGCCGTGGTCGGGGCGAGCACCACCCACACCGCCGTGTTCTCCAGGGCGGTGCGGATGGTGTCGTCGCTCAGGATCTCGCGGTAGTTGTCGCCGCCGACGAACGTGCCGCCGGAGCGGTCGAAGAAGCTGCGGTAGAGGGAGTAGCCGATCGGGTGCACGACGAGCGCGCCCAGCAGTACGAGGGCCGGGAGGAGGAACGCCGCCGCGATCAGGCGGCGGCGCCGGGCCTCCGCGGACAGCCCGCGGGAGGCCTGCGACCGGGCCGACGCGGCGGACGCGGCGGACGCGGCGGACGCGGCAGAGGAGGTGGACGAGGACGAGGAGTCGGACGAGGAGGACGGGGGCGAAGGGTCCGACGGGGACGGGGCCTTCACCGGGATCAGTTCCCGTAGGCCTTGGCCGCGTCCGCCTCCAGTTTCGCCTGGGTGCCCGCCACGTCCGACGGGTTCGCCAGGAAGTCCTGGAGCGCCTTCCACTCGCCCGCGCCCGGGGTCCCGCCGAAGGCCGCCGGGGCCTGGTCCGACATGTCGAAGCGGAAGTCGTCGCCCGCCGCGATCAGCGCCTTGGCGATGCCGCGCTGGATGTCGTTCGGGTAGGCCGCCGGGTCCACCGCCTTGTTCGGGGAGAGGAAACCGCCCTCGCGGGCCTGGATCTCCGCCGCGTCCGGCGAGGCCAGGAAGGTCAGCAGCGCCTGCGCGCCCTTCGACGGCTTCAGCGCGACGGCAACGTCACCGCCCGAGACCACCGGCGCCTTCGCGCCGACCGCAGGGAACGGGAAGACGAGGGCGTCCGTGCCCACCTTCGCCTCGGTCTGCGCGATGTTCACCGCCACGAAGTCGCCCTCGAAGACCATCGCGGCCGCCGGCCGGTCGCCGCCGGTGAAGGTCTGCGTCACCGACTTCGGGAACTCCGTGGACAGCGCCCCGCTGGTCCCGCCCGCCAGGAAGTCCTTGCGCCCGAACAGCTCGCCGAGCGTGGTCAGGGCCTGCTTGACGCTGTCGTCCGTCCACTTGATCTGGTGTTTGGCCAGCTGGTCGTACTTCTCCGGCCCCGCCTGGGAGAGGTAGACGTTCTCGAACCAGTCGGTGAGGGTCCAGCCGTCCGCGCCCGCCACCGAGACGGCCGGGGTGCCCGACGCGGAGAGGGTGTCGGCTGCGGTGATCAGTTCCTTCCAGGTCTTCGGGGGCTTGACGCCCGCCGCCTCGAAGGCCTTCGCGTTGTACCAGATCAGCGACTTGTTGGCGGCCTTGTAGTACACGCCGTACTGGGTGCCCCCGACCGCGCCGAGGTCCTTCCAGCCCGCCGAGTAGTTCGCGTCCAGCTGCGCCTTGGCCTCCGGTCCCACCGGCTGCACCCACTTGTTCTGCACCGCCGAGACCAGCGCCCCGACCTGCGGGAGCAGTGCGACGTCCGGCGGGGCCCCGCCGGCGATCTTCGTTCCGAGGAAGGTGACGATCGGGTCCTGGGCCGGGACGAAGGTGACCGTGGCTCCCGTCCGCTTCTCGAACTCCTTCAGGACCTTGGTGAAGTTCTCCTGCTCCGGGCCCGTCCAGACCGCCGCGACCTCGACCTTCTCACCGGTCAGTTTCGGTAATTCCACCCGGGGCGAGGCCGTGGCGCCCTGGGGTGCCTGCGGTTCCTTCTCCCCGTCGCCCCCGCACGCGGTGAGCGCGAGCGCTCCCGCGGCGGCGAGCGCCGTCCAGGTGAGTGTCGTGCGGCTCGTTCCGTGCCTGCGCATGGCTCTGCCCCCGATGCCCGTGGTGTGTCCCGGACCACAAGGTCTACGCCGACCCGCGCGCCCCCGCAATACCGCGTCGCGGGGGCGGACGCGCGGGTCAGGGCGACGGCGGGAAGAGCACGGGTATCGCCGAGACCAGGTGCGAGGCCCGGTCCAGGGCGCTGGCCAGCAGCGCGAGGTCGGTCGGCCCGTTGCCCAGCTCACGGACCGGGCGGCGGGCCGGCGGATCGCCCATCCGCTCCCACTCCACCGGGACCACGGTCGGCCGCTGGGTCGCCGTCCGGGGGATCCGGCCGGTGACCCGGCCCGCCTGGAAGGGGACCGTACGGCCGTCCGCGAACCGGAGCAGGCCGCGGCCGGGGCCCGGCTGGTCGGGGGCGTCGAGCTCCACGCGCAGGGTGGCCATCCGGGCCGGCCCGGTGTCCGCCGTACGGTCCGGGCGGGCGGTGGCGGCCACCAGGTGCACGCCGAGGCGGGCGCCCTCGCGGGCCACCGCCTCCAGCGCCCGGACCACCGATCCGGCGGCGGGGCGGCCGGTACTGCCGAGCCCCGGCGCGACCAGCGCGTCGAGGTCGTCCACCAGGACCACCAGGCGGGGCAGCGGGCTCGGTCCGGCCGGGTCCGTGCGGGCGGCGGAGGCGCGCAGCCGGAGCGTTCCCGTGCGCTGGGGTTCGAGGTCGCCGCGCAGCTCGCCCGAGGTGGGCTGGCGGGGCGCGACCATCCGGTCGGAGACCTCGCGCTGTGCGTGCCACTCGGCGAACGGCACCCCGTCCAGCAGCTCGGAGCGGCGCTTGAGCTCGGCGCCCAGCGCCTGCGCGAACTCCCGCATGCGCAGCGGATCGGAGGCGACCAGATGGGCCGAGACGTGGGGGAGTTCGGTGCAGGGCAGCAGCCCGTCGCCGCGCTCGCCGCCCGCCCCGTCGAGGAGGACCAGCCCGAGCCGGTCCGGCCGGGCGCCCGCGGACAGGGACGCGGCCACCGAGCGCAGCAGCTCGGTCCGCCCGCTCCCCGCGGGTCCCTCGATGAACAGGTGCGGGCCGTCGTGGACCAGTTCGGTGCCGACGGGTCCGCGCCGCCCGCTGCCCAGCACGATCTCGGCGAGGCCGCCCTTGCCCTGGCCCTGGTCGGTGGCGGCGGCCCAGCGGGCCATCAGGGAGGCCGGGGTGGCCCGGGCCAGCCCCAGCTCGTCCAGCAGCCGTGCGGTGGCGGGCAGGGCGGCCGCGGTCGTGCGGTAGGGCCCGGTGGAGCCGCCGTCCCCGGTGCGCAGGGGCGCCAGGGCGCGGGCGAAGCGCTCGGCCCAGGCGGCGGAGACGGCGTCGGCGGTGGCGGTGCCCCCGGACGGGACCGGCCTGCCGCCGCTGACCGAGAAGGTCCGTACGGCCGTGGCCACGTCACCGCTGAGCAGGGCGACCGCGCCGCAGTCCCGGAAGGCGGGCGTGCTCGCGCACGCGGCCTCGTACGTCTCGGTGACCGGTGAGGCGGGGGTGGCGGCCGGGGCGTCGGCGAGCGCGAGCACGTGGATCCCGGCGGCCGGGCCGTGCGAGGCGAGCCGTCCGGTGATGTCGCGCAGCGGACCGGCCCCGGGATCGCCGTCGAGGACGAGGAGCGTGTACGGGCCTTCGTAGGCCTCGGCCGCCTGCCGCACGCGCGCGGGGTCGGCGGCGGCCCAGTGCGTGCCGAGCGGACCGTCGTCGAGGCGCCGGGTCAGTTCACCGGTGCGGGCCGCGGCCTGGTCGCGGTCGTACGCGAGCAGGAGCCGGCAGTCCTGGCCGTGCGCGGGCCGTACGTGGGGCAGCCAGCCGAGCCAGCCCCAGTCGCGCCGCCGGTCGGCGAGCGGGCGGGCCCGGTCGGTGGAGACGAGCACGATCTCCAGCTGCCCCGGCGCGTGCAGCCCCGCCAGCTGGGCGACCGCCCAGCGGGCGACCCCGGCCAGCCGGGCCCGCGGGCCGGCCAGGCCGAGGGCGCCGACGGCGGGCAGTGACACCCGGCTGCCGGCGCCGAGCCCGACCTGCAGCGCCGCGGCGTGGCCGGGCCGGCCGGGCGTACGGGACCACAGGCGCTCGGTGGGACCCATCGCGGCCAGCAGCAGCGCGGCGGGGTCGTCGGGGTCCGGTGCGGCGGCGAGGGCCACGGCCTGCGGTGCGGGCTCGGGGACGTCCTCCCCGCGCACCCACTTGCGGGCCCATGCCCCGAGCCCCTTGCGGCGGCCCGGTCCTGCGTCGGGGGCGCCGGGGCGGAGCCCGGACGGCGCGTCGGCGTCCGTCGGACTGTCGCCGGGTGCGGGGGAGCCGGTCGGGGCGGGGTGGGTCGGCAGGCTGGGCCCGCCCGCGGGTCCAGCCGCGGGCCCGGCGGGACCTGCCGGGGCGGTCGGACCTGCCGGGGGGTTCGTGCCGGTCGGGATGTTCGTGCCGGAGGCGTCGGGCGCCGTGCCGGAGGCGGGCGTGCGCGGCCCGGGGACGGGCGCGGCGGGGCCGGGGAGGGCGAGGTGGCCCTCCAGGTCCGGGGTCACCTGCAGCGGGGGCGGGCCCGCGGGCGCCAGTCGCAGGGTGGACTCGCCGACCCGCAGCAGCGCCCCCGGCGGCAGGGCGACCGGCTGGGGTCCCACGGGGGTGCCATCCAGCGTGGTGCCGTTCGTCGAGTCCAGGTCGGCCACCGCGACCCGTCCGTCGCGGATCACCGTCACGGCGCAGTGCATCCGCGACACGTCGGGGTCGTCCAGCGGGACGTCGGCGTCGGAGGAGCGGCCCACCCGGATCTGCCCGCTGTGCAGCAGGTGCACGCCGCCCGCGTCGGGTCCGGCGACCACGTGCAGCTGGGGTGCGCCGAGGCCGTCCTCGGGCAGGACGTCCGGCACCGGCGCGTGCAGCGCCAGGACCGCACCGTCGACGAGGGGCGGTTCGCCGAGGACCCGCCGCTGGAGGTCGAGGCGCTCGGAACCGGCGTACAGCACGACCGTGCCCCCGGTGTCGGGCCCGCCGACGGTCGCCGCGAGCCCGGAGGCGACCGCGGCCAGCGGGGTGCCGGCGGGTGCGGTGACGAGTACGTCACAACTCGCGGGGGCGGGCGCGGTCTGGTGGCCGCTGCGCGACCCAAGGACGGTCAGCCGGATCTGCATCGCCGTCAGCGGTCCCTTCTGCGCGGTGCGTGCGCCCGGCAGGGAGGTCCGGGGCATGGCTGCCCGGTCGCCCCCCACCCGGCACGGACGCGTCGTCCGGTCAGGTCTGCCGGATGGCGGGGCTCCCGTCCCGTGCCGTCCGTACGGGTGCATCCTCGCACCTGTCGCGGACAACACGCCCGGGGCCCACCGATAAATGATCTTGATTGATCACGGCCCGCGGCGGACCTCGACCGGATACCGACGGCGAGCCGGGGAAAGAGGGGGAAAAACGCCTCCGGCATACCCCGCAAACATCACCCTTCGCGCATATGTGCGGCAACCAACCTCCGGGGACCGGCGTCTTCCCGGGGGACACCCCCTAGAGTGGGCCGGAAAACCCATCAGGGGATCGACCACAGCAAGACGACAGCAGACGACAGCAGGGGAGCGCGAGACGTGCGGCCAGTCGGCAGCAAGTACCTGCTCGAGGAGCCGCTCGGGCGCGGCGCCACGGGCACTGTCTGGCGTGCACGCCAGAGGGAGGCCGCCGGCGCGGAGGCGGCGGTCGCCGGGCAGCCCGGCGAGACCGTGGCCATCAAGGTCCTCAAGGAGGAGCTGGCCCAGGACCCCGACATCGTGATGCGCTTCCTGCGCGAGCGTTCGGTCCTGCTGCGCCTGACCCACCCCAACATCGTGCGCACCCGCGACCTCGTCGTCGAGGGCGATCTGCTCGCCCTGGTCATGGACCTGATCGACGGCCCGGACCTGCACAAGTACCTCCGCGAGAATGGCCCCTTCACACCCGTCGCCGCGAGCCTGCTGACCGCCCAGATCGCGGACGCGCTCGCCGCCAGCCACGCCGACGGCGTGGTGCACCGCGACCTGAAGCCGGCCAACGTGCTGCTCGACGAGCGCGGCGGCCAGATGAAGCCGATGCTCACCGACTTCGGCATCGCCCGCCTCGCCGACTCCCCGGGCCTGACCCGCACCCACGAGTTCGTCGGCACCCCGGCCTACGTCGCCCCCGAGTCCGCGGAGGGCCGGCCGCAGACCTCCGCCGTCGACATCTACGGCGCCGGCATCCTCCTCTACGAGCTGCTCACCGGCCGCCCGCCGTTCGCCGGCGGCAACGCGCTCGAAGTGCTCCACCGCCACCTCAGCGAGGAGCCGCAGCGCCCCTCGACCGTGCCTGAGCCGCTGTGGACGGTCATCGAGCGCTGCCTGCGCAAGGAGCCGAACGAGCGCCCCAGCGCCGTGAGCCTGGCCCGCGGCCTGCGCGTGGTCGCCGCCGGCATCGGCGTGCACTCCTCGGCCGCCGAGGTCGAGGCCGCGCTCGGCGTCGGCGCGCTGCTCGCGCCCGACCCCTCGCCGGCGCCGGTCCCCGAGACCCCGGGCGCCGCGGACCCCACCCAGATGCTCCCGTCCGGGGCGGGCGGGCCCGCGGGCGCCTACGACCCGAACGCCATGACCAGCGTCATGCCGCCGGTCGGCGCGGCCGACGCCACCTCGGTGCTGCAGAGCACAGGGACCCCCGGGGCCGACCCGACCTCCGTGATGCCCCCCGTACAGCGGCCGGACCAGCCGCATCCGTGGCAGTCGCAGATGCAGGCCGCCCGCGACCGCAACGAGCAGACGCAGATCCAGTACCTCGACCCGAACGAGGACCCGCTGCGCCGCCGTCCGCAGCGGCAGGCGCCCCCGCCGCCGCAGCACCGGCCCCAGCAGCCCCAGCAGCAGCCGTACGGGCAGGGTCCGCCGCAGCAGCAGTACCAGCAGCCGCAGCAGCCCCAGTACCGCCGGCCGCAGCAGCCGCCCCAGCAGCAGTACGCGCCGCCCCCGCCGCCGCAGCACTACCAGCCGCAGCAGCACCAGCCCCAGCCGTACCAGCAGCAGCCTCAGGCGCAGCAGCCCCAGTACCGCCAGCCCCAGCCGCAGCAGCAGCCCCCGCAGGCTCCGCCGCCGCAGCGGCCGGCTCCCCGGGAGCCGCGCGAGCCGCGCCGCCGCAGCGCCAACCCGGTGCGGATCCCCGGCCTCGGCTGCCTCAAGGGCTGCCTGGTCGTGATCCTGATGTTCTTCGTGGCGGGCTGGCTGGTCTGGGAGCTCACCCCGCTCCAGGAGTGGGTCGGCACGGGCCGGGGCTGGTGGGACCAGCTGTGGACCTGGGGCTCGGACGTCGTCGACTGGGTCGGCACGGTCGGGGACGCCACGGGCTCGACGGGCTCCTCGGGGTCCACCCAGCCCTGAAGGGAACCCCGGTAGCGCCGACTTCGTGGATTTGTCGACTTCTGGGGCGTGATTTCGCCCGCAGAAGTGAAGGTCGCCGCGAATCCGGCCCCCTGGCGGCCTCCAACGCCCATCCGGCCGCGTAGCTTTGGTGCGTACGCCAGCCGCTGAGGGAGCAGTCGTGGCACGGAAGATCGGCAGCCGGTACACCGCGCACCAGATCCTGGGGCGCGGGAGCGCGGGCACGGTGTGGCTGGGCGAGGGTCCTGACGGGCCCGTCGCCGTCAAACTGCTGCGCGAGGACCTCGCGTCCGACCAGGAACTGGTCGGACGGTTCGTCCAGGAGCGCAGCGCGCTCCTCGGCCTGGACCATCCGCACGTCGTCTCCGTCCGCGACCTCGTCGTGGACGGCAACGACCTCGCCCTCGTCATGGACCTCGTCCGCGGTACGGACCTGCGCACGCGCCTCGACCGCGAGCGGCGGCTCGCCCCCGAGGCGGCCGTCGCGATCGTCGCGGACGTCGCCGACGCGCTGGCCGCCGCGCACGCGGCGGGGGTCGTCCACCGGGACGTCAAGCCGGAGAACGTCCTGCTGGACATGCAGGGCCCGCTCGGCCCCGGCGGCGCGCATCCCGCGCTGCTGACCGACTTCGGCGTGGCCAAGCTGATCGACTCGCCCCGGCGGGCCTCCGCGGGCCGGGCCTCGGCCCCCACGACCCGGATCATCGGCACCCCGGACTACCTGGCCCCCGAGATCGTGGAGGGCCTGCCCCCGCGGGCGGCGGTGGACATATACGCCCTGGCCACCGTCCTGTACGAGCTGCTGGCCGGTTTCACCCCCTTCGGCGGCGGCCACCCCGGCGCGGTCCTGCGGCGGCACGTGACCGAGACGGTCGTCCCGCTGCCGGGGATCCCCGACGAGCTGTGGCAGCTCATCGTGCAGTGCCTGGCCAAGGCCCCGGCCTCGCGGCTGCGGGCCTCGGAGCTGTCGGTCCGGCTGCGGGACATGCTGCCGATGCTGGCCGGCATGCCGCCGCTGGACGTGGACGAGCCGGACGACGCGGAACCGGACCCCGAGCCCTCGGAGGAGCCGGCCGCCGATCCGGTACGGCGGCGGGGCGTGGTCCCGCTGGTGCCGGGGTCCGCGACGGACTCCAACCGTGACACCCACACCTCGATGCGGGTGCCGGGGCCGGACGAGCTGGCGGGCGGGGCGCTGGGCACGGCGCGGGTCCCGCGGCCGGCCGGCGGGCACCGGCCGGGCGCGGCCCGGCACCGGGCGGAGGCTGCGCGCAAGCGGCGGCTGGTGCTGTCCGTGTGTGCCGTGGCGTTGGCCGCCGCCGTGGGCCTGGGCGGCTGGCTGGCCTTCTCCGGGGGCGATGAGCCCCCACCCCAGGACAGCAAGCAGTCGGTCCCGCGGGTCCCGTAGCCTGCGGCCCGGCCTCCTGGGGCTCCGCCCCAGACCCCGCGCCTCAAACGCCGGCGAGGCTCAAAAGATCGCCTCAAACGCCGGCGGGGCTGGAAGAGCGCCTCAAACGCCGGCGAGGCTGGAAAGATCGCCGGCGGGGCTGGGTTTTCCAGCCCCGCCGGCGTTTGAGGCGCGGGCGCGGAGCGCCGTAGGGGTGCGGGCGCGGAGCCCCGGCGGGGTGCGGGGCGGAGCCCCGTTTAGACGCCGACCAGTTCCGGGTGCCAGCGCCGCGCCACGGCCGGGTGCGCGCGGACCCAGCCCTTCAGCTCGTTGCGGCCGTACTCGGCGTGCAGCGGGTTCGACGCGTCGTGCGCGATGCCCGGCGCCGAGCGCAGGTAGTCGCCCGGGACCGTGTCGACGACCGCGTCGAGGCGCGGGTTGTAGAAGAACGGGACCGAATACCGCTCCACCGCACCCGGCGGGCTGACCACCCGGTGGTCGGTCGCCGTCAGGTAGCCCTCGGTCGCGATCTCCAGCAGCTCGCCCAGGTTCACCACGAACGCGCCCGGCAGCGGCGGCACGTCCACGTAGCCCCCGTCGCGGACGACCTGGAGGCCTCCCACCGAGTCCTGCAGCAGCAGGGTCAGGAAGCCGTAGTCCTTGTGCGCGCCGACGCCCTGGTCCGCGCCGGACGGGGCCGACCCCGGGTAGCGGATCAGCTTGGTGTGCAGATGGGGGCGGTCCGCGAAGGCCTCGTCGAAGAAGTCCGCCGGGGCGCCGATCGAGGTGAGGAGCTCCTGGAGCAGACGGTGGGCCACCGCCGCGAGCCGGGACTGCCAGTCCAGGACCGCCGTGCGGAGCTCCGGCAGGGCGGCCGGCCACTGGTTGGGGCCCTCCAGCCACAGGTACGCCGGGTCGTCCGGCCCCACCGCCGGCGCGGGGCGCTCGGCGCCGACGTCCAGCTGGTCCCGCCAGTCGGAGGCCCCACCGGTCAGCTCGTGGCCGATCCGGGTGTAGCCGCGGAAGTGCGGGGAGTTCAGATTGCTCACGGCCAGCCGGTCGGCCTCCGGGAGGGAGAAGAAGGCCCTGGTCAGGTCCAGGATGCGGGCGCTCTCGGCGGCGGTCACGCCATGCCCGGTCAGGTGCAGGAAACCGGTGTCCCTGGCGGCTGCGTGCAGCTGCTTCAGGAAGTCGGCCCGCTGGGCCGGGTCGTCGGCCTGGGACAGGTCCAGGACGGGGAGAGTGTGCGCGGACGGCATGACGGCTCCGTTTCGGATGTCACGGGGTCCTGTTCCCCTTGTGGTGTCGGGGGCCGCGGGCGGGGAGGGTCGCCGGCGGGGATGGTGCCGGGACCGCGTGAGCCGCGTACAGGACCAAGTCGGATCGGGGTGGATCAGGCTTGGGGTTGGTCCGGCGGCAGACAGCTCGTCGTCGTGACACGCATGTGGTCCACATGGCGGCGCTTGACGAGGAGAACGGTCATAGGGTGAGCGTACGCCCGTGCGAGCCGTCATCAGTACGGGTGATCCGGCCTGCCCGGACGGCGTTGTCCGAGGACCGGCTACGCTGGACCCGTGGCAGTCGTCGATGTTTCCGAAGAGCTGAAGTCCCTCTCCTCGACCATGGGGTCGATCGAGGCCGTCCTGGACCTCGACAAGCTGAGGGCAGATATCGCCGTGCTCGAGGAGCAGGCCGCCGCGCCGTCCCTGTGGGACGACCCGGAGGCAGCTCAGAAGATCACGAGCAAGCTTTCGCACCTCCAGGCGGAGGTGCGCAAGACCGAGACCCTGCGCGGTCGCATCGACGACCTCGCGGTGCTCTTCGAGCTCGCCCAGGAGATGGACGACGCGGACACCCTCGCCGAGGCGGAGAGCGAGCTGGTCTCCGTCCGCAAGGCGCTGGACGAGATGGAGGTCCGGACCCTGCTCTCCGGCGAGTACGCCGAGCGCGAGGCCCTGGTCAACATCCGTGCCGAGGCCGGCGGCGTCGACGCCTCCGACTTCGCCGAGCGCCTCCAGCGGATGTACCTGCGCTGGGCCGAGCGCCACGGCTACTCCACCGAGATCTACGAGACCTCGTACGCGGAAGAGGCCGGCATCAAGTCGACCACCTTCGTCGTCAAGGCCCCGTACGCCTACGGCACCCTCTCCGTCGAGCAGGGCACCCACCGCCTCGTGCGGATCTCGCCCTTCGACAACCAGGGCCGCCGCCAGACCTCCTTCGCGGGCGTCGAGGTGCTCCCGGTCGTCGAGACCAGCGACCACGTGGAGATCGACGAGGCCGAGCTGCGCGTCGACGTGTACCGCGCCTCCGGCCCCGGCGGCCAGGGCGTCAACACCACCGACTCGGCGGTGCGCATCACGCACATCCCGACCGGCATCGTGGTGTCCTGCCAGAACGAGCGCTCGCAGATCCAGAACAAGGCCAGCGCGATGAACGTCCTCCAGGCCAAGCTGCTCGAGCGGCGCCGCCAGGAGGAGAAGGACAAGATGGACGCCCTCAAGGACGGCGGAAGCTCCTGGGGCAACCAGATGCGCTCCTACGTCCTGCACCCGTACCAGATGGTCAAGGACCTGCGGACGGAGTTCGAGGTCGGCAACCCGCAGGCGGTGCTCGACGGCGAGATCGACGGCTTCCTGGAGGCCGGGATCCGCTGGCGCAAGCAGCAGGAGCAGACCGCGTAACGCAGACCACATCACGCGGAGCGCGCGCAGACGCAACACACGAGGGCCCGGACACCGATGGTGTCCGGGCCCTCGTGTTCGAGTGTGATCGGTACGCGGCACGGAGACCGCGGGCACCGCGACTAGGCGGTCTGCTGGGCCACCAGTACCAGAGCGGCCACGAGGACCACCATGAGCACGATGAGGGCCACGGGGTTCAGGCCGGAGAAGGGGCCCTCCTGCTGCTGGAGGCGCTCCCGGTTCGCCCGGCACACCGGGCAGCGGCCCTGGCTGACGGGTGCGGCGCAGTTCGCGCACACGAGCCGGTCATATGTCATGCGCTCCTCCTCTCGTCCCCTCGGTCGTGTCGATGCCTATAACGGCGTGGGGAACCAGACCGTTCCCCCTACCACTGTGCCAGCTTCGCCGACATTCGGCGCGGCCCGTCCGGGCAATCACGCTCAGGACCCCCCATGACCCCGGGATAAATCGGGCAAGTCCGGATGCCGGGTCCACACCTCGCGCCCGTTCGCGTATGGTCACGCACACCTACTCCCGGCGACCGTGGTGCACCCGTGATCCGATTCGACAGTGTCTCCAAGTCCTACCCGAAGCAGAGCCGTCCCGCACTCAGAGAAGTCTCCCTCGACATCGCGAAGGGCGAGTTCGTCTTCCTGGTCGGCTCCTCCGGCTCCGGCAAGTCCACGTTCCTGCGCCTCCTGCTGCGCGAGGAGCGGGCGAGCCACGGCCAGGTGCACGTCCTGGGCAAGGACCTCGCCAAGCTCTCCAACTGGAAGGTCCCGCAGATGCGGCGCCAGTTGGGGACCGTCTTCCAGGACTTCCGCCTGCTGCCCAACAAGACGGTGGCCGAGAACGTGGCCTTCGCGCAGGAGGTCATCGGCAAGCCGCGGGGCGAGATCCGCAAGGCCGTCCCGCAGGTCCTCGAACTGGTCGGTCTGGGCGGCAAGGAGGAGCGGATGCCCGGCGAGCTCTCCGGCGGTGAGCAGCAGCGCGTGGCCATCGCCCGCGCCTTCGTCAACCGCCCCGCCCTGCTGATCGCGGACGAGCCCACCGGCAACCTCGACCCGCAGACCTCCGTCGGGATCATGAAGCTGCTGGACCGGATCAACCGGACCGGCACCACCGTGATCATGGCGACGCACGATCAGCAGATCGTGGACCAGATGCGCAAGCGCGTCATCGAACTCGAACAGGGCCGACTCGTACGCGACCAGTCGCGCGGCGTCTACGGCTACCAGCACTGAAAGGCCCTTGAGACGTCATGCGCGCCCAGTTCGTCATGTCGGAGATCGGCGTCGGCCTCCGTCGCAATCTCACCATGACCTTCGCGGTCATCATCTCGGTGGCCCTGTCACTGGCCCTGTTCGGCGGCTCCCTGCTCATGAGCGAGCAGGTGAGCAGGATGAAGGGCTACTGGTACGACAAGGCCAACATCTCGATCTACCTCTGCAACAAGCAGGACGCCCAGGAGGCCGGTGAGGCCGCGGCCAAGGCCAAGGAATCGGGCGCCACGGGGGTCACGGTCTGCGGCAAGGGCGCCGTGACCGACGAGCAGAAGAAGCAGATCGAGTCCGAGCTCAAGCAGATGTCCCTGGTCAAGTCGGTGGCCTACGAGTCGGCCGACGAGGCGTACAAGCACTACCAGGAGCAGTACGGCCACACCGCGCTGGCCTCCTCCATCACGCCCGACCAGATGCAGGAGTCCTTCCGGGTCAAGCTCAAGAACCCGGAGAAGTACAAGGTGGTCACCTCCGCCTTCGTGGGCCGCGACGGCATCCACACCGTCGACGACCAGCGCCAGGCGATCGACGACCTCTTCCGGATCCTCAACTACCTCAACATCGCCGCCATCGCGATCATGCTGATCATGCTGATCGTGGCGCTGCTGCTGATCGTCAACACCGTGCGCGTCTCGGCGTTCAGCCGCAGGCGGGAGACCGGGATCATGCGGCTGGTGGGTGCGTCCAGCTTCTACATCCAGGTCCCCTTCATCATGGAGGCCGCCGTCGCGGGCCTCATCGGCGCGCTCTTCGCCTGCGCCATGCTCGTCTCCGGGCAGTACTTCGTGATCGACCACGGCGTCGGACTGCGGGACAAGATCCAGCTGATCGACTTCATGGGCTGGGGATCGGTGCTGGCCAAGCTCCCGTACGTGTTGTTCATCGGCCTCCTGATGCCCTCCATGGCCGCCTTCATCGCCCTGCGCAAGTACCTGAAGGTGTGACAAGCGCCCCGCTAGCGGTCCGGCCAACCATCCGTACCGGAGCGGGGCTTGTCCTAGACTCGGCGCCATGCCGGGTCTGCCCGCCTTCTGTCTCCGGCCCCGCGACCTGCGTCGCGGGGCCGTTTTGACGTTGGCCTTCCTCGCCGCCGTCGCCACCGGTGCCTTAACCGGATGCTGGGACCGCGAGGACGCCGCCGCGGCCGCCGCGGCCGCCGCGGTCCGTACGGACCTCCCCGCTTCCGGTGCCCCCCGTGAGGCGGGCACCGCCGACCGCGACGCGGTGGCCCGCGCCGCCGCCGAGGCCGTGGCCGAGGGGAAGTCGGGCAAGAAGGCGGCCCAGGACGTGGTCAGCCGCAGCGGAGACCGCTGGGGCACCGTCTACGACCAGGGCGAGTACGCCGCCTTCGCCGAGGGCCTCGACGGTCACTGGACCGGCGTCGGGGTCTGGGCCGGGCGCGCCCACGACGGCGTGATCAAGGTCGACAAGGTCCAGCCCGGCAGCCCCGCCGCACGGGCCGGCCTGCGCGCCGGGGACCGGCTGCTGAGCGTCGACGGGCACGCCGTCACCGGCCTCACCGTGACCGACGTGGTCGCCCTGCTGCGCGGCGCGGCCGGCACCCCCGTGGTGCTGAACCTGAGCCGGGACGGCGCCGACCTCACCGAGACCGTCCGCCGCGAGCAGCTGCGCACCGAGCCGGTGACCGTACGCCAGCGCGCGGACGGCGTCACCGTCATCAAGGTCATCTCCTTCACCCGCGGTTCCGGCGAGCGGGTCAGGGCAGCCGTCCGCGCGGCACCGCCCGGCGCCGGGGTGGTGCTCGACCTGCGCGGCAATCCGGGCGGGCTGGTCGCCGAGGCGGTCACGGCAGCCTCAGCCTTCCTGGACGGCGGGCTCGTGGCGACGTACGACGTACGGGGCGACCAGCGCGTCCTGCACGCGGCCCCGGGCGGGGACACGGCCCGGCCGCTGGTGGCCCTCGTCGACGGCGGCACGATGAGTGCGGCCGAGCTGGTGACGGGCGCCCTCCAGGACCGGGGCCGGGCGGTGGCGGTCGGCAGCCGGACCTTCGGCAAGGGTTCGGTGCAGATGCCGACCGAGCTCCCGGACGGCTCGGTGGCCGAGCTGACGGTGGGCACGTACCGCACGCCGGCGGGCCGCAGCCTGGACGGCAGCGGCATCACGCCGGACGTGGCGGCGGGCGACCGGGTCGAGGAACGGGCCGTCACGGTATTGGGTGGCCTCGGGGTGGGTCCATAGTGCGAAAATGACCGCACTATGGCTAAGGAAAAAGGGCGCAAGCTGATCGCCCAGAACAAGAAGGCGCGGCACGACTACACGATCATCGACACCTACGAGTGCGGTCTCGTGCTCACGGGGACCGAGGTCAAGTCCATGCGCCAGGGCCGGGCCTCGCTGGTGGACGGCTTCGTGTCGGTGGAGGGCGGGGAGGCCTGGCTCTACAACGTGCACGTGCCGGAGTACAGCCAGGGCACCTGGACCAACCACAGCGCCCGGCGCAAGCGCAAGCTCCTCATGCACCGGGAGGAGATCGACAAGCTGGAGCGCAAGTCGGAGGAGACGGGTCACACGATCGTGCCCCTGTCGCTGTACTTCAAGGACGGCCGAGCGAAGGTCGAGATCGCGCTGGCGAAGGGCAAGAAGGAGTACGACAAGCGCCAGACCATGCGGGAGAAGCAGGACACCCGCGAGACGAACCGGACGATCTCGGCGATTCGCCGCCGTCAGCGGGGTACGGTTTAATCTCCTGGCACGCGGTGGTCCACTTCGCGTACCATGGCGTCAGCACCCCCCGCTTGCGGGTGGAGCACATTGTTAAAAAAACATGGGGATGATCGGTTTCGACAGCGGATGTCGATGCAGGGGAAGCGAGCCGAGGAAGCGGCAATGATCTCGCAAACCACATGTCGCAAACAATAATCGCCAACTCCAAGAGCGATAACTCCCGCTTCACCCTCGCTGCCTAATAACAGTGAGCTGAAGCCTCTGTGAGGAGCGTCAGCCCGGAAGTGGTCCCGGTCCGGATCCTGGCGTCAATTAGGGATCTAAACCTCTAGCCCCGGTCACGGGGGTTGGAGGGAAACCAAACAGTGACTGAGCCCGTCGGAGACTTGTCCGTGTGATCTCCGGGGCTGAGAAAAGCGCAGCGGACTGCGCTCGGAGAAGCCCTGCTTCTGCACCGTTGGACGCGGGTTCGATTCCCGCCATCTCCACTCATCCCATGTGGGCAAAGGCCCCGCAGCCTCTCGGCTGCGGGGCCTTCGTCATGTCTGGAACAATCCCACCCGGGTTGCGAAGTGGACACTCCTCACTCCTCGCCTCCGGCCAGCTCCCTCAGCTCATCCAGTGTCTTCATGAACGTGGACGCGCCCTCCCGGTCGCGTGCGACAGCTTCCATCAGCTGCTGGGCATTGGCGGGGGAGCGCAGAAGGTGGACGGTCTCCTGCCAGGAGTCGTAGTCGTCGGCGGACATCAGGACGGCGTCACCGCTCTTTGAGGTGATGCGCACCGGGGTGTGGTCGGTGTTGACGCGCTCGATCAGGGGAAGCAGGGTCGCCCTGGCTTCGCTGGCGCTTATGGACATGGTGTCCGCTCCTCTCTGACTTGTACGAGTCTGCGGTACGGGACTGGTACTGAAAAACTGGTGCGAGTGTGCAAAGGCCCCGCAGCTTCTCGGCTGCGGGGCCTTCGTCATGCCCGGCTGGTTGGCGTCAGCAGAACGGCACCTTGTTGAGGTTCAGGGCGTAGCGGGCGGAGATCCAGCCGCTGCCGTCGGCGAGCTTGTACCAGATCGAATTGCCTTCGACGTTCTGGCCGTTGACCTTGCACTGGAGCGCGACCACCGTGCCGGTCGGGATCTTGCCGTGCTGCTTGTAGTGGGTGCCGGGGCCGGAGCGGACGCCGAGGCCCTTGCCGGGGGTGACGATCTTGGCCTTCGGGGTGTCGTGGTGGCCGCCGCCGCACTTGCAGTCGCCGGGCTTGCCGGTGTCGCCCTTCGGGCCCTTCGGCCCCTGGGGCCCCTTCGGTCCCTGCTGGCCGGGCCTCCCCTGGTCACCCTTGTGGCCCTTCGGCCCCTGCGGTCCCTTGGGGCCGGGCCTGCCCGGGTCGCCCTTCGGCCCCTGGGACGGGCCCTGTTCGCCCTGTGGCCCCCGGGGCCCCTGAGGTCCGACGGGTCCCTGCGGGCCCTTCGGTCCGCGGGGGCCGGCGGGTCCCGCGGCGCCGTTCTTGCCCGTGTCGCCGCGTTCGCCCCGGGGGCCCGCGTCGCCCTTCTCGCCGCGCTCCCCCTTGTCGCCCTTGTCGCCCTTGGGGCCGGGCTTGCCCTTGTGCCCGGGCCGTCCGTCGTGGCCCGGTTTGCCGTCGTGCCCGTCGTCTCCCTTGTCGCCCTTGGGGCCGGCCACCGCGGTGGCGACGGCGAACAGGGCGGGCGCGTGGACGTCGGTCGCCCACTCGCCGCCGGTCAGCGTCGTTCCTTCCGGGGCGTCCGCGTCGACCCGTACGGACACTCCCAGTTGGGTCTGCGCCTCCGCGGGGAACTGGAAGCCGGCGCGGGTTCCGGCGTCGCAGGTCAGCAGCCGGGCGTCGGCCGACCGCGTACAGGGAGCGGCGGCGCGGCGGCCGTTCCAGTAGAAGCGGGTCTCCGGGAAGGTCGTCCGGTCCGGAGCGGCGATGCGGAAGGTTCCGCTGACGGCCGGTTCCGTCCCGCCCAGGGCGGCGATGACGACGCGGCCCGTCTTGCCGGGGGCGATCGAGGGTACGTAGGGCTGGGAGAACCGGAGCGTCGAGTCGGCGAGGGCCGGCGTCGCGGGCACCAGGGCGCCGGCGGTGACGGCCGCGACGATCAGGGCCGCGGACAGGGAGCGGGAAGCAGACAGCAAGGGGTGTTCCTCCGCAAAGGGAAGGGCGCTGGGGAAGGCACCCCCAGTTATTGCGGATCGCGCGCGGCCGCCGTGCGTACCACGCGGGCATGATCACTCGGCCGCCGCATGAATCGGCCCGGCACGGTCGTCGCGAGGGCGAGCAGCGCGGCCGTGGTGGGCACCGCATAGGCGGCGGTCGGGCCCACGTTCTCCACGGCCCAGCCGGTGGCGGCCGCGCCGACCGCGATGCCCGCGAAGATGGCGGTGACCGCGAGGGTCATGCCCTCGTTGAGGCGTCCCTCGGGGGTCAGGGCGTGGACCCGGGACATCGCCGTGACCATCGTCGGGGCGGTGGCCATGCCGGCCAGCAGGAGCGCGCAGGCGAGTGCGGGCAGCGAGCCGGTGGCCGCCGCGGCCCAGGGGAGGGCCATGAGGACGGCCAGGGCGCACACGCAGGCCTTCAACGAGCGGGGGCGCAGGGTGCCGTAGAGCAGACCGGCCGCGCAGGAGCCCGCCGCCTGGAGGGCCAGGACCAGGCCGGAGGCGGCGCCCAGCCCCCGGGCGTCGAGGTGGGCGATCGAGGCGATCTCCATCGAGCCGAAGATCACGCCCGTGATGAGGAAGAGGGGCAGCAGCGGGCCGAGGGCGCGCAGCGGTGAGCCGCGCCGGGGCGCCGCCGTGACCGGGGGCTGGGTGGAGCGGCAGGAGGTGAAGACCAGCATGCCGGTGAGCAGCAGGGCGGCGGCGGCGAGGGTGCCCGCCTCGGGGAAGACGGCGCCGCAGAGGAAGGCCGCCAGGACCGGGCCGAGCATGAAGCACATTTCGTCGGCGGCCTGTTCGAAGGACATCGCCGTGTGGTGCGAGGCCGGGGAGTCGCGCAGCAGGTGGGTCCAGCGGGCGCGGGACATGCCGCCGATGTTGGGGGTGGTGGCGGTCGCGGCGTACGCGGCGAAGAGGGTCCAGGCGGGGGCCCCGGTACGGACGCACGCGATCAGGGCCAGCGAGCCGAGGACCGCGATCAGGGTGGCCGGGACGGCGATCCGGGCCTGGCCGTGGCGGTCGATCAGCCGGGCGGTCCAGGGTGCGACCAGCGCCGTGGCGGCCAGGCCGGTCGCCGTGACCGCGCCGGCGAGGGCGTACGAGCCGCGCTGGCCGGCGATCATCATGACCGCGCTGACGCCGAACATGCCCATGGGGAGCCGGGCGAGCAGGTTCCCGGCGGTGAACCCGCGGGCGCCGGGCAGGGCGAACAGGCGGCGGTACGGGCCCTGGGGCCCCCGGCCCGGCCGGGGGGAGCGGGCGGAACGCGCGGGCGCGGCGGCGAGGACGAGGGTGTTGCCGGTGACGGTCATGCGGGGCGCACGGGCGGTGGTCGTGGTCGAGGCGGGCATGGGAAAAGCCTCGGGCCGCCTCCCCGCCCCGGTCCAACACCTGTTCCGAGGCCATTCACCCGGATTTGTTGTTAGTCTCCGGGGATGATGCCCCGTGATGTGGACCCCCGGCTGCTGCGCGGGTTCGTCGCGGCCGCCGAGGAACTGCACTTCACCCGCGCCGCCGCCCGCCTCTACGTCGCCCAGCAGGCGCTCAGCCGCGACATCCGGCGGCTCGAACAGGTCCTGGGCACCTCGCTGTTCGTACGGACCACCCGGCAGGTGGAGCTGACCGCCGACGGGCAGCGGCTGCTGCCGCCGGCCCGGCGCGTGCTGCGCGCGCACGAGGAGCTGGCCGCCGCCTTCGGCCGGAACGCCGAGCCCCGCCCGCTGCTCGTCGACCTGAACACCGACGGGCCCGGCACCGGCCGCACGGTCCTGGAGCGGGCCCGCGAACTCGCCCCGGACTGCGAGCTGATGGCCCGCTTCGAGAGCGGGCTCACCCACGCCGCCGCCGAGATCGCGGCCGGGCGGCTCGACGTCTCCTTCGGGTACGCCGACGGACTGGACCCGGTGCTGCGGGCGCCGCTCGCGCGCAGCCCCGTACGGTACGAGCCGCTCGCCGTGCTGCTGCCCGAGGGGCACGCCCTGGCCGGGCAGGCGTCCGTACCGCTGGACGCGCTCGCCGGGGAGACCGTGTACGTGGGCGCCGGGAACCCGCGGACGCTGGAGTGGACGGGGCTGGCGCGCGAGCTGTTCGCCGGGCGGGGGATCCTCATGGCGCCGCCCGCGCCGGTCGCCGTGGGCAAGGACGAGTTCCGCCGGGTCATGGCCAAGACCCGAAATCCGGTGCTGGCGACCGTGGACTTCCTGGACATGCCGGGATGCGTGAAGCTGCCGCTGACCGATCCGGTGCCGCTGTCACCGCTGTCGATGGTGTGGCGCGAGGGCCTGCGCCACCCCGGGCTGGACGCCCTGCTTGCCGCGGCCGCCGAACTGGCGGCCGAGCGGGGATGGCTCGAACAGCCGCCCGGCAGCCGTCTGCCCGCACGGCTCACACACGGCCCGGGCGGTGGGTGAGACCAAGGTTTCCCGGCGGTCATCCGGCGGGGACCGAGGCCGAAACGCGCCCTTCCTACGGTCGTCACCACGGACGCGACAGCTGTGGAGGCGTGTGATGACCAGTACGACCGCACCGCGCAGGGGAGGCCGCTGGATCGAGCAGTGGGATCCCGAGGACGAGACCTTCTGGAAGGAGACGGGGGAGCGGACCGCCCGCCGCAACCTCGTCTACTCCGTGCTCTCCGAGCACATCGGCTTCTCCATCTGGTCGCTCTGGTCCGTGATGGTCCTCTTCATGGGGCCCGAATACGGCATCGACCCCGCCGCAAAGTTCTTCCTGATCGCGACGGCGACCGTCGTGGGCGCGCTGGTGCGGGTGCCGTACACCTTCGCCGTCGCCCGCTTCGGCGGCCGGAACTGGACCGTCTTCAGCGCGCTGATGCTGCTCGCGCCGACGGTGGCCGCCCTGGTGGTGATGGAGCCCGGCACCTCGTACGGGACCTTCCTGCTCGTCGCGGCCCTCACGGGGGTGGGCGGCGGCAACTTCGCCTCCTCCATGACCAACATCAACGCCTTCTTCCCGCTGCGCAAGAAGGGCTGGGCCCTCGGCCTGAACGCCGGCGGCGGCAACATCGGCGTGCCCGTGGTGCAGTTGGCCGGACTCCTGGTCATCGCCACCGCCGGAGCCACGCACCCGCGGCTCCTGCTCGCCGCCTACATCCCGCTGATCGTGATCGCGGCGGTGCTGGCGGCCGCGCGGATGGACAACCTGGCGCCCGTGCGCAACGACACCGGCGCGGTCCGCGAGTCCCTCAAGGACGCGCACACCTGGATCATGGCGTTCCTCTACATCGGGACGTTCGGCTCCTTCATCGGCTACAGCTTCGCCTTCGGGCTGGTGCTCCAGACCCAGTTCGGCCGCACCCCGCTGCAGGCCGCCTCGCTGACCTTCATCGGACCGCTCCTCGGCTCGCTGATCCGGCCGGTGGGCGGCGCGCTGGCGGACCGGTTCGGCGGGGCGCGGATCACCCTGGGCACGTTCGTGGCGATGGCGGCGGCGACCGGAGTGGTCGTCTTCGCCTCGGAGCGGTCCTCGCTGCCGGTCTTCCTCGTCGGGTTCGTGGCGCTGTTCGTCCTGAGCGGGCTCGGCAACGGGTCGACGTACAAGATGATCCCGGGCATCTTCCAGGCGAAGGCGCTGGCGCGCGGGATGAGCGGCGAGACCGCGGCGGCCTACGGGCGGCGGCTCTCCGGGGCCGCCATGGGCCTGATCGGGGCGGTCGGGGCGCTCGGCGGGCTGGGCATCAACCTGGTCTTCCGGGAGGCGTTCCTCACCTCCGGCTCGGGCACGGCGGCCTTCGTCACCTTCCTCGCCTTCTACGCCGTGTGCTGCGCGGTGACGTGGGCGGTATACCTTCGCCGGCCGGCGGCCGCGGTGATCCAGACCACCGGGGTCGAGACGAAACCGCAGCTCACGTCGGTGTAACCCGGGCGAAATACAGGTGAACCGAGTCCGACACGCCGAGTTGACAGGCTCGGTCCACCCGTACCGCCCCCCTTGCGTCACTAGGCAGGTCACGATGGACGACACGAACACCGGTCCCCTCGCGGGCTTCACCGTCGGGGTGACCGCCGCCCGGCGGGCGGACGAGCTGATCGCGCTGCTGCGGCGGCGCGGAGCGGCGGTGCTGCACGCGCCGGCGCTGCGGATCGTGCCGCTCGCCGACGACAGCGAGCTGCTGGCCGCCACCAGGGAACTGATCGGCCGCGCACCGGACGTGGTCGTGGCCACCACCGCCATCGGCTTCCGGGGGTGGATCGAGGCGGCCGACGGCTGGGGGGTCGGGGAGGAGCTGCTGGAGCGGCTGCGGGCCGCCGAACTGCTCGCGCGCGGACCGAAGGTGAAGGGGGCCATCCGGGCCGCCGGGCTCGTCGAGACCTGGTCCCCGGACTCGGAATCGCTCGCCGAGGTACTGCAGCGGCTGCTGTCGGCGGGGGTGGCCGGAAGGCGGATCGCGCTCCAGCTGCACGGGGAGCCGCTGCCCGGCTTCGTCGAGGCGCTGCGGGCCGGCGGGGCCGACGTGGTGGTCGTCCCGGTGTACCGGTGGATGGCGCCGGAAGACCTCGGGCCGCTGGACCGGCTGCTGGACGCGATGGTCGTCGGGGGCGTGGACGCCGTCAGCTTCACCTCGGCGCCGGCGGCGGCCTCGCTGCTGTCCCGCGCCGAGGAGCGGGGCGTACTGGAGGCCGTACTGGACGCGCTGCGCGGCAGGCTGCTGACCGCGTGCGTCGGTCCGGTGACCGCGCTGCCGCTGCAGGCGCACGGGGTGGGCACGGTGCAGCCGGAACGGTTCCGGCTGGGCCCGCTGGTGCAGCTGCTCTGCAAGGAGCTGCCCGGCCGGGCCCGGGTGCTGCCGGTGGCCGGGCACCGCGTGGAGCTGCGGGGGCACGCGGTCCTGGTGGACGACGTGCTGCGGCCGGTGCCGCCGGCCGGGATGGCCCTGCTGCGGGCGCTGGCCCGGCGGCCCGGCTGGGTGGTGTCCCGCGCGGAGCTGCTGCGGGCCCTGCCGGGCGCGGGGCGCGACGAGCACGCCGTGGAGACCGCGATGGCCCGGCTGAGGGCGGCGCTGGGGGCGCCGAACCTGATCCAGACGGTGGTCAAGCGGGGCTACCGGCTGTCGCTGGACGCGGGCGGCGACGCCAAGTACGGGGAGCTTCCCGTGGACGCCGTGACGGCCAGGGGCGTCCTCGGCTAGCGTGCCGGGATGATCATTGACGGGGTGGAGATGAGGGGCCTCGCGCTCGGCGACGCCGCCGGGCTGGCCGAGGCGTTCGCGCGCAACCGGGCGTTCATGGCGTACGTGGAGCCGATCCGGTCGGACGCGTACTACACGGAGCAGGGGCAGCGGGAACGCATCGAGGGGGTCCTCGCCGAGCGGGAGGCGGGGCGGATCGTCCCGTACGTGTTCGTGGAGACGGCCACGGGTGCGCCCGTCGGCGCGATCAACCTCGGCAACATCGTGCGCGGGCCGCTGTGCAGCGGAGGCGTGGGCTACTGGGTCGACCCCGCCTGGCACGGCAAGGGGCTGGCCACCGCGGCGCTGGAGGAGGTCTGCCGGGCCGCCCGCGACGAGATCGGGCTGCACCGGGTGGAGGCCGGGACGCTGGTGGACAACCTGGCCTCGCAGCGGGTGCTGGCGAAGGCGGGCTTCGAGCGGTACGGCCTCGCGCCGCGCTACCTCCACATCAACGGTGCGTGGCGGGACCACCGCCTCTTCCAGCGCCTCCTGCACGACGACCCGCCGGCCCCTTAGGCGGGGTGCGGTGCGGTGATGCGGGGCGCGCGGCGCCGTTGCCGGGGGCGCTGCCCCCGGACCCCCGCGACTCAAACGCCGGCGAGGCTGAGATTGCCTGCGGACGGCGCCGGCGAAATCCAGCCCCGCCGGCGTTTGAGGCGCGGGGTCTGGGGCGGAGCCCCAGGGGGCCGCGGAGCGGCCCGGACCGTACCGGTTCGGGGGCTTCCGCTGTGACCCGCCCGGGGGCAATCTGGTACGGCACCCCACGACGGGAGGCTGACGGCATGCGGTTCGATTCCGGGCGGGTCTGCCTGGACCTGGTGGCCACCTTCACCCCGCACGAGTGGATCCGGGACGGCGACGAGCTGCGGCTGTGGCTCGCCGGGGCCGGGCTGGTGCCCGACCGGACGCCGCTCGCCCGGGTGGGGGCCGACTGGGTCGCCGCCTTCCGGGCCCTGCGCGGCGACGTGGAAACCCTCGTACGGGCGGAGCTGCTCGGGAGCGATCCCGACGAGGACGCCCTCGCCCGGGTCAACGCGCTGGCCGCCGGACCACCCCCGGGCGTGTGCGCCGTACGGGACCAAGAAGGTCACCTCGTGCGGGAGTTGTGCGGCGGCGTGGAATGCGGCGCGCTGCTCGCCGCCGTCGCCCGCGACGCCGTCGAGCTGCTGACCGACCCCGGCGACCTCGCCCTGCTGCGGGCCTGCGAGGGCGACGGCTGCACCCGCGTCTACCTGGACACCTCCCGCGGACACCGGCGCCGCTGGTGCTCCAGCGAGCTGTGCGGCAACCGCGAGCGCGTCGCCCGGCACCGCCGCCGCGTCCTGGCGGCCGGATCGCACTAGGCGCCCGTACCACCCCGCGAGACCGGTTCCGGAACGGGCGTGCGGACAGGGGGCCGGGTCGCGTACGGTTGACGGTCGCCCATGCACGTCAGAAGGGGGCCTTGGTGGCCGCGCAGAATGCCGCTGTCGACAGCACGGCGGATTCCGTCCGCGATCGGGAGATCGCGGTCGAGCAGACGCATCTCGACCGGGTGTACCGACGTCTGGAGGAGAAGATCCACGAGGCCGAATTCCTCATGAACGACGCCGCCAAGCGCGGCCAGGTGGGGACGCCCGGCGCGCTCGCCGAGCGCGACGCGCAGGTCTTCCGGGCGGGCATCCACCTGAACCGGCTGAACAACGAGTTCGAGGACTTCCTCTTCGGCCGCGTCGACCTGGTGCTCGGCAAGGACGGCGAGCGCGGCGCGGACGGCGCGTACACCTCCGTCGAGCCCGCCGACGACGCGATCCGCGAGGACCTCACGGCCGACATCGCCGAGACGCTGCACATCGGCCGCATCGGAGTCCTGGACTCCGACTACGCGCCGCTGGTCATCGACTGGCGCGCCCCGGCCGCCGCGCCGTTCTACCGCTCCACGCCCAAGGAGCCCGGCCGCGTCGTGCGCCGCCGCGTCATCCGCTCCAAGGGCCGCAAGGTGCTCGGCGTCGAGGACGACCTGATGAGGCCGGAGGTCACGGCCTTCCTCGACGGCCGCGAGCTGCCCGCCATCGGCGACGGCGCGCTCATGGCCGCGCTCGGCCGCGCCCGCACGCACTCGATGCGGGACATCGTCTCCTCCATCCAGGCCGAGCAGGACCTGGTCATCCGGGCCCCCGCCGCCTCCGTCGCGGAGGTCGCCGGCGGACCGGGCACCGGCAAGACCGCCGTCGCCCTGCACCGCGCCGCCTACCTGCTCTACCAGGACCGGCGCCGCTACTCCGGCGGCATCCTGATCGTCTCCCCGACGCCGCTGCTCGTCGCGTACACCGAGGGCGTGCTCCCCTCCCTCGGCGAGGAGGGCCAGGTCGCCATCCGCGCGCTCGGCTCGCTCGTCGACGGCGCGGAGGCCACCACCTACGACTCCCCGGCCGTCGCCCGCGTCAAGGGCTCCTCCCGGATGCTCAAGGTGCTCCGCAAGGCCGTACGGGGCGCACTGGAGCTCGGCGGCGCCCCCGATCGGCTGCGCGTGGTGGCCTTCGGCCGCCGCCAGGAGCTGGAGGCCGACGAGCTGAACCGGATCCGGCAGAACGTGCTCAGCGGCACCGCCCCGGTCAACCTGCTGCGCCCGCGCGCCCGCAAGCTGCTCCTCGACGCCCTGTACGCGAAGTCCGGCGGCGCCGGCCGGCACAGCGACCCGGAGCTGGCCGCCGAGCTGCGCTCCGCCTTCGACGAGGACATCTCCACCGAGGACGCCTTCATCGGCTTCCTGAACGCCTGGTGGCCCGAGCTGACCCCGCGCACGGTGCTCGCCGCGCTGGCCGACGAGCGCCACCTCGGCCGCTGGTCGCGCCGCGACCTGAACCCGCGCGAGACCCGCCAGCTGGCCCGCTCGCTGCGCCGGGTGGGCCCGGACGGCAAGGGTCCGCTGTCCGTGCACGACGTGGCGCTGCTCGACGAGCTCCAGCAGCTGCTGGGCGCCCCCGCGCGGCCCAGGCGGAGGCGGGAGATGGACCCGCTCGACCAGCTCAGCGGGCTGGAGGAGCTGATGCCGACCCGCGAGGAGACCCAGTGGGAGCGGGCCGAGCGGCTCGCGGCGGAGCGCACCGAGTACGCGCACGTCATCGTGGACGAGGCCCAGGACCTGACGCCGATGCAGTGGCGGATGGTGGGCCGCCGGGGCCGGCACGGCACCTGGACGGTGGTCGGCGACCCGGCGCAGTCCTCCTGGACCGACCCGGAGGAGGCGGCCGCGGCCCGCGACGAGGCCCTGGGCAGCCGGCCGCGCCGGCGGTTCACACTGACGGTCAACTACCGCAACCCGGCGGAGGTCGCCGAGGTCGCCTCCCGGGTGCTGCGCCTGGCGATGCCCGGCATGGAGCCGCCGACGGCGGTGCGTTCCACGGGCCTGGAGCCCCGTTTCACGGCCGCGCGGGGCGACCTGGGCACCGCGGTCCGCGAGGAGACCCGGCGGCTGCTGGAGCAGGTGGACGGCACCGTCGGCGTGGTCGTGGCCATGGACCGGCGCGAGCAGGCCGCGGGCTGGCTCGCCGACCTGGGCGAGCGGGCGGTGGCGCTGGGCAGCCTGGAGGCCAAGGGCCTGGAGTACGACGCCACGGTGGTCGTCTCCCCGGCGGAGATCGCGGACGAGTCCCCGGCGGGCCTGCGGGTGCTGTACGTGGCGCTGACGCGTGCGACGCAGCAGCTGACGGTGGTCTCGTCCGACCGGGACAAGCCCGACGCGGACGGGGTGGCGGAGCTGCTGCTTCCGTAGCGGGGACGGCCCGGGCCGGCGGTCCGGGACCCGGGTCCCGCCCTCGAGACCCGGGTCCCGCCCTGCTCGGGGCCGCGTACGGCCGTATGGTCCGCGGCCGGGAGCGTGGTGTGACGAACCGGCTGCGAGCAGGGGGATCACATTCCGGGATCCTTTGTTAGCCTGGGTACGGCACCGACTCGATCCAAGCCCCCGGGCCCAACCTTCGTCGCTTAGAGCGACCACTTGCCGCGAGGCGAGCATGGCGGGTCGGTGTCATCAACGTGTGAATCACCAGGTCCGCGCCCTCCACCAGTGGAGGGCGCGGACCTGTTTTGTATGGACCCACCATTCCGAACACCCCTGCTATCTCGTATGGTGGAAGAGTCTTTCCGGAATTTGTAGCTGGTTACCTTGTACCGGCCGGTAGGTGGGACGATCGGACAACAGGTCCTGCCACACCTGCTGTGGAGCGGGGCCCTGTGTGTTAAGCGAACCAGGGACAGAAGAGGAAACACGGCCATGGCAACGGCGCCCAGCGTCTCGTATTCGATGACGGTCCGTCTGGAAGTGCCCGCGAGCGGAACCGCGGTCTCCCAGCTCACCACCGCCGTGGAGTCCTCCGGCGGCTCGGTCACCGGCCTCGACGTGACCGCTTCCGGCCACGAGAAGCTCCGGATCGACGTCACCATCGCCGCCACCTCCACCGCCCACGCCGACGAGATCGTCGAGAAGCTGCGCGGGATCGAGGGCGTCAGCCTCGGCAAGGTCTCCGACCGCACCTTCCTGATGCACCTCGGCGGCAAGATCGAGATGGCGTCCAAGCACCCCATCCGCAACCGTGACGACCTCTCGATGATCTACACCCCGGGCGTGGCCCGCGTGTGCATGGCCATCGCCGAGAACCCCGAGGACGCGCGCCGCCTCACCATCAAGCGCAACTCCGTCGCAGTCGTGACGGACGGCTCCGCCGTGCTGGGCCTCGGCAACATCGGCCCCATGGCCGCACTGCCCGTCATGGAGGGCAAGGCCGCCCTCTTCAAGCGCTTCGCCGGCATCGACGCCTGGCCGATCTGCCTCGACACCCAGGATTCCGACGAGATCGTCGCCATCGTCAAGGCCATCGCCCCGGGCTTCGCCGGCATCAACCTGGAGGACATCTCCGCGCCGCGCTGCTTCGAGATCGAGGCCCGGCTGCGCGAGGCCCTCGACATCCCCGTCTTCCACGACGACCAGCACGGCACCGCGATCGTCGTGCTCGCGGCCCTCACCAACGCACTTCGCGTGGTGGGCAAGGCAGTTGGCGACGTCAAGGTCGTCATGTCGGGCGCCGGCGCGGCCGGCACCGCCATCCTCAAGCTGCTCCTCGCGGCGGGCGTCAAGAACGCGGTGAGCGCCGACATCCACGGTGTCGTGCACGCGGGCCGCCCCGACCTCGTCGACGCGGCCTCGGACTCCCCGCTGCGCTGGATCGCCGACAACACCAACCCCGAGGGCTACACGGGCACGCTGAAGGAGGCCGTGGTCGGCGCCGACGTCTTCATCGGCGTCTCGGCCCCGAACGTGCTGTCCGGCGAGGACGTCGCCGCCATGGCGGAGGGTGCGATCGTGTTCGCGCTCGCGAACCCGGACCCCGAGGTGGACCCGGCCATCGCCCGCCAGACCGCCGCCGTCGTCGCCACCGGCCGCTCCGACTTCCCGAACCAGATCAACAACGTGCTGGTCTTCCCGGGCGTCTTCCGCGGCCTGCTGGACGCCCAGTCCCGCACGGTGAACACCGACATGATGCTGGCCGCCGCGAGCGCGCTGGCGGACGTCGTCGGCGAGGACGAGCTGAACGCGAACTACATCATCCCGTCGGTGTTCAACGACAAGGTCGCCGGCGCGGTCGCGGGCGCCGTCCGCAAGGCCGCCTCCGCCGGCTGAGGGCGCCGGGGGCCGTCTGTGACGGCCCTCACGGCCTGCTCGTACCGGCGCGTCGCGAGATGCGGCCCCGGCGGGGCGCCTCTAGGGTTGCGGGGATGCCCGCGTCGTCCGCGGTCCGCATCGGCGTGCGAGCGAGGGCGTGGACGGAGTGTCACCGCGGGGTGACTGTGGCGCTTTTCGTGTGACCCCGGCGGGTGCCGGATTGGCTTTCCCGCCGCTGGTGGGGGCAGGATGCGTAACCGGGCGAGAGGGTCTGACGTTCAGACCCGGGTCCGGGGACTGTCCTAGGGCCCTGGCAGCATCGGCTTCGATCTCACGCCTCTAAGGCAAGTTGAACACGGGAGTACAACATGAACCGCAGTGAGCTGGTGGCCGCTCTGTCCGAGCGCGCCGAGGTGACCCGCAAGGACGCCGACGCCGTTCTGGCCGCGCTCGCCGAGACCGTCGGCGAGATTGTCGCCAAGGGCGACGAGAAGGTCACCATCCCCGGCTTCCTGACCTTCGAGCGCACCCACCGTGCCGCTCGCACCGCGCGCAACCCGCAGACCGGCGACCCCATCCAGATCCCGGCCGGCTACAGCGTGAAGGTCTCCGCGGGCTCCAAGCTCAAGGAAGCCGCCAAGGGCAAGTAGTCCTGCCCCCGGCGCCGAAGGCCGCACAGGCCTTTGGAACGGCATGCACGGCAGAAGTGCCGCAGTGATACGTAGTACGGCGAAGGGCGGCCACCCCGGGCGGGGCGGCCGCCCTTCGGCCTGTCCGGGCCCGGGCGTGACCGGCGGGCCCTGCACGGCCCCGTGAGGCCCCGTCAGGGCGCGTCGGGCCCCCGGGTGACCCCCGCCCCCGCGCCGGGCCACGGAAAAGCCCCCCGGGCCCCTTGCGGGGCCCGGGGGGCTTTCGTCCGTACTGCCGTACTGCCGTGCTTCCCGACGGCCGCACGGACAGGCGGACTCAGACGAGGTCGCCGCCCGGGAGCTCGACCTTCGCGCCGAGCTCGACGAGCTTCTCCATGAAGTTCTCGTAGCCGCGGTTGATGAGGTCGATGCCGTGGACGCGCGAGGTGCCCTCGGCGGCCAGCGCCGCGATCAGGTACGAGAATCCGCCGCGCAGGTCCGGGATGACCAGGTCGGCGCCCTGCAGCTTGGTGGGGCCGGAGACGACCGCCGAGTGCAGGAAGTTGCGCTGGCCGAAGCGGCAGGCCGAGCCGCCCAGGCACTCGCGGTACAGCTGGATGTGAGCACCCATCTGATTGAGCGCCGAGGTGAAGCCGAGCCGGGACTCGTAGACCGTCTCGTGGACGATCGAGAGGCCGGAGGCCTGCGTCAGGGCCACGACCAGCGGCTGCTGCCAGTCGGTCTGGAAACCGGGGTGGACGTCGGTCTCCAGCGCGATGGCCTTGAGCGGGCCGCCCGGGTGCCAGAAGCGGATGCCGTCGTCGTCGATCTCGAACGCCCCGCCGACCCGGCGGAAGGTGTTCAGGAAGGTCATCATCGAACGCTGCTGGGCGCCGCGCACGTAGATGTTGCCGCCGGTGGCCAGCGCCGCGGAAGCCCAGGAGGCGGCCTCCAGGCGGTCCGGGAGGGCCTTGTGGTTGTAGCCGCCGAGGCGGTCGACGCCCGTGATCCGGATGGTCCGGTCGGTGTCGACGGAGATGATCGCGCCCATCTTCTGCAGGACGCAGATGAGGTCCTCGATCTCCGGCTCCACCGCGGCGTTGCTGAGCTCGGTGACGCCCTCGGCCAGGACGGCCGTCAGCAGCACCTGCTCGGTCGAGCCGACCGACGGGTAGGGCAGGCGGATCTTGCAGCCGCGCAGCCGCTGGGGGGCCTCGAGGTACTGGCCGCCTTCGCGCTTCTCGATGGTCGCGCCGAACTGGCGGAGCACGTCGAAGTGGAAGTCGATCGGCCGGCCGCCGATGTCGCAGCCGCCGAGGCCGGGGATGAAGGCGTGGCCGAGGCGGTGCAGCAGGGGGCCGCAGAACAGGATCGGGATGCGCGACGAGCCCGCGTGGGCGTCGATGTCGGCGACGTTCGCGCTCTCGACGTGGGTGGGGTCGAGCACGAGCTCGCCCGGCTCCTCGCCGGGACGGACCGTCACCCCGTGGAGCTGGAGCAGCCCGCGTACGACACGCACGTCACGGATGTCGGGAACGTTGCGCAGCCGGCTGGGTTCGCTGCCGAGCAGAGCGGCGACCATGGCCTTGGGCACGAGGTTCTTCGCACCGCGGACACGGATCTCGCCCTCAAGCGGGGTACCGCCGTGGACAAGCAGGACATCGTCTGTGCCGGTCATGAATCTCGCGTTCCGGAGAGGGGTGGGCAGGGGGCCAGGGAAAAGGGTAAGGGCCACCACCCCCTTGTTCGTAAGGCCGACGTGGCCGTAGGACTGTCATGAATTCGGCACAACACCCTCCGTACCCACCACATGGCGGAGTGTTGCGTTCCGGCTGCTCCGTCCGCGCGCGCTCCTCGCTGCTGCCGTGCGCCCTGAGCTGCGCGAGATCCGATCTCCCCGCCCGCTCCCCGCAAAAGGCGAATGTGCGGGATCATGGCGGCATGACCGAGGTGTCCTCCCTCACAGGGCGGCTGCTCGTGGCCACCCCCACCCTCGCGGACCCGAATTTCGACCGCGCGGTGGTGCTGCTGCTCGACCACGACGAGCAGGGCTCCCTCGGCGTGGTCCTCAACAGACCGACCCCCGTGGGCGTCGGCGACGTCCTGCTGCCCTGGGCGCCCCTGGCCGGCGCCCCGGGCGTGGTCTTCCAGGGCGGGCCCGTGGCCCTGGACTCGGCGCTGGGACTGGCCGTCATCCCGGGCGAGGAGGGTCCGCTCGGCTGGCGGCGGGTGCACGGGGCGATCGGGCTGGTCGACCTGGAGGCGCCGCCGGAGCTGCTGGCCGCGGCCCTGGGGGCGTTGCGCATCTTCGCCGGCTACTCGGGCTGGGGCCCGGGCCAGCTGGAGGAGGAGCTGGGCGAGGGGGCCTGGTACGTCGTGGAGTCCGAGCCCGGGGACGTGTCCTTCCCGGACCCGGAGCGGCTGTGGCGGGCGGTCCTGCGCCGTCAGCGCAACGAGCTCGCGATGGTCGCCACCTATCCGGACGACCCGTCGCTCAACTGACGGGCGCGCGGTTAAGTACCCTGGGTGCCATGAGCACTCTTGAGCCCGAGCGCGGGACTGGCACGGGGACCCTCGTAGAGCCGACGCCGCAGGTGTCGCACGGTGACGGCGACCACGAGCGCTTCGCCCACTACGTCCAGAAGGACAAGATCATGGCGAGCGCGCTCGACGGGACCCCCGTCGTCGCGCTCTGCGGCAAGGTCTGGGTACCGGGCCGGGACCCGAAGAAGTACCCGGTCTGCCCCATGTGCAAGGAGATCTACGAGTCCATGGGCCCCGGCGGGGACAAGGACAAGGGCGGCGGCAAGGACAAGTAGTCCGCCCCGAGGTCCTCGCCCTTCCGCGGGACCAAGGCCCCCGGTGCGCTTCGGTGCGTCCGGGGGCCTTTGCCGTGCCCACGGGCCTTTTCCGTGCCCGTGGGCCGCGTTAGGGTCGGCGGCGACGAGCACTCTGCGCAGCGGCCGTTGCGCACAGTGCAACGCGCTGCGAAGGGCTGACGCATGGACCTGATCCCCGCACCCCGGGTCGTCCTCCTCGACGAGGACGGGCGCCGCTTCGCGTGCGGACCCGAGCCGGTCCTCGACGCCGGGCCGGGCACCGGTTCCGTTGCCCGCTGGCTGCGGCGGGAGCTGGGGGCGGCCACCGGCTGGGAACTGCCTGCCGCAGGGGCCGGCGTGGTCGCCGAGCTGCGGCTGTCCATCGACCCGGACGTCGCGGGGGACCGGGGGCCGGAGTCGTACCGCATCGACATCGGCCCGGACGGCGCGGAGCTGACGGGGGCGACGGCCGCCGGGCTGTTCTGGGGCGCTCAGACGCTGCGTCAACTGCTGGGGCCCGACGCGTACCGGAAGGCGCCGCTGCCCGGCCGCACGTGGAGCCTGCCGTACGTGACCGTCGCGGACGGTCCGCGGTTCGGCTGGCGCGGGATCATGCTGGACGTGGCCCGGCACTTCATGCCCAAGGACGGGGTGCTGCGGTACATCGACCTGCTCGCCGCGCACAAGCTCAACGTGCTGCACCTGCATCTGACCGACGACCAGGGCTGGCGGGTCGAGATCAAGCGCCACCCGCGCCTCACCGAGGTCGGCGCGTGGCGGGCGCGCAGCCGGTGGGGGCACCGGGCCTCGCCGCTGTGGAACGAGACCCCGCACGGCGGCTTCTACACGCAGGACGACATCCGCGAGATCGTCGCGTACGCCGCCGAACGGCACGTCCGGGTGGTCCCGGAGATCGACGTACCGGGGCACTCGCAGGCCGCGATCGCCGCGTACCCGGAGCTGGGGAACGCGGACGTCGTCGACACCGCGGCGCTGGGGGTGTGGGACGACTGGGGGATCAGCGAGAACGTGCTCGCCCCGACCGAGGCCGTGCTGCGCTTCTACGAGGGGGTCTTCGAGGAGCTGCTGGAGCTGTTCCCTGCGGAGGTCTCCCCCTTCGTGCACGTGGGCGGGGACGAATGCCCCAAGACGCAGTGGCGGGCCTCGGCCGCCGCGCAGGAGCAGATCCGCGCGCTGGGGGTGGACGGTGAGGACGGTCTGCAGTCCTGGTTCGTCCGGCACTTCGACGGCTGGCTCGCCGAGCGAGGCCGCCGCCTGATCGGGTGGGACGAGATCCTGGAGGGCGGGCTCGCGCCGGGGGCGGCCGTGTCGTCGTGGCGCGGCTACGCGGGCGGGATCGCCGCCGCCGAGGCCGGGCACGACGTGGTCATGTGCCCCGAGCAGCAGGTGTACCTGGACCACCGTCAGGCGGCCGGGGACGAGCCGATGCCCATCGGGTACGTGCGCTCCCTGGAGGACGTCTACCGCTTCGAGCCCGTGCCGCCGAAACTGTCGCCGGAGGCGGCCGCCCACGTGCTGGGCGCGCAGGCCAACGTGTGGACCGAGGCGATGGAGAACCAGGACCGGGTCGACTACCAGGTGTTCCCGCGGCTGGCGGCCTTCGCCGAGGTGGTCTGGTCGTGGCAGCCCGCCCCGGAGGAGCGCGACTTCGCCTGGTTCGAGGGCCGGATGGCCGCGGCGCACTACGCGCGGCTGGACGCGCTCGGGGTCGCCTACCGGCCACCGGGCGGTCCGCTGCCGTGGCAGCGGCGGCCCGGGGTCCTCGGCCGCCCGATCGAGGGCGCGCCCCCGATCGTGTGACACGGGGGCGGGGGCGCGCACCGGAACCGAAAGGGAACGGGAGTGGAACTCTGGCTCGATTCACCCCTATACAGGGAAAAACGGGCGATCGGGGAGGAGCGGCGGTGAAGGCGGCACGGCGGCGCGTACGGGCCTTACGGGGCACCGCGCGGAGGCCGGGGGGCGCCGGGCGGACCCTCGCGCCGGGCGGCCCGGAAGATGTGCCAGAGTTGCCACGTCCCGGCGGTGAGGACGTACCGTACGGCGGACAGGCGTGAGCGCCGGGACCGGGACATCGGGAAGGGGCAGCTGGGTTGACCACGCACGCACCGCACGCACTGGACTCACCTCAGGGGCCTCGGGGCCCGCAGGCGGCGCAGTCCGTGACGCTGCCGGCCTCGCTCGACGAGGCCGTGGCGGCGCTCACCGCCATGCCCGCCGCCGTGCCCGTCGCGGGCGGCACCGACCTCATGGCCGCCGTCAACGCCGGGCTGCTGCGGCCCGCCGCCCTGGTGGGCCTGGGCCGGATCAACGAGATCCGCGGCTGGCAGTACCAGGACGGCCACGCGCTGCTCGGTGCCGGCCTCACCCACGCGCGGATGGGACGGCCGGATTTCGCCGCCCTGATCCCCGCGCTGGCGGCCGCCGCGCGCGCCGCAGGGCCCCCGCAGATCCGCAACGCCGGCACCCTCGGCGGGAACATCGCCACCTCCGCCCCCACGGGCGACGCGCTGCCCGTGCTGGCCGCGCTGGAGGCCGTACTCGTGATCGTCGGCCCGGGCGGGCAGCGGGAGATCCCGGTGTCGCACCTGCTGGCCGGCCGGGAGATGCTGCGTCCCGGTGAGCTGATCGGCTTCGTGCGGGTGCCGCTGCTGCACGCGCCGCAGGTGTTCCTGAAGGCCACGGGACGTACGGGGCCGGGGCGCGCTGTGGCGTCCGTGGGGCTCGTACTGGATCCCGCGCACCGGGGTGTGCGCTGTGCGATCGGTGCGGTGGCCCCGATGCCCCTGCGGCCGCTGGAGGCCGAGCAGTGGGTGGCCTCGCTGATCGACTGGGACGGCGAGCGGGGCCTGGCCCCCGAGGCGCTGGAGGCCTTCGGCGAGTACGTCGCGGCCGCCTGTGTGCCCGACCAGGGGGAACCGGTGGCTCCCGGTGTACTGCATCTGCGGCGGACGGTGGCCGTGCTGGCGCGCAGGGCCCTCGGGAGGGCGCTGACCTCATGAGCGAGAACGAGAACGAGAACGTGACCCAGGGGAACGGCACGGCGGGCTGGGGCTGGGAACCGGTCCCGCAGGGCGGCGAGTACGACTCGGACGCCACGGCCTTCGTGAAACTGCCGCAGGACATGCTGGACGCGCTCGGCACCGGGGAGCCGCTCGCGGCGCCCGGGCACGGGTACGTGCCGCCGCCGATGATCGTGCCGCTCGGCTCGGCCAGCACGGATCCGGCGGCCACGGGGACCTGGACGATTCCGGTGCAGTGGCCGGAGGCGGCGGGTTCGGTTCCGGCCGAACCGGCGCCCGGGGCGGGTTCCGGGGCAGGGGCCGGGTCCGTGGGCGGGCCGATCCCGGCATCGATCCCGATCCCGGCGTCGGTCGCGGCGGCGTTCGCCGAAGCGGAGCCGGAGCCGGCGTCCGATCCGGGCGAAACGGCGGAGTGGCGCTTCCCCGAGGCGACGCACGAGCCCGGGGCCGCGGCTTCGACGACCGGCCAGTGGGCCGTTCCGGGCTTCGCCGAATACCCCGAACAGCAGGGTGACTTCCGGCCGGGCACGCTGGACGCCGACTGGAGCCAGGCTCCGGCGACGCTGCCGGGCGGCGCCCCGACCCCGTGGGCCTACCTGACGCAGCAGCCGGCCGGGGACCAGGACCACCAGAACCACAACCCGAACCAGAACCACAACCAGAGCCAGAACCTGCACGCGGACGCGGGCATGCTGCCGGGCACGGACGCGGCCGCAGCCGCTTCGGCCGCTGCCGCCGCCACGGCGCACGCCGCCGGCCGGCTGGTCGGCGGGCCCGGCGTGGGCGCGGCAGGGCGCGGGCCGCGGGTGCTGGGCGGCCCCGGTGTGGGCACCCCGCTGCCCGAGGGCGAGCCGGCGCATCCGGCCCCGCACGACATCGAGGTCGCGCACGGCCCGGCGGCGGAGCAGGCCGAGGGCGCCCGCGGCGGCGACCACGCGCAGCTCGCCGAGCACGTGGGGCAGGCCGGACACCTGACGCAGGCCGGGCACGCGGAGCACACCGAGCACGCGGAGTCGGCCCGGCACCTGGGGCACGGCGACCACGCGGGGCACGGCGACCACGCGGGGCACGGCGAGCCCGCGCAGCCCCTGAGCACCAACGGGCACGGCTTCGCGTTCTTCCCCGGGGCACCGGAACCGGGCGGGGCCGCCGAGCCCGCCGCGACCGCCGCCGGGCAGCCGGTGGCTTCCGGTGGACTGGATCTCTTCGGCTCCATGCGGGCCGAGGCGGAGCCCGCCGAGCCCGCGCAGCCCGCCGGCACCGACGGCCGCGGCTTCTCGGCCTTCGGCCACACGCCCGAGCCCGCCCCCGTCTCCGCCGCCGTCTCCGCCCCCGTCCCGGTTGTTCCCGTCCCCGTCGAGGCGCACGACGCCGAGCCCGAGGCGGAGCCGGCCGCGCCGGAGCCCGACGGTGCGGACGGGCACGGCCCCGCCGAGACCGGGCTGGCCGCGGCGGAGCTCCCGGCCGACCGGACACCGGGTGCGGACACCGCCGACAGCGCTTCGGAGCTCCCGGACGAGGGAACCGGCAAACGGCTCCCGGCTGCGGTGCCGACGTACGAAGAGGAAACGGGCACCGGGGCCGACGCCCATCACGAGCACCCGCACGCGTCCTACGTACTGCGCGTCAACGGCGCCGACCGGCCCGTCACCGGCGCCTGGATCGGCGAGTCCCTCCTCTACGTGCTGCGCGAGCGCCTCGGCCTCGCCGGCGCCAAGGACGGGTGCTCGCAGGGCGAGTGCGGCGCCTGCGCCGTGCAGGTCGACGGCCGGCTGGTCGCCTCCTGCCTGGTCCCGGCCGCGACGGCCGCCGGCAGCGAGGTCCGTACCGTCGAGGGCCTCGCGACGAACGGGGAACTCTCGGACGTGCAGCAGGCGTTGTGCAGGTCGGGTGCGGTGCAGTGCGGGTTCTGCGTGCCCGGCATGGCGATGACCATCCACGACCTGCTGGAGGGCAACCACGCCCCGAGCGAGCTGGAGACCCGGCAGGCGCTGTGCGGCAATCTGTGCCGCTGCTCCGGCTACGCGGGGGTCATCGACGCCGTGCGCGAGGTCGTGTCCGAGCGCGAGGCGGCGGCGTCCGAGCCGGTACCGCAGGCGCCCCATGCGCCCCATGCGCCTCAGGCAGCTCAGGCGTTGTCCGAGCCGCGCATTCCGCATCAGGCAGCGCCCGGCGAGGGCGGCATCCACCACGGAGGCACGGCGTGAGCGGGCAGGACGCGGCGACGGCGACGACGGCGCTGAACACGATGGTGACGGCCCTGGCCGCGACGGAGGACGAGTCCGCGGAGCCGCACGTACCGCGCGGAATCGGCGCGTCCGTCCCCTCCGACCACACCCGCGCCAAGACCGAGGGGACCTTCCCCTACGCCGCCGACCTGTGGGCCGAGGGCCTCCTGTGGGCCGCCGTGCTGCGCTCCCCGCACGCCCACGCCCGCATCCTCTCCATCGACACCACGGCCGCCGCCGAGATGCCCGGCGTGCGGGCCGTCGTCACCCACGCCGACGTCCCCGGCGCCACCACGCACGGCCGCCGGATCGCCGACCGGCCGGTGTTCGCGCATGACGTGGTACGCCACCACGGCGAGCCCATCGCCGCCGTCGCCGCCGACCACCCGGACACCGCGCGGCTCGCCGCGGCCGCGATCGCCGTCGAGTACGAACTCCTCGACCCGGTCACCGACCCCGAGCAGTCCTTCGGCGCCCCCGCGCTGCACCCCGACGGCAACCTGATCCGGCACATCCCGCTGCGCTACGGCGACCCGGAGGCGACCGGCGACGTGGTCGTCGAGGGCCTGTACCGGATCGGCCGCCAGGACCCCGCCCCCATCGGCGCGGAGGCCGGGCTGGCCGTGCCGCGCCCCGACGGCGGCGTCGAGCTCTACACCGCCTCCACCGACCCGCACTCCGACCGCGACCTGGCCGCCGCCTGCTTCGGGCTGGAACCGGACCGCGTGCGCGTGGTGGTCACCGGCGTGCCGGGCGCGACGGCCGACCGCGAGGACGCCGCCTTCCAGCTGCCGCTCGGCCTGCTCGCCCTGCGCACCGGCTGCCCGGTCAAGCTGGCCGCCACCCGCGAGGAGTCCTTCCTCGGCCACACCCACCGCCACCCGACCCTGCTGCGCTACCGCCACCACGCGGACGCGGAGGGCCGGCTGGTCAAGGTCGAGGCGCAGATCCTGATGGACGCGGGCGCGTACGCCGACGCCTCCTCCGAGTCCCTGGCGGCGGCGGTGGCCTTCGCCTGCGGCCCGTACGTCGTCCCGCACGCCTTCGTCGAAGGCTGGGCGGTACGCACCAACAACCCGCCGTCGGGCCACGTCCGCGGCGAGGGCGCGATGCAGGTGTGCGCCGCGTACGAGGGCCAGATGGACAAGCTCGCGGCCGCCCTCGGCATCGACGGCGCGGAGCTGCGCATGCGCAACGTCCTGGCGACGGGGGACCTGCTGCCCACGGGCCAGACGGTGACCTGCCCGGCTCCGGTGGCGGAACTCCTGCGCGCGGTCCGCGACTGCGAGCTGCCCGCCCTCCCCAAGGACACCCCCGAGGACGAATGGCTGCTGCCGGGCGGCCCGGAGGGCGCGGGCGAACCGGGCGCGGTGCGGCGCGGGGTCGGCTACGGCGTCGGCATGGTGCACATGCTCGGCGCCGAGGGCGCCGACGAGGTCTCCACCGCCACGGTGAAGGTGGTCAACGGCGTGGCCACGGTCATCTGCGCGGCGGTCGACACCGGCCAGGGCTTCGGCACGCTGGCCCGCCAGATCGTCCAGGAGGTCCTGGGCGTCGACCAGGTCGCGGTGGCCCCGGTGGACACCGACCAGCCGCCGGCCGGACCGGCGGCGCACGGCCGCCACACGTGGGTGTCGGGCGGCGCGGTGGAGCGCGCGGCGAAGATGGTCCGCACGCAGCTCCTGCAGCCGATGGCCCACAAGCTGGGCATGTCCACCGAGCTGCTCCAGATCGCGGACGGCCGGATCACGTCGTACGACGGCGCGTTCTCGATGACGGTCACGGAGGCCATGGAGGGCAAGGAACTCTGGGCGACGGCCCAGTGCCGCCCCCACCCGACGGAACCCCTGGACGCGGACGGCCAGGGCGACGCCTTCGTGGGCCTCGCCTTCTGCGCGATCCGCGCGGTGGTGGACGTGGACATCGAGCTGGGCTCGGTACGGGTCGTGGAACTCGCGGTCGCCCAGGACGTGGGCCGCATCCTCAACCCCCGCCAGCTGGAAGCCCGTATCGAGGCGGGCGTCACCCAGGGCGTGGGCGCGGCCCTGACGGAGAACCTCCGCACGGTCTCCGGCCTGGTCCGCCACCCGGACCTGACCGGCTACGCCCTGCCGACCTCGCTGGACGCCCCGACCGTTCGCATCGTCAAACTGGTCGAGGAACGCGACGTGGTGGCCCCGTTCGGCGCGAAGGCGGCGAGCGCGATCCCCGTGGTCACGACCCCGGCGGCGGTGGCCTCGGCGGTCCGCGCGGCCACGGGCCGCCCGGTCAACAGGCTCCCGATCAGGCCCTCTGCAGCGGTGGCCGCGCCCAACTCGTGACCGTGTGACCCGCATTGCACGTGCAACCCCGGACTTGGGGCTGTCGGTGCCGGTCGCTAGAGTGATCCGTACGAGTGTGCACGCGCGCGTGGACACTGGTGCGAACGGGGACGGGGAGCGGCGCTGGCGCTGCGACCTCGGGGAGACGGGGAGTCGGGGAGACCAACGTGGCAGAGGACAACGGGTCGGGTCTGGCCGGAATCGGCACCGCCATGGGCGCGACGAGCGCGGCGATCGCCGCACAGGCGACCGCGCAGGCCGCCGCTGCGCTGCGGATCCAGTACGAGGACCTGAAGGGCTACAAGAACCTGGTGGACGGCCTCCTGACGACGCTTCAGGAGTCCCCGGCGCACCACGGGAAGATCGCCGACGGCACCCTGCCGACGGGTGCACTGGGCAAGGGCTTCGCCGAGGCCGAAAACCTCTACAAGGCGTACAACACCGTCCACTCGGAGCTGCAGAAGCTGTCGAAGGGGCTGGCGGCGCAGATCGAGGGCCTGGGCATCGCCATCCAGTCGGCGGGCGGCGGCTACGCCGAGGTGGATGAAGAAGCGAAGCGGCGGATGGCCCTGATCGCCAAGCAGGCCCACGAGGACTACGTCCCGAAGCGCGACCCGTACGCGGACAAGATGGCCGACGCGACGGACAAGGGCAGTGGCTTCTGATGACGGATTTTGAGGGTTACACACACGCCCAGCTCCACGCGATGGTCGCGTCGCTCGACCCGGGCAAGGTCGAAGAGTTGGGCACGCAGCTCACCGAAGCCGCCAAGACGATCGAGACGATCGGGAACAAGCTCAAGGATCACAAGGTCAAGGGCTGGGAGGGCGAAGCGGCCACGGCGTTCCAGAACTGGGTGAACCAGGCGGGCAGCGCCACGCTCGTGCTGTCCAAGTACAGCGCCGACGGCGGCAAGTACATGACCGACGCGGCCCAGGTCATGCGCGAGGTCAAGCCCACCGCGGACGACAAGGGGGGCATGCCCCCTTACAACGCGGGCGAGGACGCCTCGCGCAAGCAAGCGCTCGAGATCGCACGCGAGCACCGCAACGAACCGGATGCGATCGCGCTCGGCCAGACGGCGTGGCATGAGCTGAATGACAACCACAATCGCGCCGTGATCGCGCTGAACAAGCTGGCCGGGGCGTACGAGCAGTCGACCTTGCAGATGAACAAGGCGGAGATCCCGACGTTCCCGCCTCCGCCGGCGGTGCTGGTGCCAGAGGTTCGCTACGACAACGGCGAGATGGCGCGTTCCGGTGGAGGGAGCACGGCGCATGGCGGGGGAGGTTCGGGCACTGGCTCCTACACGCCGTCCGGCAGTCCTGGCGGAGCGTCCTCCAACGAGCCTGGATGGGTGCCTGGGCACCAGCCGCGGCCGGACAACACGGTCCCATCGGTGTCCGTGCCGTCGATCCCGGACCGCGATGTGAACGTGGACCTCGACTCGGTTGCCACGCTCCCGGAGCGGACCGCGCCTCCGGTGACGACCGCGCCCGGTGGCCCGCTGCCCACAGGCCCCGGCGGCCCCCACCCCGGTCCCGTTCCGCCGCCCCTGACCTTCCCCGGGGTCGGCGGTGGGAAGCCGCCCAGCATGGTCACCGGCCCGGGCGGAATCGGTCCGTTCCCGGGTCCGAGCGGTCCCGGTGCTTCCGGTGGCCGGTTCGGCGGCATGCCGGCGGGCGTACCGCCACGTGACTCCGGCATCATGGGCGGCCGCCCCGTGACGTCCACCGGCCCCAGTGCGGGCATCCCGCGTGGCACTGTCATCGGCGAAGGCACTCAGGCCGGCCGCCCCGTGGGCGGTGGCGGCATGGGTCCCGGCGTCGGTGGTGGCCACGGCAGCCAGAGTGGCTTCCCGGCGGGCCGTCGACTGGCCTCGGAGCCGGGCGGCGTCGTCGGAGGGCGCCAGTCTGGTGTGGCGGGTCGTCCGATCGTGGCCGGTCAGCCGTTCACCCAGGGTGGCTCGGGCCTCGTCCGCAACGGCGCGGGTGGTGCGGGCGTCGGTGCCATGGGGCATGCGGGTGCCGGTGCGCAGACTCCGGGCAGGCGACGGGACGACCAGCGGGGCGAACGCCCCGACTACCTGGCCGAAGACGAAGAGACCTGGCAGGGCAACCGTCGTGTTGTCCCGCCGGTGATCGACTGAGTAGAACGGACATCGCACGGGATGCACATGCGTAAGGCGACCGCGGCTCTGGTGGGTCTCCTGCTGGCCGGGGTTGCCGCGACCCCGGCTCACGCGGACACCATTCGATCGCAGCAATGGCATCTCGACGCCATGAAGGCTAACGAAATTTGGAAGATCAGCACAGGTAAGGGAATCACCGTCGCGGTGATCGACACGGGCGTTAACCGAATCCCGGAACTCGAAGGGCAAGTCCTGCCCGGCGCGGTCTTTCCTGTTGGCGATGCTCCAGGTGACAAGGACAACGACTACAACGGTCACGGCACCGGCATTTCGGCGATGATCGCAGGGACTGGAAAGCACCCGAGTGGTGACGGGGCCTACGGGCTTGCACCTGGCGTCAAGATCCTCCCGATCCGTGTGCCCGACATCTTGGAGGATGCAAAGGCTCCATCGAAAGTCGCGGCCATTCGATACGCGGCAGACTCGGACGCCAAGATCATCAACATCTCCCAGGGTAGGTCCGGCAAGCCGGAGGATGATCGGGAACGTGCCGAGGCGGTGAAGTACGCCCTCTCAAAGGGCAAGCTGATCTTTGCCTCTGTCGGCAACACAGGGAATTCGACCAACGAGCTTGAATACCCGGCCGGGACGCCGGGAGTAGTCGGAGTTGGTGCGGTGGACTCCACGGGCGAACCAACTAGCGAGTCTCAACACGGTCCGCAGGTTGACTTGGCCGCGCCAGGCAAGGACGTCATCACGGCTTGCACCGCTAAATCTGGCGTCTGTAAGACCAGCGGCACCAGTGACGCCTCCGCCCTGGCCTCCGCCTCCGCCGCCCTCATCTGGTCCGCCCACCCCGAGTGGACCAACAACCAGGTCCTCCGGGTCCTCCTGAACACCGCAGGCAAGCCCACCGACGGCTCGCAGCGCAACGATTACATCGGCTATGGCATCGCCCGCCCCCGGATCGCGCTCCAGACCCCCGGCGACCCCGGCCCGGCCGACGTCTATCCGTTGCCCGACCTGGCCGCGGCGGACGCGAGCAAGAAGCCGTCCGGCTCGCCGGACGCCAAGGCCCCCGACTCGGCTGCGCCCAAGCCCGCGCCCCAGGCCGAGGAGAAGAAGAGCGGCAGCGTGCTTCCCTGGATCGGGCTCGGGCTGGGAGCCTGCGTGCTGATCGGTGGGGCCGTGACCGTGGTCGTCGTACGCCGCAACCGCTGATCCATCTGAACCCGCACCACCTGAACGGGCACGACCTGATCCGACCTGACCTGACCTGACCTGATCCGACCGGCTCTGACTCGGGAGTTCACGCGATGTCGTTCGACGAGGAATGGTCGGCGGCTCGCGCCACGGCCACCGCGCACGTCTCCATGCGGCTCAACCAGGCCCCCACCGATCCGGGCGGCGGCAGCGGCAGCGGCGGCGGCCTCGATCTCAATCAGGACCACATCGGTGCCATCGGCTCCGAGGCGTACAAGCTGCACACCCGCCTGCAGACCGACGGCAAGCACGCCGCCACCGCGACCGCCGAGGCCGCCGGGGCCCTCACCAAGGAGGGCTTCGCGAGCGGGGCGGCGCTGCTCAAGGCCAACAGCGTCTGGGAGAGCCAGGTGAAGACCCTCGTGGCGGCCTGCGCCACGATCTCCAACGGCCTGAACTACTCGCTCGCCTCGCACGCCAAGGACGAGCAGCAGCTCCACGCCGACTTCACGGCGTCCGCCATCGACAAGTACCTGAAGTAGGCGCCGGCATGCTGACGTACGAGAACGTCATGAACGCACCCCTCGACAAACTCCAGACGGCGGTCACCGACTGGACGGCGATGGCCGGCAAGCTGGACGAAATGGCCGAGGCCGCGCGCAACAGCATGAAGGTCAAGTCCGACAAGGCCGAGTGGAGCGGGGTCACGGCGGGAGTGGCGCGGCCGTTCGTCGACAAGACGGCCAAGGAGTTCGATGACGCGGCCAAGGCCGCCAAGGGCATGCACCTGGTCCTGGCCGACGCGTACGCGACCTTCAAGGCCGCCCAGGCCGAGCTGAAGAAGCTCGCCACGGAGGCCCCGGCGGCCGGCTTCCAGGTCGACGCCACGGGGCGGGTCACCGCCATCCCCCTCCCCACGGAGGCGGAACGGAACGCGGCCCGGCACGATCCCGACTACCAGCAGACCCTGAACGCGAACCGCAACGCGTGGCAGGCCCGTATCGACCGGGCGGTCGAGGACGCACAGGACGCCGACGACTCCCTGGTCCGCGTCCTCCAGGCGAACGTCGCCGACGAACACGACTTCAGCGGGCCGAAGTTCAACACCCTCGACGCCGAGCAGGCGGCCCGCGCCGCCGACCTGATGAAGAAGGTCACCGGCGACGGCGGCACGGCGCGCAACGTCGAGGCGCTGCGCGAGCTGGAGGAGCTGCTCGACGACAACCGGACGGACCCCGAGTTCTCCACGGGCTTCTACCGGACGATCGGCGCCGAGGGCACCCTGGAGATGTACTCCAAGATGTCCCTGGACGCGACGAGCCTGGGCGCCGCCGGCAAGGACCGGGCGCTGATGGTCGCGAACATCCAGAGCGACATGGGCGCGATGCTCGGCCTGGCCACGCACAAGGACGTCCCCCACCACCTCGACGCGGCCTGGACGACCCAGCTGATGAAGGCCGGACGCAAGGAGCTGGACGTCTTCGGCGGCGTCCGGCAGATCTACGGCTACCAGGCCCTCGGCGCGCTGCTGCGCGAGGGAAAGTACGACACGGAGTTCCTGACCTCGGTCGGCCGCGACATGATCGCCATGGACCGCAAGGACCCGAGGGCGTGGGAGTTCCACACTCCGTACGGCCTGGAGTCGGTCCTCAACCAGGGCAAGGAGGGCGGCCGCGGTTTCTACCCGCTGACCGGGCTCATGGAGGCGCTGGGCAACAACCCGGACGCGGCGACGGCGTTCTTCAACGAGCCGGTCCGCGAGGACACCGACAAGGACGGCATCGTCACGAAGGACGACAAGCCGGTCAAGGGGCAGCACGGCCAGGACCGGGGCATGGTCGACTACATGCTCGACAAGAAGCCGTACATGGACAGCTTCGACATCACCCGGACCGGCGACCTGCACCCGGCCCAGCAGGCGCTCGGCGACGCGCTGGTGGCGGCGGTCTCCCACCGGAGTCCCGGCGACGAGGACGCGCCGCCGGTCGCGCACACCAAGGAGATGGCGGCCGTCATGGAACGGGTCGTCGAGAAGATCGGCGACAAGCCGGAACTGGTCGTGGCGAAGCCGGGGGACCCGGAGGGCCCGCTGAACGGCCTGTCCGGGCACTTCGGGCAGATGGCGGCGGAGTACATGCCGGACATCCAGGCGGCGGCGGGCAACGACAGCCGGATGATCAAGGCCAACGGTGAGATGGCCGAGTTCGGCAAGTCCGGTATGGCCAGTTTCATCGGGGTGGTGGGACAGGACCCGGACGCCTACGGCGCGATGACCACGGCCCAGCGGACCTTCACCACGGCACTCGTCAACGACGTCTTCGCCCATCGGAGCGAGCACGACGATCTCGACGCGGCGATCAAGGTCGCGGTGCACCCGGGCGGCCAGATCGCAGGCATCCTGTCCGAGGCCCGGGCCGAGGGCGTCTTCGCCGAGAACGGCCACAAGGTGGAGGAGTACGTCAAGGGCGTCGAGGACAACGCCAAGTGGGTCAACCGCGTCATCAGCGCGGCCGGCGGGAAGTACCTGGAGATGGTGCCGCTGGCCGGGGATGTCGTGGGGGCGCTTCAGGAGGACATCGCGGCGAGCGCGGTCGAGAGCGCCAAGAAGGAGATCGAGGACAAGGTCGCGGGCGGCAATCAGCAGGCGGGGATCGACTACGCGGAATCGGAGCGGATCGCGGGCTCGTCCGCGGCGACCTCGGTGCGCCTCGCGGCGGAAGGAACGGGCCTGTCCCAACGCACTGTCGACGCTCTCGCCGGTGTGGCGTCCACCGAGACGGCCAATGCCCATTCCGTCGGCCGTGACCTGGTCGCCACGTCGAACGGCGGCTCCTGAATGTTGTGCTTCCCTGCCTCGCGCGCGCTGCTCGCTGTCGTTGCCGGTGTCGTTGCCGGTTCAGCACTGCTGACCGGCTGTGCCGGAGAGAAGGAGGCGGCCGCCCCGGTCCTGCCCGACTCCACCTGCTTCGGAGCGTTCACTCCTGCGGATCTTGCCCCCCTCATGGGTACGGGGAAAGAAGTGCAGGTGGACGCTCCGGCCGACCTCCGCTTGACCGCGGACTGGAAAGAGGCGAACTGTCGCATCCTCGTCGACGGTCAGGGTCGCTTCAGCGCATTGGCAACCCGTAAGCCCGCGGGGCTGAACATGCCGTTCGGCCCCGAAATCGAGAAGAGCAATCCGGAGGCGCTGCCCTACGCGGGCAACAGCAGGCTGTGGGACACCGGGGCAGCCGTCGTCCTCAACTGCAAGGGCCCCACGGACTCCTTCGATCTTGATCTGTTCGTCAATGCCTCTGTGCCCGCCACGCTGAAGCAGGAGGACCGGCGCCCCACGTTCGCCGCCCTGATGAAGAAGTTCATGGACTTGGCCAAGCAGCAGAACCAGTGCGGCGGGTAAGGCCTCGGACATGGCGAAGGCTGCCCGGGGGTGCGCCTTCCCCCGAGCAGCCCGCCGCGAAGCCGTGACCGGAATCGAACCGGCGTAACTCGCTTTGCAGGTTTGTCCGCGCTGAGAAGAGCTTGGTTCGGGCTCGTTCATGGTCATTCAATCGCGCGCAGCCATGTTGGGCCTCGGTGTCGATTGAACCGCTCCGGACGTCCACGTACGACGACGAATGAGACGGAAACTGAGACGGTCATGGCTGAACCAGCCAGCCAGGCGCGGCTAGTTGCCGGATGCGTCGATGGGTCGACCTGTATCGGCCCCGCGCCGTGATGCCTCCGGGGCGTGTCGACCGGAGCTCTGCAGCGACCGGTTCCCTACGGCGTGCAGGGCCCCTCTTGGCGTCTTGGTCACCTGCCTGCGACGGCCAAGCCGAGAGACAGAGGAAGCGACCCGCAGCGGATGCGACTCCGCCTGATCAGTGGTTGCCTGGAAGGAGGATTTGGCACCCCGTGATCGCTAGGGCTCTGCTAGAGGCGGGCATACGGCACACGCTCGGTATGGCCCGTGCAGACTCCCGGGCGGCGTCTGCCAGTCGCTTCGTGGGCACAACAAGCAGCCGAGCCTGATCGCCGTCCAGTCGCCCCGGAGGTACTCGATGACCATCCAGAAGCAGATGGTGACTCCCCTGCGCTACGCCAGTAACGGCGCGCGGCCCCTGACGCCGTGGGAACTCACGCAGCTGCGACCCAGCCTAGGAACAGGGGAACGGCCTGCCGAGATGGTTGAGCTCGCCAGCCGCCAGCGCATCCATGTCTTCGCCGATGGTGACGGCCCCCCTGAGCCGGAGATCTGCCGCGTGGATGGAGCCGGGGGTAATTTGTGGCGTGTCGATGTGCCGGTTGGGACCGCAGGCGACGTTGCCTTGCCTGGCAGAACGGCGATCCGCGGCTTTCCGCGAGAGCCGATGTCCGGGACCGATCCCGAGGTTGATTTGGCACCCTATCGTCCGGAGTGGCTCGACCTCCTCTATGTGCCACGCGTTCTTCCCAGCCGCAGGAAAAAGCCGATCAGACCACTGGACAGGGATACGCTGCAGCCGAAATGGGTCATCGGTCCCGACAACCGGCAGGAACTAAACGAAACAAGCTGGCCTTGGGGCTGCGTGGGTAAAATCTTTACCAGCGCAGGAGAGGCAGGCTCAGGGGCACTCGTTGGCGGCCGCGTTCTCCTCACAGCCGGCCATGTGGTGCCATGGGATGACGTCGCAGCAGGCAATTGGTGGATGCGTTTCGTGCCTGCGTACTACAACGGCAAGTCGCTCCATGGCGCTGGCGTTCAATCCTACGTCTCGGATGTATATGGCTTCGACCCAGACTTGGCGGGCGGCGCGACAGCGGCCTACGACCGGGCCGTTTGCCGACTGTACGAGCCGCTCGGGGGCCCACTCGGTTACTTCGGATTGGGGCACTACAATCCTGATTGGAACGGCCAGCGGTGGTGGACCCACATGGGTTACCCCGGCCAAATGTGGTTCCTGGGGACCAGCTACGAGAGTGGCATCAGTATCAACGCCGCCTATAGTGACATCAATGGAGGCGTGGAATGCCGCCATTACGGCGACATCACTCCCGGTAATTCCGGCGGCCCGATGTTCACCTTCTTTGGTGCGGACAATCCCCGCATCATTGCGGTTCAGTCATCGGACAGTGCGGATGGAGAAATGGTCAACTACGCGGCCGGCGGCCCAGGCCTTGTCGACGACGTGATACGGGCACGCCGCGACTGGCCCTAACCTCGATCTTGCGTGAGGGGCCGTCAGCTTGCTGACGGCCCCTTTCTGCTCGTTCACAGCGGAGGTGTCTGCGTGTGGGCAGGTTGATGGTCCCAGTTGCCGCGCCGGGTTCCACGGCTCAGGGGCGTTGCTGCTCGCAGGAGCAGGAGCAGGAGCAGGAGCAGGAGCAGGACGCCGGTGGTCGGCTCAGGGCCCAGGAGGGCATCGAGCCGGGTGAGGGCGTTGGTGACACGTTGGGCCAGGCCGGTGCAGCCGCAAAAACCTTGGTGCCGCTCTGGTTTGAGGAGAGTGAGTACTTGGAGGCGGTCGACCTGATGCGGTGCGCCCTAGAGGACTCCATGCGCCTACTGGGCCCCGACCACCCCGACATCTGGAGCGGCCGCAGCGACCCGGGGAGGCGTTCGCCGCTTCGCGCGCCGTCGGCGCGACCGCTAGCTGCGCCGCCGGGCGGCTACTCCAACGCACCAGCGCTACCCGCCGTCGGTGAGTGTGACTCCGCAACGCACGTTTTGCAGGTTTGTCCACGCCAGCTAGAGCATGATCCGGAGTCGTTCAAGGACGTTCAACCCAGTACGCGGTCAGCGATCACCAGCGCTATCTGAACGGGTCTGGACGCCCGCGGACGGAGACGAATGAGACGGAGACTGAGACGGTGGCAGAACTCCGGCACCGTTGGCCGGTGCTAGCTCACAGGCTTCCAGGCTCCTCCGCACCCTTCGGACCTGAACAGTCCGTCAGATGCTCGGATGGTTACGGTGATCTCTCGGGCAGCAGAGGCAAAGTTGTTGTCGATGATCTCGCCAGAGCGAGTCAGTCGCTCCCAGTAGCAGTTCTTAAGGTCTCCCTTGATTCGGTAAGTACCAGGCTTGATCATGTTCTCGCCAGGCTTCAGCTCTGAGTTGACCTCATAGCCGCCGCTGCTGAACCAGACCTCGTAGTCCCCTGACGCCGCTTCCTTCAGGGTCTTTGTCCACGTAGGACAGAGCTTCGGGATCCCCGCCTCCAAGACTGCTCGGCCGTCACCCTCCAGGTATTCCGCCAACCATTGAGGTCGTGAAGCCCCGTCGATGGCGCTGACGGGAAGTGATTCACACATGTCTCGCACGAAGGCTGATGCTGAGGGGTAGAGCTCATCGACATCCCAGCCGTTCGTCGCCGCAAGCCTGTCGATCTCCCCCTCAGGGGTCGGCGGCAACACCGGTGCAGGAGACGGGGTCGGCACGGCGAGGGTGGGGGACGGGGACGGCCCCGCAGTCGCGGAGCGCGCAGCCCTGGGCGAGTCCGCCGGCTCCCCACAACTGACTAACATCATTCCGGTGCCAACTGCTATCGCGATTCCCGCAGCTATATTGCGTCTCATGAGCGGAGGATCCCACTGGGAACGCTCAAGCGGAGCGAAATTCCCAAAACCCTGATCCACGATGGCAAGCAGGTTCCAGCCAGGAGGCCGCCCCCTGCTACTTGCCGCGGGCGATGTCGATCTGGAGTTGCACTTCTCGATCGACGTCCAACGCCGCCTTCTCGACAAGCTGCTCGAAGGGTTCGAAGGCGTCTTCGATGGCTGCGTACTCGCGTACGAGGTCGTGCTTGTCGCTGATGGACTCCAGTGCGGAGATCTCGTTTCGCCACCGCTCCATGTCTGCCTTGGAGTACGGGTACTTTTTCCCGCGGACCTGTTCAAGAGTTGGGTTCGTGGCGAGGTTCGCCTGCACGAGACGAAGAGCGTCGCCGCGCACGAGTTGCGGGACACCAAGGTTGTCCTCGATGAACGCGAGACTGTCGCTGATTTCGTCCAGCCGGGCATCGAGGTACTGGGCCAGAGCGCTGCGGACCTGGGGCAGGTCGAGTCCTACCTCGCGACGTAGCTGCGCGGCGATCTTCTGCGGGAGGTTCTGCTGCATGAAGCCCGAGCCGCCTCCGGTGAACCGCGATATCTCCGGCCCTAGAGGGGCACTGCCAAAGGCCATGAACCGGCTATATGACTCCAGCGCGGTACAGGCGGAGTCGAAGTAGATCAAAGTGGCCGGCATGAGGACTTCGCGCCTCAGCTTGTCGCGGTGGTACATCTCGTTGCGGTACTTGTGCAACTTCTCCAGGACGGGGCCGAGTGCCGGATCGAGCGTCCCGCGATCGACCAAGAGCGTCACCTTGGCGTCGAAGTTGCGGTCGATGTTCTTCAGTTCCGACTTGGGAATGATCCTGGCCTCGATCGAAGGGATCTCTGCCGCTGCTTCTGCGTGCCCGCTGGCGGCCAGCTCTTTGCACGTGGCTAGCATGCCCGTGAGTATCTTCTGGTCCCAGAGCGCTGACTGAACCGTCCGGTGAAGAATCAGCTCGGTCACGCTGTCGAGGAGTATGAACGCCAGTCGCAGGTGGGGCACACGCCCCTTCTCGATCAGGCCCTTGGCCTCTTCGAGCTGCACGACAATCAGTTCCAGCCGCTCCATGTCGATCCTCCGTCGCCTTCTGCTCCACATCATCCTGCCTTGCAGTGGAGGCGGCACGCGATATTGCTTGCGGCCTGAGAGGGCACGGCCTAGCCTCCCGCGCCTATCCAGCCGTGATCACCGTTTTTGGGATGCCATCTGCGCCGGCGTCGCCGTGCAGCGAAACCCGGTGTCGTCGTCGTGCATCATGTTGTTGGCATCGTTGGGGACAGCTGGGGCTCCCCGAAAAAGTGGGCTTGTGAAGGCACTGCCGCGGAGTTCGTAGCGACCTGGCGTGGTCGCCGTTGCGAGCCACTCCCACACGTTGCCCACCATGTCGTACACGCCGTACGGCGAGACGCCGCTGTGGTACCGGGAGACGGACGTCGTGCTCTCCACGCCGGTTTCTCGGACGTTGCATTTGGCCGCTGTCTTTTGATCGCCCCAAGGGAAAGTGCGCCCGGACGTGCCGCGCGCTGCTTTCTCCCACTGCTCGGCTGTTGGCAGCGACTTCCCCGCCCACGTCGCGTAGGCATCGGCGTCTCGCCAAGTTACGTGCACGACGGGGTGGTCGTAGAGGTCACGGGGACATCGGCCGTTCTCCCAGTGCTCGGGCACGGCGTGACGGGTTGCCGCGCAGAACCGCGCGTAGTCGGCGTTGGTCGTAGGGAACGTGTCTATGAGGAACTCGTCCACCCAGATGGGTTCATCGCGGGGCCCAGACAGGAAGATCCCTTCCGGAACGCATGCCATGAGCCTTCCATCACCCGGATACTTGACGTAGTCGCCGCTGCTCGTCCCCTCGCCTTCAGGTTCGATGACAGTGTGTGTGGGCACGTCGTCCGCAGCCAGAATGCCGACGAAGCGGCCTTGGGTGTCCTTATCGGCCTTGGCGAGCAAAGTGTCCAACGCCGCTTGATTCACCATGCGGATGGACGCTTGTTCGCCGTCCGCCTCCCACCGGGAAACGATCCGATCGGATACCCCAAGTTTGTCGGCGAACTCCATGAGACTCATCCGTACGGCTTCGCGTAGCGCCTTAACTTCACGTCCGGTCCATTTCGTAACGAGCGGCATGGGCTACCTCTGTCGAGGGCCGCCACCCTCTTGGGCGGCGGCGCACGTCGTCTACAGGCGCTCGCCGGGGATTCCGGCGTAGGCGTCACGCAATGCGGTGAGCGTGGGGTGATCCATGGGGAACTGCACGTCGTCGATTGCGCTGACTGAGCGCACACCGATCGTCGTGTTCGTGGCGAACGCGGCCGCCATGTTCGGGATGTCCGCGAGGAGTACCGGTGCAGAGATCTGCTTGGGTGCGTTGAGTGCTTGGAGGAGAAGCATCGTCGTGCCAGGGAGTACAGGGGCGTCCGGCCAGATGACCGTACCGTCCCGGTCGATGAACCCCAGATTCCAGGTTCCGCCCTCGGACACCCTTCCGTTCGGTTCGACGAAAATGGCGTCATCGAACCCAGCGATCTGGGCGTCACGGCGTAGGCGCAGCTGAGGATGAAGGCCGATGTGCTTCACCGCCGCGCTGTCGCGGGTGAAGGCGTAGGTCTTGGCCGTGAGAGGTGGCGGCGGCATGGCACCTGCGGGCCGCAGGTTCACCAGGATGTGCGGGTCTTTCGCGTCGCTGGGACGCCCCATGTCGAGTGCAGGGTCGAAGATGGTGACGCGCAGGCCGGCGGTCCCGGTAATGCCGCTGGCTGCCTGGCGGATGTAGTTCAGCGTCCGTGCGCGGTCCAACTCGACGCCGAAGACGATGCGGCAGTCGCGTACCAGGCGGTCAAGATGGAGCGACAGACCCCTGATGGTGCCGTCCTCCATCCGCATGGAGGTGAAGTGCCCGTAGTTCGTGAGCGCGAGGCCCTGGAGGTCGTCGAGGGTGACGGGGTTTCCGTTGAGTTCGGCCATGCCCCCCAGTCTTGCAGCAGGCTGGACTGCGCCAACACCCCGTAAGGGAGTGGAAGTTCGGATTAGTTCGGTGCGGGCGCTGCAAGAGTGCGTACACATAACGCCTCCCCCGCGACACTCTTAATGCATGACGACATGCGCACCGCGAGAGACGCTAGGGGCCGGACTGCCCCTCAGCGGACCTCACGACTTCCTCCAGCTGACCGACTCGTTTGATGAGGCCGGCCAGTTCGGTCGAGACGCGCGTGACCTCGGCCTGCAAGTCGGCCAGACTCTGGGCAGCCTCGCGGGGTCCCTGCTCGCCAGGGGTGGTTTCGCGGACGTAGGTACCGCTCCCCGAGACACCCTCCACCAGCCCCTCATCCCGCAGCTGGGTGTATGCGTTCTGGACTGTCATGAGGGAAACGCCGAGCTTCTTGGCGTAGGCCCGTCCTCCGGGGAGTCGGTCCCCAGGGCCGAACGTCCCCGCGGCGATCTCGCCCCTGATCCTGGCGGCGATCTCACGGGCGTTGGGCTTCCTCTTCGGCTCTGAATCCATCCCGAAAGCGTACTTGACCTAGGTCGATTCGAATCGGACAGCGTGCCACTTGACGATCCGTAAGCGACCTAGGTAGCTTTCTCATCAACGGCAAGTGACCTAGGTCGCTTTGCTCTACGGGCCCCTAAGCCTGTGGAGATGCCTGGCCTCGTCGTGCTCCTCAGGGCACGGAGGGGCTCTGCACCACCAGGCGGCTCTTTGAGCTGCCGCTCGGTTCCGGCGTGTGTCCCGTGTGCCCGTGCTCACGGGAGGTCGTCTTCGGCCTACCGCGCCTCGCCGGAAGCCTCCGTTCCTTAAGAACTCAACAGAGTGCCAAGCGAAACGAGACGGGGCGTGACCCCCGTCCCCATGGCGACGGGCAGTCGTCGGCGGCAACACCTTGTCTTGCGTTCTGGCTCTGGAGAACACCTCGCTTCAAAGGGGGTGCCACCCGTTACGCGCCGCCCTGCTGGCGTCAGAGCAGTGACGATGACGCACCCGACTCCCAGGCTCGGGACCGGAGCGCCGTGGCAACGGTGCGCCGGTGAAGCCTCGCCCCTCCGGCTTGGAGGCTCCTGTCATCCACCGACATCTACGGGCGCTCGCCGTACTGGACCGGTACGGCCAGCCGCGCCCCTCGCGTCACCGCTCAACCGCCTTGCGAGGCATCTCCAGGCTTCACCGCCCGGCATTGCTCGCACGGCCCGCTCTCCCTTCCGCAGTGCTCGCAGCGCTGCGGCCGGTTGCCTCCCCCGCCCGTCACGTACGGGCGGGGTGGAGGGGAGCCGCGAAGTTCGGGCTTCACCCCCGGGGCGCTGCCTCTCACCACGGACCGAGGCGCCCCGGTTCCCTTCGCTCATCAGGAGAGATCGACATGCGTTCGTACATCGGTAACCACCAGATCGTGAACCCGGCTGAGTTCGAAGAGCTGGCGCTCGGCTTCGATGAACTGCCCCTCGGGCTCGACCGTGACCTGTTCCGCGGCCCGCTGACCCCGGAGACGCTCCAGGAGCGGGCCGCCCGTGAGGCGGTAGCCCGCGAGGTCATCGCCGAGCTGGCCGCCCTGGGGGAGGGTGGCGACGAGATCGCCGCGTGGGACGCGCTCTACGCCGACGCGCTGACTCGCACGGTGCCCTTCCTGCGGGGCGCTGCCCGCGACGCCGGCCGTTCCGCCCGGATGGGGGAAGCGGCATGAGCCACACCATGACGGCTCTGGCCGCAGCGCTTCCGCTCTTGTCGGGCTGGTCCGTACACAGTCTGTGGATGCGGCGCCGGATTGAGGCCGCTCGCCGCGATCCCCTGTCTGGCCTGCTGACTCGGGATGGCTTTACGGAGCGTGCCGAGCGTTGGCTGCGATTCAGGCCGAGGGCGGTCTGCCTGATCGACCTCAACAAGTTCAAGCAGATCAACGACACCTACGGCCATGCCGCCGGCGACGCGGTCATCCGTGCTGCTGGCGAGCGGCTGAGTGAGTGGGCCCTCAACAACTCCGCCGTCGTGGGCCGCTTGGGCGGCGACGAGTTCGCAGCCGTCGCCCCTGCCTACAGCCAGGGTCAGCTCACCGAGACTCTCGACAGCCTGCTCGCCGCACTAGAGCAGCCGGTAGTGGCGGGGGGCCACGTGCTGACGGTCAGCGCTTCGATCGGCGCGGCCGTCTTCAACCCTCGTGCGGATCAGGCAGGCCTCTCCGAGTTGCTGCGGCTGGCGGATGAGCAGATGTACAAGGCCAAGCAGCGCGGCGGAGGCTGGCGCATCGCTCACCGGCTGACGGTCCCTGCGGCGGGCACGGTCAACGGCCGCCGTGACGGCCGCCGCGGCACCAGCGGGGAGGCGGCGTGATGGCGACCCGCAAGGCACTGACCAAGGCGCAGAAGATCGTGTTGACGGCTGCCTTCGTGCCCATGCTCGCTACCGGTGTCGCCGGTGGTGTGGGGACGTTCAGCAACATCAGCCGCGCCTACGGCTCGGGTACGGCGCTGGGCGCGGTGGCGGCCGGTGAGGGCGCGACCGCCGTTCTGGCGCTGGTACTGCTCGGGCTGACGATGCTGGGCCAGTCCTCCCCGGGAATCATCCGGGTGGGCCTGTGGGCCCTGCCGGCCGCCGCGTCGGTGATGGCCGCGATGGCCGCCGATGACCCGGGCCGCACCGTGATCTACGCCGTGACGCCGATGGGCATGTGCGTCGCGGCAGAGGGCATGGCGTTCCTCGCCCGGCGGATCGTGGTCCACCAGGACGGCCGCGACATCGAGGCGGAAGCGAAGGCAGCCGCCGTGGTGCGGTCTCTGGCCTACCACCGGGCCCGCGCGGTGAACCACCCGCAGGCATGGGTGCGGAAGTCGTCCGACCGGACATCGTGGAAGCTGGCCCGGAAGGTCGGGCTGGGTGACGCGTCGTTGGGTGCGCGACTCCTGGACGTCCAGCGCGACCGGCTCACCAGCGGTGCGGACGCCGCCCTGGCCGCCATGTTCACCGCCCCCGCAAACCAGCATGAAACGGCAGAGTTCACCGTAAATCGGTTGGGGTCTGACCTGCGGGAGTCGGCCCCCGAGGCCCCGCTTGTGACGGCCGAACTCCCCGCCCCCGAGTCGGCCGACCCGGTACCGGTCATCGAGTCGGTGAAGCTGGCCGAGGCGGTTGCGGTAGTCGAGCCGGTCGAGCTTCCCCAGTCGGCCCCGGTGAAGTCGGTCGCCGCTGCGGAGTCGGTTCCGCGTCGGGCGACCGGCCGGGTACCGAAGTCGGCCCGCACTCCCCGACCGACGCGCGATTCGAATGAGCTACTGGACGAGGCCCGGTCGGTCACGGCCAACTGGACCGATGGCGAGCTGACAGCCGAGGCCATCCGCAAGGCGGTCCGTACCTCGTCCGCCAACGGCCGTCTCCTGCGCGACACGCTCAAGGCCGAGCGCGCCGAACGGGCGGCTGCCTGATGAGGTCGCTGACATACGGCAAGTGCCTCGACCCGGATGGCGCCCGCTTCGGGATACCCACCTACCCGTGGCGCCTCGCCCCCGAAGGCATGGCCACCCGCCGGCAGCTCCGCGCCGAGGGGCTACGGCCTGGTGGCCAGCCGATCGCCGCGCAGCTCCTCCGGCCTCGGTTCAGGCGCGGGCCGCTGGTGGCCTACCTCTACCGCATCGAGCTGGCCAAGCCTGTACGGCCCATGACCTCACGCAAGTGGGGCGCGCTCGCCTTGGCGATGCTCGCCCGCCGCACCTGCCCCGAGTGCTCCACCGACGCCGGATACGTCATCCCGGCATCGCTCGGCATGTGCGTGCCCTGTGCCTACCCCGAAGAACAGCGCGCCGCCTGACCTGCACCTCTGCTGCTCAGGGGGACCCGGACGCCTCGCCGTCCGGGTCCCCCTTCCATCCCACTCGATCTGAGGGAGCAGACCCACCGTGTCCGATGTCTACGTCACCGGCCAGAACGAAGAGCCCGAGCGTCCCGGCGCCGAGGTCTTCGACATCACCACCAAACGTCCCACCAACCCCGCCCCCGCCCCGCCGGCAGACCCTGACGACGACGAGGACGAGTCGCCGCCCCTCCGGCCCGTCGACTCGCCCGACCTGCCGGCCCCGGGCGTCACCACCTACAAGCGGCTCCCGATCATTCCGACCTGGCTTAAGTCGAAGCCGGGGTTCGTCTCCACCACCCAGCGCGCCGCGAGCAACGCGTTCTACTCGACCGTCTTCCACGGCATTCGCACCCCCTGGTACGCGCTGCAGCTCGGGCTGCACGCCCCGCGCGGCGTGGCCCGTCTGGTGCGTGACACCAACCGCTGGGTGTGGGACGCCGAAGCGGCCCCCCTCCGCGCCTACGAGGTCTACAAGGAGAACACTGCCGAATACCTGAAGCTGTCGCGGCAGCGCGACAGCCGGGTACGCCTGCGGACGCTGGTCACCACAGTGGCGCTGATCTTCGGCGCTGGCTTCGCGCTGACCATGTACGTCATGGCCCCCGGCTGGCTCGCGGTCCTGGCCTCGGCCGCAGTCCTCACCGCCGGATTCTGGGGCGCACCGCAGGACCAGCCCGTGATCGGTCCCGCCGTACTCAAGACCGAGATCCAGAAGCTGACCGGGGCGATCGTGCTCCGGGCTCTGGACAACATCGGCAACGCGAAGCTGTCGGCCGCCATCAAGAAGGGCGGCGACATGAACGGCTTGAGGTTCACCTCGGAGATCACCCGGGACGGGCCCGGCTACCGCGCCGACCTTGACCTTCCCTGGGGTGTCACCCCCGAGGACATCATGGAGGCCCGCAAGCCGCTCGCCTCCGGCCTGCGTCGCAAGGTCGGCTCCGTGTGGCCGTCGTCCGACCCTGAGGAGCACGAGGGCCGACTGATCCTGTGGGTGGGTGACAAGCCCATGAACGAGACCAAGAAGCCCGCGTGGCCGCTGCTGAAGTCGGGCAGCGTGGACCTGTTCAAGCCGGTCGTCTTCGGCAACGACCAGCGCATGGGCGACGTCGCTGTGACCCTGATGTTCGCCAGTGTGGTCGTCGGCTCCATCCCGCGCATGGGCAAGACGTTCCTGATGCGCCTGTTCCTGCTCATCGCCGCACTCGACCCGCGCGCCCAGCTGTACGCGTTCGACTTCAAGGGCACCGGCGACTTCGGGGCGCTGGAGCCGGTCTGCCACCGCTACCGGGCCGGGGACGACGACGAGGACATCCTCTACGTCCTCGAATCGCTGCGGGAGCTGCGCCAGGAACTGCGCCGCAGGGCCAAGGTCATCAAGTCTCTGCCGCGTTCGCGGTGCCCGGAGTCGAAGGTGACCCCGGACCTGGCCAACGACAAGAGCCTGGGCCTGCACCCGATCGTGGCCGCGTTCGATGAGTGCCAAGTTCCCTTCGAGCACGACAAGTACGGTGCCGAAATCGAAGAGATCTGCACTGACCTCGGCAAGCGCGGCCCGGCCCTCGGCATGGTCACCCTGTTCGGGACGCAGCGCCCCGACGCGAAGTCGCTGCCCACCGGCATCTCCGCGAACGCGGTGCTGCGGTTCTGCCTGAAGGTCATGGGCCAGCCCGCCAACGACATGGTGCTGGGCACCTCGATGTACAAGGCCGGATACCGGGCCACGATGTTCTCCCGCACCGACCGCGGCATCTGTTGGATGGCCGGTGAAGGAGACGACCCCCGCATCGTCGCCTCCGCGTTCGTGGACGCGCTCGGCGCCGAACAAGTCGTCGTCCGGGCCCGCCGGATGCGCGAGGAGTACGGCAACGTCACCGGCCACGCCATCGGCCAGGAACCCGAAAGCGGCGAAGCCTCCTTCGACCTCCTCGCCGACATCCTCAAGGTCGTGCCGGCCGACGAAGAGAAGGTCTGGAACGAGAAGGTCGCCGCCCGCCTCGCCGCCCTGCGCCCCGAGATCTACAGCGGCTGGAAGGCCGAAACGGTCACCACCAACCTCAAGCCGCACGGCATCACCGCCCAGGACGTATGGGGCTCCACCACCGCCGGCAAGGGCACCACCCGACGCGGCGTCGCCCGCGCCGACATCACCACCGCCATCACTCACCGTGACGGGAAGCGGTCTGCGAACTGACGCGCACCGCTGCTAGACCTAGCAGCCCGCGCTGCTAGGTCTAGCACCCCTACTAGCAGACCAAACCGGCTCCCATCAGCGATCTCGCACCTAGCAGCCGACCTGCGAAAACACCGGAAACCCCGCCCGAGAGGCACCCCATGACCCTCACCTTCCTTGCTAGCGCCTGCCTGCTCCTCGTCACCGTCGGTTACATCAGCCTGTATGCGTCTTCGCCGTTCGGCAACTGCCGCAAGTGCAAGGGCTTCGGCTACGCGATGAAGACTGACCGCAAGGGCCGCCTCAAGCGCGGCAAGCACTGCCGCCGCTGCGACGGCCACGGCAAGCGCATCCGCCTCGGCCGCCACCTCTACAACCTCTGGCTGCACCTCTACCGCGACGCCAACCCCGCCCCGCGCAAGACGTTCGCCCCGAAGGGATAACCCATGGCCATCACCCTCTCCCTCGTCGCCCTATTCGGGCTGGTCCTGTTCTTCCTGCTCCGCTCCAAAACCCTCGGCTACGGCTCCGCGTTCGTCGCCATGATGTTCGGCTTCTTCCTCGCCTCCACCGGCGCCTCCGGCCCCATCAACGAACTCACCACCGCCGTCATCAGCGCCGTCTCCGACCTCGGGGGTCAGTGATGGAACCCATCAGTTACCAGCACTGGGCCATCGACCTCGCCCCCAAGGCGGCCCCCGCCCTGGCCACCACGACCGTGCTCATTCTGGGCCGGATCTGGAACGCCAACGGCGCCGAACACTCCGTCGGCAACGCCGCGCTGATGGTCGTCCTCGCCACCGGCGCCGCGGCGGCCGGCGCGTTCGCCTCCGGCGGCCGATCCGGTGACAGCGTGATCGCCGGAACCGCGTTCGCCGCCTCCGGAGGCCTGGCCCTCGCCGGAGTCGCCGGATACGCCGACGGCCTCTCACTGCCGATCCTCCTGTGGGCGCTGGCCACCGCCGTCGCCTACGGACTCGCGGCCCGCTACTGGCGCACCGACCGCCGCGAGAGCGTCGCCCATGAGCGGCAGACCCTCGGCCGGCGCGAAGACCACGCCCACGTCGAACGCGTCGAAGCGCTGCGCGCCGGAGCGCAGATCGAGGTGGCCCGCTCCGGCGCCGCCTACGCCGAGCAGCTCGCCAACGCCCTCATCACCCGCGCCGCCCTGCCCGGCTTCAACCCGCAGGCCCTCACGGACGCCGGGCTGCCCAAACTCCCCAGCGTCCACCGCAAGGAGATCTGACATGGACACCGACCCCGACGAGATCGTGACCGTCGAACTCGACTGCTGGGACTGGAACCGCGCCTACTCCCGACGCCTCACCCGCCGCCAGCTCGGTGAACTCCTCCTCAAGCTGGACGAGATGGCCGACCGCACCGAAGACGCCTCCGAGGGCGCCGCGTGATGCGGCTGCGCATCCAGCGCACCACATGGCCGCGCCCGGCCCTGCTCCTCACCGACACGCCCCGCCCCGACTGCCGCACCTGCGACGGCAACGGCGGCATCGAGCACCCCCACGGCCACCCCGAGACCGGCGAATACGACGGCTCCGACTGGGAGCCCTGCCACTGCTGGAACGAAGACCGCCGCTGGACCCTGCTGCCCCTGCCGCGCCTGCCCCGCCGTTGGCGACGCGCCCACCGCGACCCCTGGGCCAACGGCTACAGCGACGAACCGCCCTTCTGACCGAGAGGAAGCCATGTTTGAGATCCGCGTCATCTGCGCCCCGACCGAAGCCGACGAGATCACCAAGGCCCTGTCCGAGACGTTCGCGACCAGCGCGGTACGCCAGCTCCCCGCCCGCGACGGGGACCGCGTCCGCCTCTACGTCACCGGCGAACAGCAGCCCAGCCACTGGCCGGCACCCGAGACCGCCTACGCCACCGCGCCGAGCATCATCAGCGAGATCGGCTGGACCTTCCGAGGTGCCCGGGACTGCCTGCACGGCATCGCGATCCGCGAGTTCTGGCTCCGCAAGGCCGCACTCCTGGACCGCATCGCCCTCACCGACGACGACCCCGTCCACGGCGACGCCGCCACCCTCGCCGTCGAAGCGGCCCGACGGCTGATGGAGATCGACCACGCCGCCGGCCTCGGACCGTCCGGCTACGCGGACGGCCCCTACACCCCCGACCACCCGGACAGCATCCGCGAGCCCCGCGGCTACGTCCGCCAGGAATACGCCCTCTGGATCCGCCACCACTGAGGAGAGATCGCCATGAGCTCCAGCCCCGCCCTGAGCACCACGCAGCACCCCACGATGCACACGCAGGTCGACGGTCTCAGCTACCGGCCCGAGCGCATCAGCGTGATCGCGGCCCTGTCCCACATCCGCAGCGCCCGCAAGAGCCCCAAGAACGTCGACGCGGTCAACGTCTACGCCTTCACCAGCCGCGACGGAATCCCGCTGCACGTGGTCTACATCCACCACACCCCCGGGCGCTGGCACGGCGTGAACGACGTCATCGACGTCTACGAAATCCCCACCGCCGCACTCACCGACCTCTAGCTATGCCCGGGGCGGTCGCCTCTCACCACAAGACCCGACCGCCCCGGCTTCTCCGTCCCTTCGCAGAAACAGGAGACCCCCAGCATGACACCAACCCCCAACCCCGCGCTGCTGCGCGCCGCCCTGGCCGCCGCGGAACGCGGCTGGCCCGTCTTCCCGCTCCGCCCCGGAGACAAGCGGCCCGCCGGACACCCCGAACGCAACTGCCCCCGCACCGGCCGCTGCACGGACGGCCACCGCACCCCCGAACAGCGCGCCACCCTTGCTGCCGAGCAGATCAACGCCTGCTGGCAGGCGGCCCCTTACAACGTCGGCATCGCCACCGGCCCCGCCGGACTCCTGGTGGTGGATCTCGACATCCCGAAGGACGACGACGGACCCGCCCCCGCAGACTGGGCGGGGGCGACCGATGGCCTGGACGTGTTCGCCATGATCTGCGAGCGGGCCGGTGAGAGGCTGCCGACCGAGACGTTCACGGTGCGCACCCGCCGCGGCGGACAGCACCTGTACTTCACCGCCCCCGCCGAAAAGCAGCTACGTGGGAGCGCAGGACGCCTGGGGTGGAAGGTCGACACGCGCGCCTGGGGCGGGTACGTGGTCGCGGCCAGCAGCACCGTCGGCACCGGCTCGTACGACATCATTCACGACACGCCCCCGGCCCCCCTCCCCACGTGGCTCTGTGACCTCCTCACCACGCCACCCGCACCCGACCCGGTCCCCGTGGCCGTGCTCCGCGCCCGCATCGGGAAGGCAGACCGGTACGCGACAGCCGCCCTGAACGGCGAGGTCGCCAAGGTCGCGGCTGCTGTCACCGGAGCACAGAACACGACGCTCTACAACGCGGCGTACGCCCTCGGCCGCCTCATCGCCGTGGGGACCCTGACGGAGTCGGAGGTCACCGACGCGCTCACCGACGCCGCCCCGGAGGGGCTCGCGCCTTCCCGCATCGCGGCCAGCATCCGCGACGGCATCCACCGCAGTACCCGCAACGCCATGGGAGGGGCGGCATGACCACACAGCCTGTGGACAGCTCGGAACTGTGGGCCGGATTCGAGGCTTTGGACGCTCAGCAGGCCGTCACCGCGCCGTGGGAAGACCCCATCCCGCTTACCGCCCGCCGCGAACTCCCCGCCTTCCCCACCGAGGTCTTCCCGGTCTGGCTCGGAGACTTCGTGCGCGGTGTGGCAGAGGAGACGCAGACGTCCGTGGATGCGGCCGCCTCTCTTGCCCTCGCGGTCTTGTCCACGGCCGCTGGGGGCCGCGCCGTGGTTCACGTCCGAGGTCGGTGGCGCGAGCCCGTCAACGTGTTCGTCGTCATGGCCTTGCCCCCGGGCAGCCGGAAATCGGCGGTGTTCGCCCTGATGACCAACCCGCTCTACAGGTGCGAGGCACTGCTTGTAGCAGCGTCAGCCGGAGCGATCATCGAAGCCGAGCTCACGGCGAAACTTGCCAAGGAGGTTGCCGACAACGCAGCCACGAAGGCAGCCCGCGCGGAGGCAGACAAGCGCGACCAGCTTGTAGCCGAGGCCATCGGCCTCGCGCAGGTCGCAGAGTCCATCGTCGTGCCCACCAAGCCCCGGCTCCTGGCCGACGACGCCACCCCCGAGGTCATCGCCTCGCTGCTGGCCGAACAGGGCGGCAGGCTCTCGGTCATGTCCGCCGAGGGCGGCATCTTCGACATCATCGCCGGACGCTATTCGGGCACCCCCAACATGGAAGTCTTCCTCAAGGGGCAGGCGGGCGACCGGCTGCGCGTCGACCGCCGGGGGCGCGAGGAGTTCATCGAATCCCCCGCTCTAACCATGGGGCAGACGGTGCAGCCCTCGGTTCTGGAAGACATCAGCCGCATCAAAGGAGCGGGGGACAGGGGACTGCTGGGGCGGTTTCTCTACTCCTTGCCCGAAGACCTCGTGGGCTACCGGGAAGTGCTCCCCGAGCCTCTCTCTGAGGACGTAGCCGATGCCTACGAGGAGCGCGTCACCGCGTTGACCATGTCCCTCGCAGGCTGGACCGACCCGGCAGTACTCCAACTCACGCCCGAGGCGAACGAAGCGCTGGCCGCCTACGAGCGGCGACAGGAACCGCGGCTGCGCAAGCGCGGCGGAGACCTCGGCCACATCAGGAACTGGGCCGCGAAACTGGGCGGTGCCACTTGCCGCCTGGCAGGGCTGCTGCACCTGGCCGCCCACACCGAGAACGGGCACACCCAGCCCATCACCGCCGACACCATGCGCGATGCGGTCAAGCTCTCGGACTACTTCACCGGCCACGCCCTCGCCGTCTTTGACCTCATGGGCGCCGACCAGACCGCCCCCCGCGCTCACGCCGTGCTGGAGCTGCTGCGCACCCAGAAGTGGAGCGAGGTCAGCAAGCGCGACCTCATGGTGAAGCTCTCCCGCTCGGAGTTCCCCACGGTCGCCGATCTGGACCCCGCGCTGGACCTGTTGGAAGACCACGGCTACGTCCGCTTTCAGCCCGCCCAGCGCACCGGCGGGCGCGGCCGGCCGCCGTCCCCGCGCTACCTCATCCACCCCCAGCTGAGCGAACCCACCATCTGACCCCCGCCACAGAAACCACAGAATCACAGAAATAGCCCTACCCGGCCCCTGGCCTGCGCGAATGTCCTCAAGGAGGGCTCCCGGGCGGCTGCCACAGAAACCCGCAGAAGAGCCACACAAATACGAGCCCACCCCGGCCCGCCTATTTCTGTGGGACTTCCCGCCCTTTCTGTGGCAGCCCACCCACCGGTCCCCACCCCGCCGTTCCCGCAGGTCAGCGGCCCCACCCCGGGTTTCTGTGTATTTCGTGGTTTCTGTGGCGGCCCGCCAAGGAGCGAGCCATGCACGACACCCATGTCGCCGCGTCCCACGCGGCAGATTCAACGCTGGTGCTGCTGACCGTCGAGGAAGCCGCCCGGCGACTTTCCATCGGCCGGACCACGTGCTTTCACCTCATCGGCTCCGGACAGCTGGAGTCCGTGCCCATCGGCAGGCTTCGCCGCGTGCCGGCGGAAGCCGTGAACGACTTCCTCGCACGGCTCCGCGAAGCGCACCGCCCTACCTCCACCGCTGCCTGAAGGGGCTGCCCATGACAGAGAACAAGCGGACCCGCCAGCCCAACGGCCGCAGCTCCATCTATCTCGGGAAGGACGGAAAGTGGCACGGCCGCGTCACGGTCGGCGTGCGCGACGACGGCTCACCTGACCGGCGCCACGTCGAGCGCAAGACCCGTGCCGAAGTCACGACCGCCGTACGGAAACTGGAGAAGGAGCGAGAGGCTAAGGCGGTGCGGAAGCCGGGCAAGGCCATGACGGTCAAGGCCTGGCTGACGCACTGGATCGAGAACGTCGCCCCGCTCGGGGTCAACGACAACACGATGGTCGGGTACGGAGTCGCCGTGCGAAAGCACCTCATCCCCGGCCTGGGAGCTCACCGTCTCGACAGGCTCACGCCCGAGCACATCGAGATCTTCTACGCGAAGATGCAGGCCAACGGCAGCAAGCCCGCGACTGCCCATCAGGTGCACCGCACCTTCCGCACCGCCCTCAATGAGGCCGTACGCCGCGGGCATCTCGGCAAGAACCCGGTCCAGTTGGCCAAGGCGCCGAAGACGGGCGACTACGAGGCGGAGCCCTACACCGTTAAAGAGGTACAGCGGCTGCTGGAGGCCTCTGGTCGGCAGCGGAATTCTGCGCGCTGGGCCGTCGCGCTCGCCCTCGGGCTGCGTCAGGGGGAGGTGCTGGCCCTGAAGTGGGATGACGTAGATCTTGAGGGTGGGTTCCTTGTGGTCCGCCGTAGTCGCCACCGCCCGCAGTACGCGCACGGGTGCAGCGCCCCCTGCGGCCGGAAGGCCGGGTACTGCCCGGAGAAGCGGCGCAGCAACCCGGAGACCTCCGTCACCAAGTCGCGTGCCGGTCGCCGCGCGGTCGGTCTCCCGGAACAGCTCGTTGACCTACTGCGAGCCCACCGCGAGGCCCAGGACGCGGAGCGACAGGCAGTTGGGAAGCGCTGGGTAGAAGGGGAGTGGGTGTTCCCCGACGAGCACGGGCGCAGCCCCTCGCACCGAAGGGACTGGGCGGAGTGGAAGGCCCTGCTCGTGGAAGCGAAGGTTCGTGACGGACGGCTCCACGACGCACGGCACACTGCGGCCACGGTGCTGCTCATCCTCGGAGTGCCCGAGCGGGCCGTGATGGGCCTCATGGGATGGTCGACCACGGCCATGGCCGCGCGGTATCAGCACATGGTCGACGCAGTGCGGACCGACGTGGCGAGGCAGGTCGACGGACTGATCTGGAAGACCGAGACGGACCGGCCGGATGAGGACGACGACGGTGCGGCCGGCGTGCTCGTACCGGCCAACTGAGACGGGAACTGAGACGAACAGCCGAATGGGCGGCACCCCGGGTGGGGTGCCGCCCATTTGTTTTGGCTGGTCGGGCCATTAGAAGCCGTGACCGGAATCGAACCGGCGTAACTCGCTTTGCAGGCGAGTCCCTCAACCACTCGGGCACACGGCTGTGAGGTGGTGATGTCCATGACCGTACGGGGGGTCCCCGGGGCGGGGAAGGGCTTCGGGGGCGCCGCAATGTGACTGCCATGCCGCGTTCACACGGGACCGTGGGACTAGGTCTCGGGGACCAGGGCGGGATCCGTCGAATTGACAGGGTCACAGAGCGGGTACGCACCTTACTCTGGGGCGATGAGCGCCCTAGAACCCCGTGTGCCCCAGAGAACCGCGCCGGTCCCGCCCCTGCCGCAGGACGGGATCCTGGGGCCCGCGTACCGGACGATCAGCATCGGGATCATCTCCGTCGTCTTCCTGATCGCCTTCGAGGCCACCGCCGTGGGCACGGCCATGCCCGTCGCCGCGCGGGAGCTGGACGGGATCGGGCTCTACGCGTTCGCCTTCTCCGCCTACTTCACGACCAGCCTCTTCGGCATGGTCCTGGCCGGGCAGTGGGCGGACCGGCAGGGGCCGCTGCGGCCGCTGGCCGTCGGCATCGCCTCGTTCGCCTCGGGGCTCGTCGTCTCCGGGACCGCCGGGGCCATGTGGGTGTTCGTCCTGGGCCGGGCCGTGCAGGGCTTCGGCGGCGGGCTGGTCATCGTCGCCCTGTACGTGGTGGTCAGCCGGGCCTACGAGGAGCGCGTGCGCCCCGCCATCATGGCCGCCTTCGCCGCGTGCTGGGTGGTCCCCTCGATCGTCGGCCCGCTGGCCTCGGGCACGGTCACCGAGCACCTCGGCTGGCGGTGGGTGTTCCTCGGGATACCGGCGCTCGTCGTCGTACCGCTGATCGTGGCCCTGCCCGCGATACGGCGGACCGCGTCCGGGCCCGTCGACCCCGACGCGCCGCCCGCGGCCTTCGACCGGCGCCGGATCCGGCTGGCCCTCGGCATCTCGGCGGGCGCGGGTCTCCTCCAGTACGCCGCCCAGGACCTGCGGTGGCTGTCGCTGGCACCGGGCATCGCCGGCGCGGCCCTGCTGGTGCCCGCCGTGCTCGGGCTGCTGCCGCGCGGGACCTACCGGGCGCGGCGCGGACTGCCGTCCGTGGTGCTGTTGCGCGGGGTGGCCGCGGGTTCCTTCATCGCGGCGGAGAGCTTCGTACCGCTGATGCTGGTCACCCAGCGGGGGCTGAGCCCGACGATGGCCGGGTTCTCCCTCGCGCTCGGCGGGGTGACCTGGGCGGGCGGCTCGTGGGTGCAGTCGAAGGGGCGGATGGCCCCGTACCGGGAACGGCTCATGGTGACCGGCATGGTGCTGGTGGCGCTCGCCATCGCCGCGGCCCCCGCCGTGCTGATCGAGTCCGTGCCGGTGTGGACGCTGGCGCTGGCCTGGGCGGTCGGCTGCCTCGGCATGGGGCTGGTGATCGGCTCGACGAGCGTGCTGCTGCTGAAGCTGTCGGCGCCGGAGGAGGCGGGCTCGAACTCCGCCTCGCTGCAGATCTCGGACGCGCTGGCGAACGTGGTGCTGCTGGCCGGCGGGGGCGCCGCCTTCGCCGCACTGGGGGGCGGCGCGGTGGGCGCCGCGCACGCCGTCACCGCCGGGGGCACGGCCTCGCACCCCGCCGCGTTCGTCGTGGTGTTCCTGCCGATGGCGTGCGTGGCGCTGGTGGGGGCCTGGGTCGCGACCCGGCTGGAGCCCGTCCCAGCGCCTGCCGCAATGTAGTACCACGGTGGCCCCACCCTGGTGGTACCGTTTTGGTATGGCGATGAACCTGCGTCTCCGTGACGACCAGCAAGAGGCCCTCAAGATCCGCGCTGAGGAGGAGGGCCGCAGTATGCACGCCATAGTGCTTCAGGCGATCGACCGCTATCTCGACCAGGAGGCGGATCGCGAGACGGTCCGCCGGCTGGGCGAGAAATACGCCAAGGGTCACGCCGACCTGCTGCGCCGCCTGGGGGAGTGAGTGAAGTACCTGACCGTCCAGGAAGCCCTGGACCTGGCTGAGCTCGCCATGGCGGGACAGCAGGTCGCGGTCCGCGACCTGGGCCTGCTCAGCTCCGCCGTGCACCGGCCGCAGTCGCAGATGTTCGGGGTCGAGGCGTACACGGACCTGTTCGAGAAGGCGGGCGCACTGCTCCAGTCGCTCGCCGTCAATCACCCCTTGGTCGACGGCAACAAGCGCATGGCGTGGATGTGCACCGTCGTGTTCCTCGACTTCAACGGGACCGACATGATCGACGTCGACCAGGACGAGTCGTACAAGCTGGTGATCGAAGTGGCGACCGGCAGCCTCGAGGACGTGGCGCAGATCGCGCGCCGGCTCCGGTCGCTGCACGAAGCGATGTGACGCTCGCCGCACCCGCCGAGGTCACGGGCCTGTCCCTCCGCGAGGGGCGGGCCCGTCCCGGTAGGGTGGCCCGGTTGTCCTACGTACGACTGCCTGCCACCCGTACCAGATACACCGAGAGCACGAACCGGAGACCGTGACTACTACCGCCTCCCACCACCTCTCACCCGCCTTCCCCGGCCGTGCCCCCTGGGGTACCGCCAGTGCGCTGCGCGCCTGGCAGCAGGGGGCGCTGGACCGCTACATCCAGACCCAGCCGCGGGACTTCCTCGCGGTCGCGACGCCCGGCGCAGGCAAGACCACCTTCGCGCTGACCCTCGCCTCCTGGCTGCTGCACCACCACGTCGTCCAGCAGGTGACCGTGGTCGCGCCGACCGAACACCTCAAGAAGCAGTGGGCGGAGGCGGCGGCGAGGATAGGCATCCGACTCGACCCCGAGTACTCCGCCGGACCGCTCAGCAAGGACTACCACGGGGTCGCCGTCACCTACGCCGGTGTCGGCGTGCGGCCGATGCTGCACCGCAACCGCTGCGAGCAGCGCAAGACCCTGGTGATCCTCGACGAGATCCACCACGCCGGCGACTCGAAGTCCTGGGGCGAGGCCTGCCAGGAGGCCTTCGACCCGGCGACCCGGCGCCTGGCCCTGACCGGCACGCCCTTCCGGTCCGACACCAACCCCATCCCCTTCGTCACCTACGAAGAGGGCAACGACGGCATCCGGCGGTCGTCCGCCGACTACACCTACGGCTACGGCAACGCGCTCGGCGACGGCGTCGTCCGGCCTGTCATCTTCCTCTCCTACAGCGGCAACATGCGCTGGCGGACCAAGGCCGGCGACGAGATCGCCGCCCGGCTCGGCGAGCCGATGACCAAGGACGCCATCTCGCAGGCCTGGCGCACGGCGCTGGACCCGCGCGGCGACTGGATGCCGAACGTGCTGCGCGCCGCCGACCAGCGGCTGACGGAGGTCAGGAAGGGCATCCCGGACGCGGGCGGCCTCGTCATCGCCGCCGACCAGGACTCGGCGCGCGCCTACGCCAAGCTGCTGCGGGAGATCACCGGCAGCAAGGCGACCGTGGTGCTCTCCGACGACACCGGCGCCTCGAAGCGGATCGACGAGTTCAGCGCGGACGGCAGCCGCTGGATGGTCGCGGTCCGCATGGTGTCCGAGGGCGTCGACGTGCCGCGCCTCGCGGTCGGCGTGTACGCGACGACGATCTCCACCCCGCTGTTCTTCGCCCAGGCCGTCGGGCGCTTCGTGCGTTCGCGCCGGCGCGGCGAGACGGCCTCCGTGTTCCTTCCGACCATTCCCTACCTCCTCGGCTTCGCCAACGAGATGGAGGTCGAGCGCGACCACGTCCTCGACAAGCCGAAGAAGCAGGGCGAGGAGGATCCGTACGCCGAGTCCGAGAAGGAGATGGACGAGGCGAACAAGCAGGAGGACGAGGACACCGGCGAGGACGAGCAGATGTCCTTCGAGGCGCTGGAGTCCGACGCCGTCTTCGACCGGGTGCTGTACGACGGCGCCGAGTTCGGCATGCAGGCGCACCCGGGCAGCGAGGAGGAGCAGGACTACCTCGGCATCCCCGGGCTGCTGGAGCCGGACCAGGTGCAGATGCTGCTGCAGAAGCGGCAGTCGCGGCAGATCGCGCACAGCCGGCGCAAGCCCGACGCGGAGGCGGACCTGCTGGAGCTGCCGGCCGACCGGCGTCCGGTGGTCTCGCACAAGGAGCTGCTGGAGCTGCGGAAGTCGCTGAACACGATGGTGGGCGCGTACGTCCACCAGAGCGGGAAGCCGCACGGGGTGATCCACACGGAGCTGCGCCGGGTGTGCGGCGGGCCGCCGAGCGCGGAGGCGACCGCGGGGCAGCTGCGCGAGCGGATCAAGAAGGTGCAGGAGTGGGCCACCCGCATGAGGTGAGTTCGCACCGAGGGTGAGCTCATACAGAACAGGGGACGGGGTCCGTGCGGAGCATCGCACGGACCCCGTTCGCGTGTGACCGGCCCTACGCGGTGGGGCGGCGGCGCCTGCCGGTGCCGGCGACGAGCGCCGCACTCATGGCGAGCGCGATCCCGGCGCCGCCGAGGGCCCAGCTGGTGGCGGCGTCGGTGCCGGTCTCGGCCAGCCGGCCGCCTGTGGTGGGCGACGTGCTGTTGCCGTTGCCGTTGCCGTTGCCGTTGCCGTTGCCGTCGGCGATCGGCTTGGTGCCGCCGTCGGGCGTGGGCTGGTTGCCCGTGCGCGCCGGGAGGATCGAGTTGTAGGCGAAGACCACCTCGGCCGCGTACTCGCTCGGGACCCAGCGCTCGCCGTCCCAGACCTCGAGGTCGAGGTGGCGCGACTGGAGGCTGTTGGCGGCGTTGTCGAAGATGAACGTGAAGCCGTACCGGTCGATCTTCTCCTTGCCGGAGTTGTCGACGCTCAGCGAGAACGGCTGCCAGGCGCCGCCGGCCGTGAAGCCGCCCGCCGGCAGGCCCTGCAGCGCGAGCTTCGGGCCCTCCTTCTCCTCCAGCTGGGGACCGGTGACCTTGGACTCGTACCGGACGCGGTCCGCGGTCCCGCCCTCGGCGGTCGTCGAGAGGGAGAAGCGGGTGGGCGGGGTGTCCTTGCCGAACTTCATCCGAAGCTTGAGGTCGAAGACCTCGTTCTTTTCGACATCGACGTCGGCGAGGCTCAGGGAGTACACCTCCTCGGATCCGTACGCCTCGACGGCGTGCCAGCCCCAGGTGCCCTTGGAATCGGGCGCGTAGACCTCCGTCTGGATGTCGCCCGCCTCCCAGCCGAAGGTGTCGAGCGTCCAGAGGACCAGTTCGAGCGAGTAGTCGTCGACCGCCTCGCGGCCCGAGTTGTCCACGTGCAGGGAGAACTCGCTCCAGCCGGCACCCGAGGTGAACCCCCCTCATGCTCCAGGTGCGGGTGGGCGCATCCCCCCGGGGGCCGATCACTATCGTTTTGAACATGCTCAGAGTAATGGGGCCGTAAAGGCGTCCTGTGGCAATTGAGGTTACGAATCGACACTGGCACCGATCAGGAACCGGCATAAACAGGTAGCAGGCGCCCGGATTCTGGACGAGCCCTTCCGCTGAGCGGACCCGCTCGCTACTGTCCCCGCATCGAACGCACCGTGGCAGCGCCGCCGCGGGAGCGCAGCCGGTGCCATGGCCGCTACCGGCGGCCTCTCCGTGCGCCGCCGCGGGACCGGCGGCGCGCCACCCCGAGAGTCACCGCCGCCCACCGAAAGAGGGAGAGGCGTCGTGACCGCGGAAACCTCCCAGACTCTCGACAGAGGGCTCAGAGTCCTCAAACTGCTCGCCGACACCGACCACGGTCTGACCGTCACCGAGCTCTCCAACCGACTCGGTGTGAACCGCACCGTGGTCTACCGGCTCCTCGCCACCCTCGAACAGCACGCCCTGGTCCGCCGCGACCTCGGCGGCCGGGCCCGCGTCGGGCTCGGCGTGCTGCGGCTGGGCCGACAGGTCCATCCGCTCGTACGGGAGGCAGCCCTGCCCGCGCTGCGGTCGCTCGCCGAGGACATAGGTGCCACCGCGCACCTGACCCTCGTCGACGGGACCGAGGCGCTCGCCGTCGCCGTCGTGGAGCCGACCTGGACGGACTACCACGTGGCCTACCGGGCCGGCTTCCGCCACCCGCTGGACCGCGGGGCCGCCGGACGGGCCATTCTGGCCGCCCGTCAGGGCTCCCTGATCGAGCCGGGGTACACGCTGACCCACGGAGAGCTCGAAGCGGGCGCCAGCGGCGCGGCCGCGCCGCTCGTGGGCATCACCGGGCTGGAGGGCAGCGTCGGCGTCGTGATGCTGGCCGACGCGGTGCCGGAGCGGGTGGGGCCGCGGGTGGTCGACGCGGCGCGTGAGGTCGCCGACGCGTTGCGCTGAGCCGCGGGCTTGGCGGGGCTGTGGGTGCCGGTGCCGGTGCCGGTGCCGGTGCGCTGCCGGGTGCGGCGCCGTTGCGGGGGCGCTGCCCCCGGGCCCCCGCGCCTCAAACGCCGGCGGGGCTGAACGGCGCGCCTCAAACGCCGGCGGGGCTGGAATTGCCGGGCGGGGCTGGAATTGCCCGGTGGGGCTGAATTGGCCCGGTGGGGCTGGTGGGGGTTGCCGGGGCTGTGGTGGGGGCCGGGGCGGATAGATTGGGCGGGTGCTCTCTCGTTTCTCGCGTCTGCCGCGTGCCGCCGCCCTGGCCGTCTGCGCCGTGCCCGTGCTCGGGCTGTTCGCCGCCGCGGCCTTCGCGCCGCTGCCCTTCGTGGTCGCCGTGCCGGGGCTGACGGCCGACGTGCTGGGCTCCGACAAGGGCAAGCAGGTCATCACCGTCACCGGAGCCCCCGTCCGGGAGACCAAGGGCCAGCTGCGCATGACCACCATCCAGGCCACCGGTCCGTCCTCGACCATGAAGCTGCACGAGCTGGTCGGGCACTGGTTCAAGACCGATCAGGCGGTCCTGCCCAGGGAGGCCGTCTACTCCTCGGGCGGAACCGACGAGGAGATCGAGAAGCACAACCTGGAAGAGATGGCCCAGTCGCAGTCGGCCGCCGCCGACGCCGCCCTCGGCTATCTCCACAAGGACCCCAAGGACGTGAAGGTCGCGCTCAACCTCGCCGACGTCGGCGGGCCGAGCGCCGGGCTCCTCTTCTCCCTCGGCATCGTCGACAAGCTCGACGGCGACGGCAGCGGCGGCGACCTCACCGGCGGACGCAACATCGCCGGTACGGGCACCATCACCGCCGACGGCACGGTCGGCGCCGTCGGCGGTGTGGCCCTGAAGACCCAGGCCGCGCGGCGCGACGGGGCGAGCGTGTTTCTCGTACCGAAGGCCGAGTGCGCGGACGCCCAGGCGGAGCTCCCCGAGGGGCTGCGGCTGGTCCCCGTCACTTCGCTGACGGATGCGGTGAACTCTCTTCGCGCGCTGAACCGGGGAGAGGCCGCCCCGTCCTGCTGACGCCCGGCCCCCGGTCCAGGCCGCGCCAGGCCGGGAAGACCAGCGGGGCCAGCGTCGTCAGCAGGTACGTGCCGCCGAACAGCAGCAGCGCCGTGCCGACTCCGAACCCGTCGACCAGCAGGCCCGCCGCGAGTCCGCCCAGCGGCATCGTCAGCTCGCAGCCCGCCGTGGTCACCCCCGAGACACGGCTGCGCAGCTCCTCCGGCACCCGCTCGTACATGACCGTGGTCAGGATCGGGTTGAGCATGCCCGCGCCCAGGCCGGCCAGGGCCATCGTCACCGCGAGCGGCAGCGTCGTGTCGGTGAACGCCGCCACCACGTACCGGGTCGCCCCGGAGACCAGGAAGGCCGCCGCGAACACCGCACGGCGCGGGAACCGCTCGCCCCACATCCCGTAGAGCAGGGCGCCCAGCAGCGCGAAGCCGCCGAAGAGGGAGATCATCAGGCCGAGCGCGGTGGCGCCGCCGAGGGCGTCCCGGCCGTGCACGGGCAGCAGGACCGAGGACCAGCCCTGGTCCAGGCCGTTGGTCATCATGACCATCACCGTGATGCCCATCAGCAGCCGTGAGCGGCTCAGGAAGGCCCAGGCCTCGGCGAGTTCGGCGCGGTAGGCCCCGAACGACACCTTCCCGGCGGCCCGTTGCGGTTCGGCGGCGGGGACCCCGCGCAGGAAGGCGGTGACCAGCAGCGCCGACACTCCGTAGGTCGCCGCGTCCACCATCAGGACGGTCTCGGCGCCGAACGCCGCGATCAGTACGCCGGCCACCGCGGCCCCGATCATCCGCGCACCGCGCGAGACCGCGTCGTAGAGGCCGGCGGCCCGGGTGATGGTGGTGCCGGCGTGCTCGGCCAGGTTCGGCAGGAGCACGTGGCGGGCGGTCAGTCCCGGGGTGTGCACGAGGCCGCCGAGGGCCATCAGCGCGCACAGCATCCAGAACTCCAGCGCGCCCGTGTGATGCAGGAGCGGGATCGCGCCGACCGACAGTCCGCAGATCAGGTCGGAGGCGGCGGACACCCGGCGGCGGCCGATCCGGTCGATGACCGGTCCGCCGACCAGGGCGGCCACGACGACGGGCAGGGTGGCGCAGAAGGCGACGACCCCGGCCCGGCCGGCGCTGCCCGTGGTCTGCAGGACGAACCACGGGACGCCGATCAGGGTGAGCGAACTCCCGGCCGTGGAAATGGTGTTGGCTGCCAGGACGGCGACCAGCGGGCGCCGGCTCATACGGCGCTCGGTATGGGTAAGGCGTGCACGACAGGACTCCTACGGTGCGGTGTGAGGGAGGGGTGGCTAGGCGTCGGCGTTGCGCGGGAGGGCGTGCGTGTGGAAGCGGACCGTCTGCGTGCCCTCCGCCTCGGGCAGGTCGCGGTAGCTGTTGATCACGTCGTGCAGCCGGTGGACCAGTTCATCGGTCTGCTCGGCGGTCAGCCGCAGCGTGAAGTCGCTGAAGTCGGAGGCGCGCCGCCAGCCCGCGGACCAGGTGTGCCCGGTGGCGAGCCAGGTGCCGACCTCCTGCGCGTGGATCGTGGCGATCTCGTGCAGGAACACGTCGGCCGCGCCGCGCGTGGCCGGGTCGGACTCGTCCACCAACGTCTCGTCGAAGAGGGTGGCGTCGTGGGAGGCCCGCCACCAGCGCTCGCGGCCCTTGCCGTGCCCGGGCGCGTCCTCGACGAAGCCGTGCGCGCCGAGCTGGCGCAGGTGGTAGCTGGTGGCGCCGCTGGACTCGCCGAGGCGCTCGGCCAGTTGAGAGGCGGTCGCGGGTCCGTCCTGGCGCAGGACGGTCAGCAGACGCATCCGCAGGGGGTGGGCGAGGCCGCGCAGCGCGCGGGCGTCGAGCACGCGGACGCTGGGCTCCACGGGCTCTGCCGGTGCGACCGGCTCGAAGGGCTCGGGCTTCTCGGGCATGGCTCGACTCTAGAGTTGCAAAGGGTTCTATGCAAGCCTTTCTTTGCAACGCTTCCTTTGGAACCAGCCCGGTCGGGGGCTCAGGACCGGCTGTCGTCCTCTGCCGCCTGTTCGACCAAGGGGATGATCCGCAGGGGGACCGGGTTCTCCATGACGATCGCCGTCGACGCCCTGACGATCCCCTCGAACCCGACGACGCGGTCGATCACCCGCTGGAGGTCGGCGTTCGACCGGGCCACGAGCCGGCACAGCATGTCCCCGTGCCCGGTGGTGGTGTGCAGCTCCAGCACCTCCGGCACCCCGTCCAAGTGGGCCCGTACGTCGGCCCCCTGTCCCTGCTTGATCTCCAGCGTGGCGAAGGCGGTCACCGGATACCCGAGGGCCGTCGGGTCGACCTGCGGGCCGAAGCCGCGGATGACCCCGTTCGACTGCAGCCGGTCCAGGCGGGCCTGCACGGTGCCGCGGGCCACGCCGAGACGGCGCGAGGCCTCCAGGACGCCGATCCGGGGCTCGCGGGCGAGCAGGACGATGAGCCGGCCGTCGAGTTCGTCGATGCCCATGGAAGCCTCCGGGTGCCCACGTGTGCTCGCAGGTGGTCATAGTGCACAGATGTTTCAATCATCCTGCGCTCATGCTGGGCAGTCTGTACAGCCAAATAGGAAACTATTGCGCAGCTTGTGGATCGGCGGGACTCTGCGTCCATGACTGAGACCCTCGACACCACCCCGCACACCGCGCGTGAGGCAGACCCCTTCCCGGTGAAGGGCATGGACGCGGTCGTCTTCGCCGTCGGCAACGCCAAGCAGGCCGCGCACTACTACTCGACCGCCTTCGGCATGAAGCTCGTGGCCTACTCCGGACCGGAGAACGGCAGCCGCGAGACGGCCAGCTACGTCCTGACCAACGGCTCCGCGCGCTTCGTGCTGACCTCGGTCATCAAGCCGGCGACCGACCACGGCCGCTTCCTCGCCGAGCACGTCGCCGAGCACGGCGACGGCGTCATCGACCTCGCGATCGAGGTCCCGGACGTCCGCGCGGCGTACGCCTACGCCGTCGAGCAGGGCGCGCGCGGCCTGGACGAGCCGCACGAGGTCAAGGACGAGCACGGCACGGTCGTGCTCGCGGCGATCGCGACGTACGGCCAGACCCGCCACACGCTGGTCGAGCGCGGCGACTACTCCGGCCCGTACCTTCCCGGCTACGTGGCCGTCGAGCCGATGGTCGCGCCGCCGGCCAAGCGGACCTTCCAGGCCATCGACCACTGCGTCGGCAACGTGGAACTCGGCCGGATGAACGAGTGGGTCGCGTTCTACAACAAGGTCATGGGCTTCACGAACATGAAGGAGTTCGTGGGCGACGACATCGCGACCGAGTACTCGGCGCTGATGTCCAAGGTGGTCGCGGACGGCACCAAGAAGGTCAAGTTCCCGATCAACGAGCCGGCGATCGCGAAGAAGAAGTCGCAGATCGACGAGTACCTGGAGTTCTACGGCGGCCCCGGTGTCCAGCACATCGCGCTGGCCTCGAACGACATCGTCGCGACGGTGCGCATGATGCGTGCGGCGGGCGTCCAGTTCCTGTCCGTGCCGGACAGCTACTACGACACGCTCGGCGAGTGGGTCGGCGACACCCGGGTGCCGATCGACGAGCTGCGCGAGCTGAAGATCCTGGCCGACCGCGACGAGGACGGCTACCTGCTGCAGATCTTCACCAAGCCGGTGCAGGACCGTCCGACGGTCTTCTTCGAGATCATCGAGCGGCACGGCTCGATGGGCTTCGGCAAGGGGAACTTCAAGGCGCTGTTCGAGGCGATCGAGCGGGAGCAGGAGAAGCGCGGCAACCTCTAGGTCGGTTGCGCGTGTTGCCGGACCCTCTGGCTGCCGCCAGGGGGTCCGCCCGTGTCCGGGTGCGGCGCCGTCGCGGGGGCGCTGCCCCCGGACCCCCGCGCCTCAAGCGCCGGCGGGGCTGGATGAGCGCGCCTCAAGCGCCGGCGGGGCTGGATGAGCGCGCCTCAAGCGCCGGCTGGGCTGGATGAGCGCGCCTCGAGCGCCGGCTGGGCTCAAAGATCGCCTCAAACGCCGGCGGGGCTGGAGATGGCCCGGCTGGGCCAGAGGTGGCCGGGCGGGGCTGGAGAAGGCCGGGCGGGGCTGGAGAAGGCCGGGCGGGGCCAGAGGTGGCCCGGCGGGGCTGGAGGTGGCCCGGCTGGGCTGAAGCAGTGCCTGGAATGTCCTCCGAGTGACGTGTCCGCGGCCCCGCGAGGGGAGGGCCGCGGGCGGGTCAGGTGGTGGACGAGGACGGTGACGGCTTCGGCTTCGGGGTCGACTCGGGCTTCGGTGTCGGGCTGGGCTTCGGCAGGACCGGCTCGACCCACGGAGTGACCGGCTTCAGGTGTTCCGGGCCGCCCGGCGGCGGCTGGCCGATCGACGCCAGGGCCTGCTTCGCCAGCGGCCCGCGCAGCGGCGAGAAGTGCGGGTTCGTCCGCAGGGCCTCCTGGAAGTGGCGCCGGGCCGACGCCTCGTCGCCGAGGCCGCGCTCGATCACCGCCCGGTGGTACGCGAAGTCGGCGTTGCGCAGCCCCGGCTCCGTGGCCTTCTTCGCGTACTCCAGCGCCGCCTCGTCCTCGCCCGCCTTGTGCAGCGCCCACCCCAGCGCGTCCGCGACCTGCATGCTCTTGTGCCGCGACCACTCCTCCGACAGCCGCCGCACCGCCGCCGCCGGATCGCCGTGGTCCGCCTCGTACAGGCCCAGCAGCACGTCGTCGTCGACGCCGTTCGCGCCGTCCCGGGTCATCATCGAGCCGAGCATGGCGTACGGCGTGCGCGCCTCCTGCTCGCGCCCCAGCGACTGCAGCAGCTCGCCCAGTTCCCTCGCCAGCTGCGGCACCGGGGTCCGGCCCAGCGCCATCCGGTAGTCCCGCACCGCTTCCCCGTGGCGCCCCAGCGCGGCCAGCGCCCGGGCCCGGCCGCCCAGGGCCTCCGCCTGCGCCGGATCCGTCCGCAGCGCGCCCTCGTACTGCCGCAGCGCCTCCACCGCGTCGCCCCGCTCCCAGGACAGCTCCCCGAGCCGGTACAGCGCGTACGCCTTCTCCGCCGGGGCCTTCGCCGCGCCCGCCGCGTGCTCCATCGCCACCACCGCGTCCTCGCGCCAGCCGCGGTCCCGGTACACCTGCGAGGCCCTGACGTACGCGGCCAGGCCCGGCCGCAGCTCCAGCAGCAGCTCCATCGCCTTCTGGGCGTCCTTGTAGTCGCCGAGCCCGGTGTACGCGTCCACCAGCACCGGGTACGCCGTCCACCGCTTCGGCGCCTGCGCCCGTACGAGCTCGCCCCACTTCTTGCCGGTGCCGAAGTCCCGCCGGGCATTGGCCAGCGCACCCATGCCCGTCATCGCGTCGAAGTTGCCCTTCTCGGCCGGGCGGACCTCCAGCGACCGCTTCAGCGCCTTCTCCGCCTTCGGGTACCAGCCCGAGTTCGTGGTGCGCCGTGCCTGTTCGAGGTAGGCGGCGCCGAGGACCGCCCACGAGGCGTCGTCGTCCGCGTGCGCCGCGAGCCACTTCTCCCGGTCCGCCACCAGCGCCGTCAGGTCCACCGCGGCCGCGGGCGCGCCCATGCCCACCGCCGACGCGGCCCGCTCGCTCGGGTCCGGCGGACGGGCGTCGTCACCGGTCCGGGCCGGCCGGATCAGCAGGGCCGCGGCGATCAGGACCACGGCGACCGCGGCGGCCACGAGCGTCTTGCGGCCGGTGAAGGTCACGGGCGGCGCCGGCGTCTGCGATTCCTCGTCGATACGGTCCATGGGGTCACTGTGCGTCAATATGAAGAGCATGCCGGGGTGTCCGAAGAGGGGCGCGGGCGTGTTCACACCGATGGCCCCGGGTGCCACGCTGGTCCCATGGATGACGATCTCTTCGCACGTCTGCGGACGAGCCTGCTGGCCGGCCTCCCCGCCGAGGCGCTGCTCACCGATCCCCAGGTCACCACCTCCTACGCCACCGACATGGCCAGCTTCTGCGCCGCCGGCACCCCGGCCGCCGTCGTCCTGCCCCGGACCGTCGAACAGGTCCAGCACGTCCTGCGCACCGCCACCGCCCTACGGATCCCCGTCGTCCCGCAGGGTGCCCGTACGGGCCTGTCGGGCGGCGCCAACGCCTCCGACGGCTGCATCGTGCTGTCCCTCGTGAAGATGGACCGGATCCTGGAGATCAGCGCCGTCGACCGGATCGCCGTCGTCGAGCCGGGCGTGGTGAACGCCGTCCTCTCACGGGCCGTCGCCGAACGGGGCCTGTACTACCCGCCCGACCCCTCCAGCTGGGAGCAGTGCACCATCGGCGGCAACATCGGCACCGCCTCGGGGGGCCTGTGCTGCGTCAAGTACGGGGTCACCGCCGAGTACGTGCTCGGCCTCGACGTGGTCCTCGCCGACGGGCGGCTGCTGCGCACGGGCCGGCGCACCGCCAAGGGCGTCGCCGGATATGACCTCACCCGGCTCTTCGTGGGCTCCGAGGGCAGCCTGGGCGTCGTCGTCCAGGCCGTGCTCGCCCTGCGGCCCGCGCCGCCCCGGCAGCTGGCGCTGGCCGCCGAGTTCCCCTCCGTCGCGGCCGCCTGCGAGGCCGTCTGCGCCGTCATGGAGGCGGGCCTGACCCCCTCCCTGCTGGAACTGATGGACCGCACGACCGTCCGGGCCGTCAACGCGCTCGGCAGGATGGGCCTGCCAGAGGCCACCGAGGCCCTGCTCCTGGCCGCCTTCGACACCCCGCACGCCCCCGAGGACCTCGCGGCCGTGGGGGAGCTGTGCACGGCCGCCGGGGCCACCGCCGTCGTGCCCGCCGAGGACGAGGCGGAGTCGGAACTGCTGCTCCAGGCCCGCCGGATGTCCTTCCCCGCGCTGGAGGCCCTGCGGCCCGCGACGATGATCGACGACGTGTGCGTCCCGCGCTCGCGGCTCGGCGAGATGCTCGACGGGACGGCCGCCATCGCCCGCGCCCACGACCTGCTCATCGGGGTCTGCGCGCACGCGGGCGACGGCAACACCCACCCGATCGTCTGCTTCGACCCCGCCGACGAGGACGAGACGCGGCGGGCCCGGCAGTCCTTCGGGGAGATCATGGCGCTGGGCCTCGCCCTCGGCGGGACCATCACCGGCGAACACGGGGTCGGCGTGCTGAAGAAGGAGTGGCTGGCCCGCGAACTCGGCCCGGTGGGACTGGAGATGCAGCGCGCCGTCAAGCAGGCCTTCGACCCGCTGGGGCTGCTCAACCCGGGCAAGCTCTTCTGACCGTACGAGGTCGGGGCGGCGGGGCCGCTCGGGGGGACCGGGCCGCTCGGGGGGACCGGGGGGACCGGGGGGACCGGGGGGACCGGGGCGGCCGGGTCCGGAGGTGCCCGGCATCAGAGGTCCCCGTCCGCCGACTCGTCCGACGGCCACGGATCCCGCAGCCACAGGTCGTCGGCCGGGGTGGGGGTGAGCAGCTCGGCCAGCGCCGCGTCCAGGCCGAGCCGTTCGGACTCGCTGCCGGGCGGGACCACGCGCAGGGTGCGCTCCAGCCAGGCCGAAACGGAGACGGCGGGGGCCTCCAGGAGGGCATCGCCGTCGGGGGAGCTGAGCGCCATGCAGAGCACGGCCTTGTTGTCGACCTTCGTCGGCCAGATCCGGACGTCGCCGTGGCCGCACGGGCGGAACACCCCCTCGACGAGCAGCTCGCGGGCGAAGGTCCAGTTGACCGGGGTGTTGGAGCCGGTGTGGAAGGTGATGTGGACGGCGTACGGGTCGTCCGTCAGGTAGAGGAGCCGGGCGGGGACGGGGATGCTGCGCTCGGGGGACAGGACCAGCTTCAGTTCCAGCTCGCGCTCGATGACGGGGTGGTGCATGACGGCCTCACTTCGGTTCGGTGCGTGGGGCCGGATGGCACCCCACACCCGAAGAGAGCGCCGATGCGCCCGGGTATGACGCGACTCGGGCGAGGAAGCGAAAGTTGGCTTGATTCTGTCGGGTGACCGGAAATAGCCGCATGCCCGAGTTTCGCTCGAAGGTTGACAATCTCCCGTTACCGGACCTGTCGGGGGGTGGTTCTTGGCTATGGTCCTGCCCTGCACATGCCTCAAGCCACGATCGGAGTTGGGGACATTGACGGCCTCCCCTGGTGACGGCGAGCACGCGGCCCGCGAGGGCTACTACCCCGATCCGTCCATCCCCGGGTACATCCGGTACTGGAACGGAGCGGGCTGGGTTCCGGGTACGAGCCGCCCTGCCGCGGCTTCGGCGCCTGCCGCGCAGGCGGCTCCTGCGCCCGTGCCCGCTCCTGTGCCCGCACCCGTGCCCGCCCCTGCTCCGGTCGCCGCACCCGTGTCCCCCGTCGCCCAGGTCTCCCCGTTCTTCGCGGCCTCCCGCGCCTCCCGCCCCGACGAGACGGGGCCGGTGTTCCTGGACGAGACCTCCGTGACCGAGGCGCTGCCGGAGCCCGCCCCCGGCCCGGGCGCCGTGTCCTCCGACGCCTCCGCCTCCGGCTCCGCTTCTGCTGCCGTCGCCGAGCCCGTGGTGTGGCAGGCCGACCCCCTGCACCAGGCCGGCTTCGGCGGGCCCCGCGACCACCGGGTGTCGTGGGGCAGCCCGCCGGAGCCCGAGGCCGGGCCCGGCTCCGCGCGGTCGGCCGGGATCTCCCTGGCCCGTACGGCGGCTGCCGCGGCGGCGCCCGCGAGACTCCCCGCGCAGGCCCCCGTGCAGGCCCCCGTGCAGGCCTCCGTGCAGGCCCCCGCGGGAGCTGCGGGGATCCTGTCGGCGCGTTCCCCGGCCGCCCAGCGCCCGGCCCAGGCCGCACCGGCCCAGGCCGCACCGGCCCAGGCCGCTCCCGCCCCGAACGTTGCCGCCCCCGCCACCCGGCCCCCGGCTCCGCAGTGGCCCGACGCCCCCGGAGCCGGCGGGTCCGGGCTCACGTCCTCCTGGCCCGAGGCGGCCGCCGCCCCCGCGCCGTCCCGGCCCCAGGCGCCCGCCGCACCGGCGAGCCGGAAGCCCCGGAGCTCCGAGGCCCTGCGGCGCGGCCCCGCCCCCGCCGAGCCCGCAGCGACTGCCCGCCCCGCCGCCGCCGAGCCCGCCGCGACCCCGCGCCCCGAGGTGTGGGCTCCCCGGCCCGCGGGGGTCCGCCCGAAGGTGCCGCTCCCCGCCGCGACCGCCCCGGCGGAGCCCCGGCCCCGGACCTGGGAGCCGCGCGGAGGCGAGGGGGCCCGCCCCGGCGCCTCTTCCTCCGCCTCCGCCTCCCGCCCGGCGGGCACCGGTACGCCCCGGGCCGTGTTCGAGCGGATGGCCGAACGGGCCGCGCGCCCCGCCGGGCTGACCCGCCGGGCCGTGGCCCGCGCCCTGGACTCCCTCGTCTACGCCGCCGTCGCGGCGGGGGTCGCCCGGCTCCTCCTGCCCGAGGCGACCGCCCACGTACAGGCCAAGGTGGACGCCGCCCGGGCGAGCGGCCGCACCACCACCGTCTGGCTCTTCGACGGGACCATCGCCGGCCACGTGGGCCTGGTCCTCGGCGCGGTCCTCCTCTTCGGGATCCTGTACGAGGCGCTGCCCACGGCCCGTTGGGGCCGCACCCCGGGCAAGAAGCTGCTCGGTGTCCGGGTGCTGGCCGCCTCCACCCAGCGCCCGCCCTCCTTCGGCGCGGCCCTGCGCCGCTGGCTCATGTACGCCTTCCTGGGCCTCCCCGGCAGCCTCTGGTGCCTCGTGGACCGCCCGAGCCGCCAGGGCTGGCACGACAAGGCGGCCAAGACGTACGTGGCCCGCTAGGGCGTGTCTTCGGGGCGCCGTGGCGGGCCCCTCCCCCGGATGGACGCGGTCCCGTTGCGGGGTCGGCGGAGCCGGGTTCGACTCGGGCCATGAGTACCGACCAGCCGCCGCCGGGCCAGCCGCCCGAGGACGACCCGTTCCTCAAGAAGCCCCAGGAGCCGACGCCTCCGTCGGGCGGTTCGCCGTACGGCCCGCCGCCCGGAAGCGGAGGTACGCCGCCCCCGCCTCCCGGAGGCGCGGGCGGCGGCGGGGGATATCCGCCCCCGCCGCCCCCGTACGGCGGTGGCGGCGACCCGTACGGCAGTGGCGGCGGCTACGGCATGCCCGATCCGCTCGCCGGGATGCCCCCGCTCGCGGACTTCGGCAAGCGGCTGGCCGCGCGCATCATCGACGTGCTGATCGTCGCCGTCCCGCTGGCGCTCATCCAGCTGGCCTTCGGCACGAGCCGGTACCGCTTCGAGACGGACCAGGGCGAGGACGTCAGCGAACTCATCGCCAAGTCGTACAGCGGCACCGGTCTGGTGATGACCCTGATCGCGATCGTCGCGTACCTCGGCTACGACTGGTGGTTCACGCAGAAGAGCGGACAGACGGTCGGCAAGCGGGCGTTGGGGATGCGCGTCGCGATGCTCAACGACGGCAGCGTGCCCAACTCCGGCGCGTCCCTGGGCCGCGCCGCGGTGCTCTGGCTGCCGACCCTGCTCTGCTGCCCCTGCCTGTGGCCGATCGCGCTGATCGTCTCGATCCTCGTCGACAAGCCGTACAAGCAGGGCCTGCACGACAAGGTCGGCAAGACGGTGGTGGTCCAGGCCACCGGCTAGCACGTACGCGGCGCAGCGCGGCGCGGGCGGCCGTCCCTCCGGGGAGGCCGCCCGCGCCGCGTCGCGCACCGACGGCGTACGGACCGCGCACCGACGGCGTACGGACCGCGCACCGACGGCGTACGGACCGCGCACCGACGGCGTACCGACCGCGCGCCGACCGCGTGGCCGGCGAAAGCTCAGTGGTGGACGGGGTGTTCGGCCGTGGCCGTCCGGGGTTCGGGCACCTGGGCGGCCGGCGTCGCGTCCCCGTGGGAAGCGGAGGGCGCGGGGGCCGCGGGAGCGCCCGCACGGGCCGCGTGGCGGCCACGACGCCTCGGCATGGGCACCGTGAGGGCGACGAGCAGACCCAGGGCGAGCGCGGCGGCGGAGATGACCGCGACTCCGAGCCCGGTGCTCGTCTGCGAGAGCAGCAGCATGGCGATCGTCGACACGATGACCGTGGCGGACCCGTAGGCGAGCTGTGCGGCAGTCGGACGCGGCATGGCGGTATCCGTCCTCGGGAGGGGAGGGGGAGTCGGCTCAACAGGTCGCGCGTCAAGTGACTCTATGACGGGAGATGCCCGAGAGGAACCGCCGGTAAGCGTGACCTAACACACGGTGCCGGAGCACGGGGGGCGCACGGGGTCATTTCCCGCGCCCGCGACAGGGGGCGAATCCGGACGGGACGGACCGGGGGAGCGGCCGGGAAGCGCCCTTCGCCCCGGATGGCAGCAGAACGTCCGGATACCGGAACTGCCTGACCGCATAGTGCAGTTGTAAGGGACAAGTCAAGGTCTGTCTTTTCTTGCTTCCCTCCGGTCAAATGTCGTCACTTGAGACGCGCGCCGCGCGGAACCCCCCGCTCCTATGGAGAAGTTCCGACCTACGTCGCGGCCGCGGGAGGGGAACGACGTCAAGTGACCAGCAATTCAGCCAGACGGCGTGCGATGCGTGCTGCCGCCGTCACCGTGACCATGGCCGCGTGCGCGACCAGCGCGACCTTCTTCAGCGTCACCGCGGCCCAGGCGGAGGACAAGGGCGCCGCCCGGACCCTCGCCCCCGCAGCCGACCGGCAGGACCCGACCGCTCCTGCCAAGGTCGTCGAGCACGACCTCAAGGGTCCCTTCAGCGAGCAGCAGGCGCAGCAGCGCGAGGCCGCCCTGGAGCAGGTCCTGACGGGCAAGAAGGACGTCGAGCAGCGTGGCGCCTCCAAGGTCGTCAAGCTCGACGACAAGAAGTACGTCGAGCTCGGCCGCGAGAAGACCGACAAGATCTTCACGATTCTCGTCGAGTTCGGCGACCAGGTCGACGACACGACCATGTTCGACCCGGACGGCCCCGGCCCCAAGCCGGCCGTTCCGAAGTTCGGCGGCACCCCCGGTCCGCTGCACAACACGATCGCCGAGCCGGACCGCGCCAAGGACAACAGCACCGCCTGGCGCAAGGACTTCAGCCGCGCGTACTTCCAGGACCTGTACTTCGCCACGGGCGAGGGCAAGGACTCGCTGAAGACCTACTACGAGAAGACCTCCTCGGGCCGTTACTCGGTCGAGGGCGAGGTCTCCGACTGGGTCAAGGTCCCGTACAACGAGGGCCGTTACGGCTCCAACTACTGCGGCCAGAGCAACTGCGCCAACGTGTGGGACACCGTCAAGGACGGCGTCGCCGCCTGGACCGAGGCCCAGAAGAAGGCCGGGAAGACCGACGCGCAGATCAAGGCGCAGCTGTCCCAGTACGACCAGTGGGACCGCTACGACTTCGACGCCGACGGCAACTTCAACGAGTCCGACGGCTACATCGACCACTTCCAGATCGTCCACGCGGGCGAGGACGAGTCCGCCGGCGGCGGCGTGCAGGGCACGCACGCCCTGTGGGCGCACCGCTGGTACGCCTACGGCACCGCGGCCGGCAAGACCGGCCCGGACAACAACAAGGCCGGCGGCACCCAGATCGGCGACACCGGCATCTGGGTCGGCGACTACACGATGCAGCCCGAGAACGGCGGCCTCGGCGTCTTCGCGCACGAGTACGGCCACGACCTCGGCCTGCCCGACCTCTACGACACCTCCGGTGGCGGCGAGAACGGCGTCGGCTTCTGGTCCCTGATGTCGGCCGGCTCCTGGCTCGGCACCGGCAAGGACTCCATAGGCGACCTCCCGGGCGACATGACCGCCTGGGACAAGCTCCAGCTGGGCTGGCTGAACTACGACACGGCGAAGGCCGCGACGAAGTCCACCCACAAGCTGGGCGTGTCGGCGTTCAACACCAAGGACAAGCAGGCGCTCGTCGTCGAGCTGCCGAAGAAGCAGGTCAAGACCGAGGTCGTCGCGCCCGCCGAGGGTTCCACCCAGTGGTGGAGCAACATGGGTGACGACCTCAAGAACACCCTGACCCGCTCGGTCGACCTGACCGGCAAGACGTCCGCCGCACTGTCCCTCAAGGGCTGGTGGGACATCGAGGCCGACTACGACTACCTCTACACCGAGGTGTCCACGGACGGCGGCGCCAACTGGACCGCCCTCGCCGGCACCGCCGACGGCACGGCCCTCCCGGCCGACGCCTCCGGCAGCCCGTCGCTGACCGGTGTCTCCGAGGCCTGGAAGAACCTGAACTTCCCCCTCGACGCCTACGCGGGCAAGAAGATCGACCTCCGCTTCCGCTACCAGACGGACGGCGGCGCGGGCGGCAAGGGCTTCACGGCCGACGCCGTCACCCTCACCGCGGACGGCTCCCCGCTGTTCACCGACGGCGCCGAGAACGGCGACAACGGCTGGACCGGCAAGGGCTTCTCGCGCATCGGCGCCAGCTTCTCCAAGGAGTACGCGCAGTACTACCTGGCCGAGAACCGTCGCTACGTCTCGTACGACAAGACCCTCAAGGTCGGCCCGTACAACTTCGGCTTCGGCAACACCCGTCCGGACTGGGTCGAGCACTACCCGTACCAGGACGGCCTGCTGATCTGGCAGTGGGACACCTCCCAGAAGGACAACAACACCAGCGCCCACCCGGGCCAGGGTCTGATCCTGCCGATCGACGCCAACGCCAAGCCCATGAAGTGGGCGGACGGCACCCTGCTCCGCAACAAGATCCAGCCGTACGACGCCACCTTCAGCGCGTACTCGACGGACGCCTTCACCCTGCACAAGAACGGCGAGTCGCTGTTCCTGAAGCCGAAGCCCACGAACCTGGTCTTCGACGACCACAAGGGCAAGTACTACTACGACGAGAACCCGACCGGATCGGTGAAGGTCACTGACACCAACACCAAGATCAAGATCCTGAAGGAGACCTACGACGGTGAAGTCATGACCGTCGAGGTGGGTCCCTCGAAGAAGTAATTCGGTAAAACCGCAGGTCAAAACATGATCGGCCGTCGCCCTCTAGCGGGCGGCGGCCGATCGCGTTTAGATGCGCGGTACGAGTGTCTTATTGACGGGGGAGATGACAGCCATGCCAGGCGGAGGTTTCGTGAGATTGCCGGGCGGCAGTGTGGTGGTGGCGCTCACACTGCCGAGGCCGTCCGGAGAAGGTGGAAATGTCCGCGTGCTGGTGCATGCCGCGAACCGGGCCCGCGCCCTGACCAGGCTGCGGAACCTCGGGATGCGGGCGGTGTACCTGCGGGGCAACGCGCAGCCGCCGACGCCGGACGAGGTGACGGCCGTCCTGCACCATCCGGACGGCCTGCTGTGGCGCGGGGCGCCCGACCGCGCGCAGGAGCTCTGGCACCCCATCCGGGCCCTGCTGGGCCAGTAGCCCTGCCGGGCCGCCACTGGGGCCTGGACGGCCGCGCGGCTGCCGGGGCCGTCAGGGGCTCTGGCGTGGGATCTCGCCGACGATCCGGACCCCGGCCGACCGGAGCTCCTCCACTGCCCGGGCGGCGGTGTGGGGGGCCACGGCGACCGACAGGTCCAGCAGCACGCGGGTGGAGAAGCCGGCGCGGATGGCGTCGAGGGCCGTGGCCCGCACGCAGTAGTCGGTGGCGATCCCGACGACGTCCACCTCGCTCACGCGCTGCTCTCGCAGCCACTGGGTGAGCGGGGTGCCGTTCTCGTTGGCCCCCTCGAACCCGCTGTACGCGGCCTCGTAGGCCCCCTTGTCGAAGACGGCGGTAACGGCTCCGGAGGCGACGGCGGGAGCGAAGTTCGGATGGAACCCGACGCCCTCGGTGCCGGCGACGCAGTGCACGGGCCAGGAGGTCGTGTAGTCCGGCTTCGCCGGGGGGCGGGCGAAGTGCGACCCGGGGTCGATGTGGCGGTCGCGGCTGGCGACGACGTGCCGGTAGCCGGCCGTGGCCTGGCCGATCAGCTCGGTGATCGCGGCGGCGACGTCGGCTCCGCCGGCGACCGCGAGGCTGCCGCCTTCGCAGAAGTCGTTCTGTACGTCGACGACGATCAGTGCGCGGTGCATGACGTTGCCCTTCGGCTCGGTGTGGCATGTGCGGCGGCGGGGCCCTGCGGGGGCTCTTCCCCCGCCCCGCCCGAATCAAGCCCCGCCGGCGATTGAGGCGCGGGGGTTCGGGGGCGGAGCCCCCGCAACGGCGCCGCAGGGCTACACGTACTCCGTCGGGATCACGGCCTCGCCCCGCGACAGCTGCGACGCCGACAGCGGCAGCCCCGCCAGCGCGGCCCGGTGCCGGTCGCGCGCCGCCTCGAGCGGCTCGCGGGCGACGACCTCGCCGGCCTTGACCAGCTGGGTCAGCAGCTGCGAGTCCGCCAGGGCCGAGGGAACGGGCCCCACGCCGATCACCTCCGCCTCCGCCGCCCCGTCGGCGTCCCGCCGCCGCGCCGCCCACTTGCGGCCGCCGATCGAGGTCTTCCCGCCCGTGGACCTCTTCGCCACCGGCGCCAGTACCGCCTTGGGATCCGCCGAGACGGCCCGCGCGACCAGCTTGTAGACCATCGAGCACGTCGGGTGCCCGCTGCCCGTCACCAGCTGCGTGCCCACGCCGTACGCGTCCACCGGAGCCGCCGCCAGCGAGGCGATGGCGTACTCGTCCAGGTCCGAGGTGACCACGATCTTCGTCGCCGTCGCCCCCAGCTCGTCGAGCTGCTGCCGCACCCGGTGGGCCACCAGCAGCAGGTCCCCGGAGTCGATCCGGACCGCGCCCAGGTCGGTGCCCGCCACCTCGACGGCCGTGCGGACCGCCTCGGCGACGTCGTAGGTGTCCACCAGCAGGGTGGTGCCCCGCCCCAGCGAGGCCACCTGCGCGGTGAAGGCGTCCCGCTCGCTGTCGTGCACCAGCGTGAAGGCGTGGGCGCTCGTGCCGACGGTCGGGATGCCGTACCGGAATCCGGCCGCCAGGTCCGAGGTCGAGGCGAAGCCGCCGACGTACGCGGCCCGCGCCGAGGCGACGGCCGCCAGCTCGTGCGTGCGCCGCGCGCCCATCTCGATCAGCGGGCGCCCGCCCGCCGCCGAGGACATCCGGGAGGCGGCCGCCGCGATCGCCGAGTCGTGGTTCAGGATCGAGAGGATCACCGTCTCCAGCAGCACGCACTCGGCGAAGCTGCCCTCGACCCGCAGGATCGGCGACCCGGGGAAGTAGACCTCCCCCTCCGGGTAGCCCCAGATGTCGCCGGAGAAGCGGTACGAGGCCAGCCAGTCCAGGGTCCGCATGTCGACGACGGCGCGCTCGCGCAGGAACTCCACCACGGCGCCGTCGAAGCGGAAGTTCTCCACCGCGTCGAGCACCCGGCCGGTTCCCGCCACCACGCCGTATCGGCGTCCCTCGGGCAGCCGCCGGGTGAACACCTCGAAGACCGAGCGGCGGTCGGCGGTGCCGTTGGCCAGGGCGGCCTGCAGCATCGTGAGCTCGTAATGGTCCGTGAAGAGCGCTGTCGACGGGACGTCCACCGGCAGGCCCAGGTCCGCAGGGTTCATGTCACGGATGCTAGCGCACATCTCGTCAGAGTGACGAGATGTAGGGCCCGTTTATGCAACGGGCCCGTCACGGTGGCAGCATGGGACGAGTGAGTGTTGCTCCCATTGAGATCGAACGCACCGAATCGGCCGAAGAGACCTTCGCGGTCCCCGAACCCGACGTCCCCTGGGTGACCCTGGTGCACAACGACCCGGTCAACCTCATGAGCTACGTGGCGTACGTGTTCCAGGCGTACTTCGGATACTCGAAGGACGTGGCGCACAAGCTGATGCTCGACGTCCATCACAAGGGGCGGGCCGTCGTGTCCAGCGGCACCCGCGAGGAAATGGAGCGCGACGTGCAGGCCATGCACGGCTACGGCCTGTGGGCGACCCTTTCGCAGGACCGCAACTGATGGGCGGCACGTTCGAGCCCCTGGAGGGCGGCGGCGCCGCCATCGCGCTGGACGAGATCGAGATCTCCATCCTGCGCTCCCTGGCCGTCCAGCTGCTGGAGCTGATCGGCCCCGGCGCCGGGGAGCCCGCCGAGGACGCCGACCCGCTCGCCGCGCTGTTCGCCGAGGGCCCCTCCGAACCCCCGTCCGACCCGGCGCTCGCCCGGCTCTTCCCCGACGCCTACGGAGGCCCGGACGGCCCGGGGGAGAAGGAGGACCCGGAGGAGCTGCGCGCCCGCTCGGCGGAGTTCCGCCGCTTCACCGAGACCGACCTGCGCACCCGCAAGCGCGAGGACGCGCTGGCCGTCGTACGCAGCCTGGACGGGCTCACCCCGGCCGGCGACGGCGCGGCGGTGCTGGAGCTGACCGGGGAGCTGCCGCTGCGCTGGCTCGGCGCGCTCAACGACCTGCGCCTGACCATCGCGGCCCGCCTCGACATCACCGAGGACGACGAGAGCGCGGTGCTGTTCCGGCTGCCGGACGACGACCCGCGCAAGCCGATGGTGATGGCGTACCTCTGGCTCGGCGGCCTCCAGGAAACCTTGATCGAAACCCTCTGAGAATCCTCAAGAGGGAACGGTGTTCGCTCAGCGGACGCTCAAATCCGGATAACGATCAGATCACCGTCATGCGGTGATCTGATCCTTTCGGTGATCTTTGTCCAGAAATTTTGGTGCCCCACGCCACATTTCTCCCCCTCGGACAGCCGTAAGCGCGTGATAAATCTTCACGACTGCCGGAGGGGCGCCACCCCTGTCCCCCGGCTCGCTGGACCGGCTGACCGCCGGCGTGCAACTCCATCCGTATCCGGGGGGATCGAGGACCCGATCCGCAGCCAGTCGAGGCGCGGGTCGGCGTGGAGAAAGGCGCACCAGACATGACCTCAGTGCAGGTCGAGCAGCACGGCAAGACGCCCGGTGAGGGCACCGGGGACGAGGGCGGCGAGGGGTACCACCGCACCCTCGGGGCCCGTCAGATCCAGATGATCGCCATCGGCGGAGCCATCGGCACCGGCCTCTTCCTGGGCGCCGGCAAGGCGATCTCCAAGGCCGGGCCGAGCCTGATCCTGGCCTACGCGATCGCGGGCCTGGTCATCTTCTTCATCATGCGGGCCCTGGGCGAGCTGCTCATGTACCGCCCCGTCGCCGGCTCCTTCTCGGACTACGCCCGCGAGTTCCTGGGCCCGTTCTGGGGATACGTGACCGGCTGGACGTACTGGCTGTTCTGGGTGGTCACCGGCATCACCGAGGTCACCGCGGCCGCGCAGTACATGTCGTACTGGACCCACGACAGCTTCCCGCAATGGGCCTACGCGCTGATCTTCACGGTCATCCTCTACGCCGCCAACCTGATCTCCGTGAAGCTCTTCGGTGAGCTGGAGTTCTGGTTCTCCATGGTCAAGGTCACCGCCATCGTCGGCATGATCCTGATCTGCGCCGGCATCCTCACCATCGGCTTCTCCGACGCGGCGGACACCGCCACCGTCAGCAACCTGTGGAACGACGGCGGCTTCTTCCCCAAGGGCATCGGCGGCACGCTGATGACCCTGCAGATCGTGATGTTCGCCTTCCTCGCGGTCGAGCTGGTCGGCGTCACCGCCGGCGAGTCCAAGGACCCCGAGAAGACCCTGCCCAAGGCCATCAACACCGTGCCGTGGCGCATCGCCGTCTTCTACGTCGGCGCGCTCATCATGATCCTGTCGGTCGTCCCGTGGACGCACTTCCAGCCGGGCGTCTCGCCCTTCGTCGCCGCCTTCGAGCGCATGGGCCTCGGCATCGGCGCGGCCATCGTCAACTTCGTCGTGCTGACCGCCGCCCTGTCCTCCTGCAACTCGGGCATGTACTCCACCGGCCGCATGCTGCGCGACCTCGCGCTCAACGGCCAGGGCCCCAAGTTCTTCACCAAGCTCACGAAGAACGGCACCCCGCTCGTCGGCACCACCTTCTCGGCCTCGCTGATGCTGGTGGGCGTCTGGATCAACTACGTGGCCCCCGGCAAGGCCTTCGACTACGTCGTCTCCTTCGCCACCATCTCCGGCATGTGGGCCTGGATCATGATCCTGGTCTGCCAGATCCGCTACCGGGCCAAGGCCGACCGCGGCGAGCTGCCCGGGTCCGCGTTCCGCGCCCCCGGAGCCCCGTACACGAGCTGGTTCGCCCTGGCCTTCATCGGCATGGTCATCGTGATGATGGGCGCCGACAAGGACGCCCGCGTCTCGCTGTACTGCGCCCCGCTGTGGGGCCTGATCCTGGGTCTGGCCTACCTGTTCTCCCAGCGCCGCGGCCAGGGCGGCGGCACCTCCGTGAAGGTCTCGCTGAGCGTGGACGTCTGACGCCACGGACCCCCTGTCCAGCATCCGGGCCCCCGCGTACCACTCCTCGGTACGCGGGGGCCCGTCTGCTTATCCTGTCGCTCATGCTGACCCTCACCCAGGCCCTGTACGACCAGATCGTCGGGCACGCCCGCCAGGACCACCCCGACGAGGCGTGCGGCGTCGTGGCCGGCCCGGCGGGCACCGACCGCCCCGAGCGGTTCATCCCGATGCTCAACGCGGCCCGCTCGCCCACGTTCTACGAGTTCGACTCGAAGGATCTGCTCAAGCTCTACCGCGAGCTGGACGACCGCGACGAGGACCCGGTGATCGTCTACCACTCGCACACCGCGACCGAGGCCTACCCCTCGCGCACGGACGTCACGTACGCGAACGAGCCCGGCGCGCACTACGTCCTCGTCTCCACGGCGGACAAGGACGGCCTCGGGGAGTTCCAGTTCCGCTCGTACCGGATCGTCGACGGCGTGATCACCGAGGAAGAAGTACGGGTCGTCGAGGCCTACTGACCATCATGTGAGCAGTCTGCGTCCACGATGCGGGATCACACTCCAAAGCGGGGACCGGGAATCGTTAACATGACCGCATGGTTTCCCACGACGTGAGCATCGAGACGCCCGGCAGGCTGCTGCTCGTGGCGCGGCTGCACGTCGACCTGTGCCGCCTCGCCAGCGCCATCTGTACTGCCGCCTGAGCACCAGAGCCCTCGCGCGCGGGGGCCGAGAACCGCGCGCCCGTGTCCCACGCACCCCCTGCCCACGCCCTGACGACTGGAGCCCAGCCATGGCCATCGAGGTCCGCATCCCCACCATCCTCCGCACCTACACCGAAGGCGAGAAGGCCGTCACCGGTGAGGGCGCGACCCTCGCCGACCTCTTCGCCGACCTGGAGACCCGCCACAAGGGCATCCAGGAGCGCATCATCGACGAGGCCAAGGGCGGCGAGCTGCGCCGCTTCGTGAACGTCTACCTCAACGACGAGGACGTCCGCTTCCTCGCCGGCATCTCCACCGAGCTCAAGGACGGCGACAGCGTCACCATCCTCCCGGCCGTGGCCGGCGGATCGAAGTAATGCGTTACGACTCCCCGCTGGCCGCGGTCGGCAACACGCCGCTGGTCCGCCTGCCCCGGCTCTCGCCCTCGGACGACGTCCGCATCTGGGCGAAGCTGGAGGACCGCAACCCGACCGGCTCGATCAAGGACCGCCCCGCGCTCCACATGGTCGAGCAGGCCGAGAAGGACGGCCGGCTCCAGCCCGGCTGCACCATCCTGGAGCCCACCTCGGGCAACACCGGCATCTCGCTGGCGATGGCGGCCAAGCTCAAGGGCTACCGCATCGTGTGCGTGATGCCGGAGAACACCAGCCAGGAGCGGCGCGACCTGCTGGCGATGTGGGGAGCCGAGATCATCTCGTCGCCGGCCGCCGGCGGCTCGAACACCGCCGTCCGGGTGGCCAAGGAACTGGCCGCGGAGCACCCGGACTGGGTGATGCTCTACCAGTACGGCAACCCGGACAACGCGGGCGCCCACTACGCCACCACGGGCCCGGAGATCCTCGCCGACCTCCCCTCGATCACCCACTTCGTGGCGGGCCTGGGCACCACCGGCACCCTGATGGGCGTCGGCCGCTACCTGCGCGAGCACGTGCCCGGAGTGAAGATCGTCGCGGCCGAGCCGCGCTACGACGACCTCGTGTACGGGCTGCGCAACCTGGACGAGGGCTTCGTCCCGGAGCTCTACGACGCCTCCGTCCTCACCACCCGCTTCTCGGTGGGCTCGGCGGACGCGGTCACCCGCACGCGGGAGCTGCTGCAGCAGGAGGGGATCTTCGCGGGCGTTTCCACGGGAGCCGCCCTGCACGCGGCGATCGGCGTCGGCCGCAAGGCGGTGGCCGCGGGCGAGACGGCGGACATCGTCTTCGTCGTGGCCGACGGCGGCTGGAAGTACCTCTCGACGGGCGTCTACACGGCCGCCACCACCGAAGAGGCCATCGAGGTCCTCCAGGGCCAACTCTGGGCGTAGCCCCTGCGGGGTTGCCCGGCGGGGTTGCCCGTCCGGCCCGGGCGGGCCGCCGCTCCTGGGGGCTCCGCCCCCAGACCCCCGCGCCTCAAACTCCCCCAGCTACCGCTGGGAGGTGCCCCCTGGCGGGGCTGGATGTGCCGGCGCCGCCTTGTATCCGGTCGGGGCTGGACGCGCGAAGCGCAATTCCAGCCCCGCCGGCGTTTGAGGCGCGGGCGCGGAGCGCCGTGTCGTGACCGGCGCCGGACCATTCCAGCCCGTCCGGCGCTTGAGGACCGGGCCCGGCGGAGCCCGGTCAGGCCGACAGCAGCTCCGCGAGCACGGCCGCATGGCTGGACGCCGGGTCCTTGACCGCGGTCAGGAGCGTCACCGGCCCCGCCGCCACAAGGCCCCGCAGCCGCTCCAGCTCCACCACCGCCCCCGGCTCCGCCAGCTCCGCCTCGTACCGCGCCCGGAACTCCTCGGCCGACCCCCCGTCGTGGAACCACTTGCGCAGCTCCGTGGACGGGGTGACCGCCTTCGGCCACTCGTCCACCCCCGCCGCCGCCTTCGCCAGCCCCCGCGGCCACAGCCGGTCCACGAGGACCCGGACCCCGTCCGCCCCCGGCTCCGGCGGGTCGTACACACGCCGCACGCGGACCCCGCGCACCACCGGCTTCGCCGCCATCACCCTCCGCCTCCCAGTCCCTTGACCTCGTCCCACACCGCCGGGTCCAGCACCCCCATCCGGGTCCGGAACTCCCACAGCGACACCTCGGCCGGCCGGTCCGCCTCCAGGAAGCTCGCCCGGCCCTGGACCCCCACCGTCCCCGGGGGCAGCGGAATCACCCCGGCGCGCCGGTCGTCGTACTTCCCGGTGATCCACGCGACCCGCGCCCGATGGCTCCGTACCGGGCCCACCGCGAGGACCAGGCAGGTCCGGCCGTCGGCCAGGCCCCACAGCTCGCCCGCCCGCGGATGCGGCGGCGGGCCGCTGCCGTGCGCCGGCGGAGCCCGACGGGGGAGCCCCAGCCGCCCCCCGGCGATCAGCATCACCAATGCCAGGGCCACGACCGCGGCCACCGCGAGCCACCAGGACGTGTCCATGTTTCGACCGTAGCCGTGCGGGAAGGCCCCGGCACGGCAACGTCCGTGCCCACCGTCGCTCCCCCGGGTGACAGCGCAGGTGATTCCCCCCACAACGGCCTGCCGCGGAGGAGCGACCGGACCTTTCGCGCCTTACGCTCGACGCACGCACGGCCCGCATTCCGTCCACGGACCGTCCACGGAGGTTCACGCTCCATGAAGCTCACCGTCGTCGGCTGTTCGGGGTCGTTCCCGTCCGCGGAATCGGCCTGTTCGAGCTACCTCGTCGAGGCCGACGGCTTCCGGCTGCTCCTCGACATGGGCAACGGCGCCCTCGGCGATCTCCAGCGCCACATCGGCCTCTACGACCTCGACGCGATCTTCCTGAGCCATCTGCACGCCGATCACTGCATCGACATGTGCGCGTACTTCGTCGCCCGCTTCTACCGGCACGAGGGCGGCCGCTGCGGCACCATCCCCGTCTTCGGGCCCGAGGGCACCGAGAAGCGCCTGACCACGGCCTACGACGACGTCCCCGACGAGCGCTCGATGAGCGAGGTCTTCGAATTCCGCACCCTGAAGTCCGGAACCTTTGAGATCGGCCCCTTCCAGGTCCGCACCGAGCGGGTCGCCCACCCCGTCGAGTCCTACGGCATCCGCATCGAGCACGGCGGCCGCTCCCTCACCTACTCCGGGGACACCGGCGCCTGCCCCGAACTGGGCCTGCTCGCCGACGGCACCGACCTCTTCCTGTGCGAGGCCTCCTTCACGCACGGCAAGGAGGACATCCCGGACCTCCACCTGAACGGCCGCGAGGCCGGCGAGTACGCGCGCGGCGGCAACGTCGGCCGGCTCGTCCTCACCCACATCCCGCCGTGGACGGACGCCGGACAGAACCTGGCGGACGCCCGCGCGGTCTACGACGGCCGCGTGGACCTGGCGCACCCGGGCGCCGTCTACGAGATCTGACGGTCCCGGCCCCGGCGCCGGCCCCCGCAGCAGCACGAAGCCCCCGCCCTCCCTTTCGGGAGAGCGGGGGCTTCGCAGTGGTACGGGGCTGCCTACTTGGCCTCGGCCTTCACCAGCTCGGCGAGCTCCTCGTCGGACTCGCGGCCCGGCGTCGGGAGGTTGAACTTGGTGATCGCGAAGCGGAAGACGACGTAGTAGACCGCCGCGAAGCAGAGGCCGACGCCCGCCAGCATCCACGGCTTCTCCGCGATGCCCAGGTTCAGCAGGAAGTCGACGAGGCCGGCCGAGAAGCCGAAGCCGTCGCGCATGCCCAGGGCCCAGGTGAGGGCCATGGAGACACCGGTCAGCACCGCGTGGATCGCGTACAGCACCGGGGCGATGAACATGAAGGTGAACTCGATCGGCTCGGTCACACCGGTGACGAACGAGGTGAGCGCGAGGGAGAACATCATGCCGCCGACGACCTTGCGGCGCTCGGGGCGGGCGCAGTGGACGATCGCGAGGCAGGCCGCCGGGAGGGCGAACATCATGATCGGGAAGAAGCCGGTCATGAACTGTCCGGCGGTCGGGTCACCGGCGAGGAAGCGGCCGATGTCGCCGTGGACGGCGCCGTCGGGGGTGTCGAACGAGCCGGCCTGGAACCACGGGAAGGAGTTCAGCAGGTGGTGCATGCCGATCGGGATGAGCGCACGGTTGGCGATGCCGAAGATGCCCGCGCCGACGGCGCCGGATCCGGTCAGCCACTCACCGAGGCCGTGCAGACCCGATCCGAGGACCGGCCAGATGAGACCGAAGACGATGCCCGTGACCAGACCCGCGAGGGCGGCGAGGATCGGGACGAGACGGCGGCCGCCGAAGAAGCCCGCCCAGTCCGGCAGCTTGGTCCGGTAGAACTTCTGGTAGAGCAGGGCCGCGATGACACCCATCACGACACCGCCGAGCACACCGGCGTTGACCGGGGCGTCCACCATGACAATCTTGCCGCCGGCGACCGTGGCCTTCTGAGGCAGGTTGCTGTCCGTGAAGGTGGCGAGCACCTTCTGGAAGACCAGGTAACCGGTGACGGCGGCCAGGGCGGTGGAGCCGTCCGACTTCTTGGCGAAGCCGATCGCGATGCCGACGGCGAACAGCAGCGCCATGTTGTCGAGGATCGCGCCACCGCCGGCGGCCATGTAACCGGCGATCTTGAGGACGAACGTCGGGAAGACGTCCTTGTCGCCGAGCATGTCGTCCGCGCCCAGGCGGAGCAGGAGCGCGCCGGCAGGCAGCACGGCAACGGGGAGCATGAGGCTCCGGCCGATGCGCTGCATGACGGCCATCACGCCAGCGCCCTTCTTCTTTTCCGCCGCGGGGGCGGTAGCCGTGGACACAACTTCCTCCAGTGGGCAAGGCGACGCCAGAGGGAAACGGGGGACGGCGACGTCTCAGATTTGGGGGGTACGCGGGCTCAGACAGGCCTGCGTGGTCTACACCAATTCTGGTGTAGACCAGTTGTAGCACGGTGAGGGTTAGATAAGGAACCTTCGATTTCCTGTGGTCTACGCCACACGCGGCCCCCGCCGCCGGAACGGCCCGGCCCCCGGATCCCGGGACGGGCCGAAGGCCCTCGGATCCCGGATCCGAGGGCCTTCGACGGGCGGGCCCAACGGCCCTGCGCACCACACCGGTTACACCTTGGTGTTGTCCGCCTCCATCGCCGCGATCTCCTCGTCCGACTCCCGGCCCGGCGTCGGGATGTTGAACTTCGTGATCGCGAAACGGAACACCACGTAGTAGACGAGCGCGAAGCACAGTCCGATCGGAATGATCAGCCAGGGCTTCGTCGCCAGCTTCCAGTTGATGACGTAGTCGATCAGGCCCGCCGAGAAACTGAACCCGTCGTGGACGCCCAACGCCCAGGTCACCGCCATCGACACGCCCGTCAGCACCGCGTGCACCGCGTACAGCGCCGGCGCCACGAACAGGAACGAGTACTCCAGCGGCTCGGTGATGCCCGTGACGAACGACGTCAGGGCCACCGACAGCATCAGGCCGCCGACCTCCGCACGCCGCTGCGGCTTCGCGCAGTGCGTGATCGCCAGCGCCGCCGCTGGCAGCGCGAACATCATGATCGGGAAGAAGCCGGACAGGAACAGGCCCGCATTCGGGTCGCCGTTCAGGAACATGTTGATGTCGCCGTGGAACGTCTTGCCCTCCGGCGTCGTGTACGACCCGAACTGGAACCAGACCGGCACGTTGAGGAACTGGTGCAGACCGATCACCAGCAGCGCGCGGTTCGCCACACCGAAGATGCCGCCGCCCCACGAACCCAGCCCGCTCAGCCAGTCGGAGAAACTCTCCAGCGCGTCACCCACCGGCGGCCAGACCCACAGGCACAGCGCGGCGAACGCGATCGCGACGAAGGACATGATGATCGGGACCAGCCGGCGGCCGTTGAAGAAGCCGAGCCAGTCCACCAGCTTCACCCGGTGGTAGCGCTGCCAGAACCAGGCCGCCAGCAGCCCCATGATGATGCCGCCGAAGACGCCCGGGTTCTGGTACGTGTACGCCACGAAGGTGTCGTCCGGCCCCAGGCAGCCGCCCCCGATGTCCTTGGTCCCCGCCGGGCAGGCCTTCTGGAACGCGTGCAGCACCCCCCGGTAGACGAGGAAGCCCGCCACCGCCGCGAGGGCGGTCGAACCGTCCGCCTTCTTCGCCATGCCGATCGCGACGCCGATGCAGAAGAGGAGCGGCAGGCCCAGGTCGGCGTCGAGCAGCGCCCCGCCCGCGCCCGCCATCACCTTCGCCACGTCCGTCCAGTTGAGGCCGTCCTCGCCGAAGACGTCCGGCTGCCCCAGCCGCAACAGGATGCCTGCCGCGGGCAGTACGGCGATCGGCAGCTGCAGGCTGCGACCCATCTTCTGCAGCCCCTGGAACAGGCGGTTCCGCCACGGCGGTCGTGGCACTGCTTTGGACATGCTCGCGGTCATCGGCGTCCTCCCTGACCGGCCCGTTTTTGGCTGCCGCAACACTTACGGCACACTGGTGTAGACCAGTTGTGGGCAGGTTGCTGCTGATCGTCATCATTCGGCAGCCACCGGTCATGCGCCCGCATAGATGGGCCAACCGTGCGTTACCGTGACAAAGCGGTCCGTGCAGGTGGGCACCCACAACCCGGCCGTCGAGACTCGTTCTTCGAAACACTCAGGGAGAAGCACATGGCCACCAAGGCTGAGAAGATCGTCGCCGGGCTCGGCGGCATCGAGAACATCGAAGAGGTCGAGGGCTGCATCACCCGCCTGCGCACCGAGGTCATCGACCCGTCCCTCGTGGACGAGGCCGCACTCAAGGCAGCCGGCGCCCACGGCGTCGTCAAGATGGGCACCGCGATCCAGGTCGTCATCGGCACCGACGCCGACCCGATCGCCGCCGACATCGAAGACATGATGTGACCCGGACCCCCTAGTCCGGCCCCGCGCCCGCAGCACGACGGACCCCGTCCCGGAACCACCCGGACGGGGTCTTCGCGTTCCCCGGCAGCGGCTAGGCTCGGAGCCATGTCTCGCATCGACGGCCGTACGCCCGAACAGCTCCGCCCGGTCACCATCGAACGCGGATGGAGCAAGCACGCCGAGGGCTCCGTCCTCATCTCCTTCGGAGACACCAAGGTCTTCTGCACCGCCTCCTTCACCGAAGGCGTCCCGCGCTGGCGCAAGGGCAGCGGCGAAGGCTGGGTCACCTCCGAGTACTCGATGCTGCCCCGCTCCACCAACACCCGCGGCGACCGCGAATCCGTACGCGGCAAGATCGGCGGCCGCACCCACGAGATCTCCCGCCTCATCGGCCGCTCGCTGCGCGCCGTCATCGACTACAAGGCCCTCGGCGAGAACACCATCGTCCTGGACTGCGACGTCCTCCAGGCCGACGGCGGCACCCGCACCGCCGCCATCACCGGCGCCTACGTCGCCCTCGCCGACGCCGTCTCCTGGGGCCAGAAGAAGAAGCTCGTCAAGGCCGGCCGCAAGCCGCTCACCGGCACCGTCGCCGCCGTCAGCGTCGGCATCGTCGACGGCGTCCCGCTCCTCGACCTCTGCTACGAGGAGGACGTGCGCGCCGAGACCGACATGAACGTGGTCTGCACCGGCGACGGCCGCTTCGTCGAGGTCCAGGGCACCGCCGAGGGCGAGCCCTTCGACCGCAAGGAACTGAACGCCCTCCTCGACCTCGCGGCCGGCGGCTGCGCGGACCTGGAAGCCATCCAGCTGGGCGCGCTCGAACTGTAGGCGGCAACCGCCGGGCCCGGCCCGGCGTCTACGCAGACACGGGCGCACGGCGTCACAGCCGTGCGCCCGTCCGCGTACATGTCATCCGCCGTGTACGTCTGCACGCATGTATGTACGTACGTACCATCCATGCACCTGCACATCCGAGCCCACCGGGGGAGAACCGCATGAAGCTCCGCATAGCGGCCGTAGCCGTGGCAGCCGTCCTGACCGTCCCGGCCCTTACCGCCTGCGACGCGATCTCCACGGCGATGGACTGCGCGAGCACGGCAGTGGCCATCACCGACGGCGCGAACGACCTCCAGCAGGCCGTCTCCCAGGCGGGCAACAGCCCCCAGGAGGCCCAGAAGGCCCTCGACGAGATCGACGCGAACCTCAAGAAGATCGGCGACCAGACGAACAACGCCGACCTGGGCAAGGCCATCGACTCGATGAACACCGCGGTCAAGAACGTCCGCACCTCCATCGAGAGCGGCAACACCGTCCCGGACATCCAGCCGGTCGCGGACGCGGCGAGCGAGATCTCCAAGGTCTGCACCCCGGGCTGACGAGACCGGGCGGGGCAGGTGGGGCCGGCGAGCCGGGCGGGGCCTGACGGGCCGTGCGATCCGGCGGGCCGGAAATAATGAGGCACATGACCTCCACGCCCTCCACGCCCTCCATGCCGCCCCGTCTGATCCTGGCCACCCGCAACGCGGGCAAGGTCTCCGAACTCCGCGCCATCCTGTCCGACGCCGGCCTGCCGCACGAGCTGGTCGGCGCGGACGCGTACCCGGAGATCCCGGACGTCAAGGAAACCGGCGTCACCTTCGCCGAGAACGCCCTCCTCAAGGCCCACGCCCTGGCCCAGGCCACCGGCCTCCCCGCGGTCGCCGACGACTCCGGCCTGTGCGTGGACGTCCTGAACGGCGCCCCGGGCATCTTCTCGGCCCGCTGGGCCGGCGCGCACGGCGACGACAAGGCCAACCTGGACCTGCTCCTGGCCCAGCTCGGCGACATCGCCGACGAGCACCGCGGCGCCCACTTCTTCTGCGCCGCCGCCCTGGCCCTCCCGGACGGCACCGAACGCGTGGTCGAGGGCCGCCTCCTGGGCACCCTGCGCCACACCCCTTCCGGCACGGGCGGCTTCGGCTACGACCCGATCCTCCAGCCCCTGGGCGAGTCCCGCACCTGCGCGGAACTGACCCCGTCGGAAAAGAACGCCATCTCCCACCGAGGCCAGGCCTTCCGCGCCCTGATCCCCTTCGTCCGCGCCCTGCTGGGCTGAGCCCGGACACGCCGACGGCCCTGTACGCAACTGCTGCGTACAGGGCCGTCGTATCGGTGCGGCCGGAGGGACTCGAACCCTCAAGGGATTACTCCCACAACTACCTAAAAGTTGCGTGTAGGCCAATTCCACCACGGCCGCCTATTTTGGCCCAATTCAGACATTGGGCCAGTTTGGCTCCGGTCAGTCTACGACCGTTGAGGTCCGAGGGGCGACCGCCTTGCGGTGACGTGTCCTGCACCACGTGTCAGTGACCGCATGGCAGTTGGGGCACAGGAGCCGGAGGTTTTCCGCCCGGTCGTCGCTCCAGTCGCCGTTGATGTGGTCGACCTCCAGCGTCATCGGCCGTCCGAGCCGGTCCGGAGGCGTTCCGCACATGTCGCAGCACTCCGGGACGCCGATCTCGCGCAGAGCGCGCCGCAGGAGGTGGGTTCCGGAGCGCCGCTTCCCGTCGTGCTTGACGAGGATTTCTGCCGCGGCCTTGACCGGCGTGGGCCCGACCCTGCCGCGTTGGTGTGCCTGACCGAGGAAGTGTGCCGTGGGGATGCCGTAGTCGGTCGTCCACTGACGGAGCGCCGCACGTCGGCCACTGGTGTCGGGATGCCCGAGGCGTCGCAGCGTCTCGGCGATGCTGCACGACTGGGCCACCGCGCCCTGGAGTTCATCGCGGGTCGGCCTGCCGCGCCCGCGGGTGGGCGCGAAGTGTGAGACGTCGATCCGGTGGTGCGCGAAGCGCCTCATCAAGTAGCGCGCGAGCTGCCCGTAGGGCTCGGTTCAGAGGTGGGCGATGACCTCGTTGATGTCATTGCACCTCGCCGCGGCCTCGGCCAGGACTTCACGGGTGTAGCGGTTGCCCGTGCTCATTGGCGCCCCTTCGCCCGGCCGCGGTACGTGTCCGTGGTCGAGTGGCAATTGGGACACAGGGGCCGCAGGTTCTCGGGGCGGTTGTTGCGCCAGTCGCCGTCGATGTGGTCGACCTCCAGCGGCAGCGGATATCCCTGCCAGGTGGGTGCGATGCCGCACAGTCGGCACTGTTCCGGGGTGCCCAGTGATGCGAGTGCCCTCTTCAGCCGTTCGCCCTGTACGCGGCGGGCGCGAGGCCCGTCGTGCATGACGAGGATCGCCTCCGGCGTCCGCCGGACCTTGGGGCGGCCCGCCGGTGACGGCAGCTTGAAGTGGGACGTGTCTATGCCGAAGGTCTTCACGCGGCGAGTGATGTGGGTGTGGTGGCCGCCGACGACTTCAAGCCCGAGCCGCCGGAGCACCTCACACATCGTCGTCGAGGCGGCGACGGCCTCCGCCAGGATCTCCCTCGTCCACTTCGCCCCCTCCGGCTCGAAGTGCGAGACGTCCACGCCCAGCTTCCGCATGCGGTCGTGCAGGTACCGGCGCGAGCCGCTCTTTGGGTCCACCCCCAGCCGCTCCAGCGCTTCCGTCAGCGTGCGCGACGCCTCGGCCGCCTGCGCCAGGCGTTCCCTCGTGTACGGGCTGATCGGCATCCCGTCACTCCTCCATTTCCGGCCGCGCGTGCGGCCCTCGTACGGAGTAACGGACCGATAGTCGGACGGTTACGGCTTGTTTTGTCCGATAAGCGGAGCGGCCCGCACCGGTTGGGTGCGGGCCGCTGCGTCAGGGAGAGGGGGGCGGGTCAGATGCCCAGGTCCTTGATGATCTTGGCTACGTGGCCCGTGGCCTTGACGTTGTAGAAGGCGTGCTCGATCTTGCCCGCCTCGTCGACGACCACCGTGGAGCGGATGACCCCGGTGACCGTCTTGCCGTACAGCTTCTTCTCGCCGTACGCGCCGTACGCCGTCAGGGTCTCCTTCTCCGGGTCGCTGACCAGCGTGACCTTGAGGTCTTCCTTCTCGCGGAACTTCGCCAGCTTCTCCGGCTTGTCCGGCGAGACGCCGATGACGTCGTAGCCCGCCGTGGCCAGGACGGCCAGGTTGTCCGTGAAGTCGCAGGCCTGCTTCGTGCAGCCGGGCGTCAGCGCGGACGGGTAGAAGTAGACGATCACCTTGCGGCCCTTGTGGTCGGCGAGCGAGACGTCGTTGCCGTCCGCGTCGGGCAGGGTGAAGGCGGGGGCGGTGTCGCCCGGCTGGAGTCGCTCGCTCATCGTGACAGTCTCCTCGGGAGGGGATCGGTATCCCACTGAGACTAAGCTGACAGACTGTTCATGGCGGACTACGCCCTACAGACCACGACGACGGAGGCAGCGCGGTGTCGGAAGCCAGGACCCCCGCACAGGAAGCCAGGACCCCCGCACAGATCGAGGCGGACATCGTCCGCCGCCGCGAGCAGCTCGCCGAGACGCTCGACGAGATCGGCGTGCGCATGCATCCGAAGACGATCATCGGGGACGTGCGGGCCCGGGTCGCCTCGACCGTCGACCACACCGCCGGCCGGGCCTTCGCCACGGTCAACGCGCTCGTGACGGATCTGCGGGACGGCCTGCGCCACGACGACGGGGCCCCGCGCTTCGACCGCATCGCGCCCGTCGCGCTGGTCGCGGTGGGCCTGGTCGGGCTGCTCGTGGTGTCGGCGCGCCGCAGGCGCGGATGACCCTGCGCGGTACGGGGCGCTCGCGGACAGGTAGGTTCGGGGCGTGAGCGAGAACACCACCCACGACAAGCTGCCCATCCGCATGCTGCACGACCGCGTGCTCGTGAAGTCCGACCTTCCGGAGGGCGAGCGGCGCTCGGGCGGCGGCATCCTGATCCCCGCGACGGCCGCCGTGGGCAAGAGGCTGGCCTGGGCCGAGGTGGTCGCGGTCGGGCAGAACGTACGGACGGTCGAGCCCGGCGACCGGGTGCTGTACGACCCTGAGGACCGTGCCGAGGTCGAGGTGCGGGGCGCGACGTACGTGCTGATGCGCGAGCGGGACCTGCACGCCGTGGCCGCGGAGCGGCTGGAGGGGTCGGAGGACTCCACCGGGCTGTACCTCTGATTGCTGTACCTCTGATGTCGAGTAGTGGGTGAAAGGGCCGGTGGCCGAGGTCACCGGCCCTTTCGGCTGCCCTTTGCTACGGTGGAGGGGAACCCGACGAGACGCGCCGTACCGGGTACGACAAGACGACGCACCCCCGTATCGCTCGATGTCTCGGAGGTGCCGTCATGGCATGGGTTCTTCTTCTCGTCGCCGGTCTGATCGAAGTCGGCTGGTCGATCGGCATGAAATTCACCGAGGGCTTCACACGTCTGTGGCCCAGTGTGTTCACGGGTGCCGGGATCGTCGCGAGCATGGTGTTGCTGTCCTACGCCGCGAAGACCCTGCCCATCGGTACGGCGTACGGGGTGTGGGTGGGCATCGGCGCCGCCGGTGCGGCCGTGCTCGGTATGGCGGTGCTGGGTGAGCCCGTCACCGCCTCCCGGATCTTCTTCATCGGTCTGCTGCTGGTCGCCGTGATCGGGCTGAAGGTGACCTCCGGCCACTGATCACCGGCTATTCCAGGAACGCGGACGGCGGGCGCAGGCCTTCGGTGGTCCCGCCGTCCGCGCCTCCCGAGCCCGTCGTGCCCTGGCTGCCCGTGGTGGTGCCGCCCTGGTCGCCCTCGCCCTGGGTGGTGCCGCCGTTGTTCTGACCGCCCTGCGTCTGGCCGCCGTTGTCCTGGCCTCCCTGGTTCTGGCCGCCGTTGTTCTGGCCTCCCTGGTTCTGCCCTCCGTTGTTCTGACCCCCTTGGTTCTGGCCGCCGTTGTCCTGCCCGCCGTTGTCCTGGCCGCGTGTCGGCGGGGTCGGCCGCTGCGAGGGGGTCGGGGTGAGGCCGCCGCCGGGTGTCTCCCGCGGGTCGTCCGACGGGAGGGAGGGGGGAGGCGGGGGCTGCGCCGCGCCCGGCTGGAGTTCGAGGTCGAAGTCGAGGGGGTCGCTGCCCTCCAGGGCGGTCTTGGTGTACGCGGCCCAGATCCGGGCCGGGTAGCCGCCGCCCCCGATGCGGGCCTCGCCGAGGGCTCCGTACAGCGACTGCAGGGTTCCGGTGTCCGGGTCCTGGCCCATCATCGAGATCACGGTGACCAGGTTCGGGGTGTAGGCGGCGAACCAGGCCGAGCGGTCCAGTTCGCCGGTGCCGGTCTTGCCCGCGGCCGGGTGGCCGGCGGCGAGGGCCGCCGTACCGGTGCCGTTGTCCACGACGCTGACCAGCATGGCCGTGGTGGTGTCGGCGGCTTCGCGGCTGATGGCCTGGACGGGGGTGCGCTCGGGCAGGCCGATCGTGTCGTCGCCCTTGGTGATCTTCTCCACGAAGGTGTGGGGGGTGCGGCGGCCGTGGTCGGCGAGGGTCGCGTAGGCCTGGGTCATGTCCAGGACGCTGGCCTGCAGGGTGCCGAGGGCCATGGCCGGGCCGACGACGAAGTTCGGGGTGTTCTCGGGGATGCCGAGGTCGATGGCGGTCTGTTTGACCTTGGTGGTGCCGACGTCGACGGCCATCTGTGCGTAGACGGCGTTGACGGAGAGGTCGGTGGCGGTGTTGACGGAGATGTTGCCGTAGGACACCTGGCCCTCGTTCTCGGGGGCGAAGCGGATCCGGCCGCCGACGACGGGGCGTCTGTTGTCGCCGTTGTAGATCGTGTTCGGGGTGATCCGGCGGCCGTCCTGGGTGCGGGAGTCGTTCTCGACGGCGGCCGCGAAGACGAACGGCTTGAAGGTGGAGGCGACCTGGTAGTCGTGCCGGGTCGCGTTGTTGACGTACTGCTTGGTGTAGTCGATGCCGCCGTACATGGCGACGACCTTGCCGGTGGCCGGGTCGATGGAGACCCCGCCGGCCCGCACCAGCCGGTCCGCCTTGCGGGTTCCGGGGTCGAGTTTGGCGACCATCTGTGTGTCCACGGCCTCGACGAGGGCGTTCTGGCGGCGTTTGTCGATGGTGGTGGTGATGCGGTAGCCGCCCTCGGCGAGGGTCTTGTCGTCGAGGATGCCCCGCTCGATGATGAATTCCTTGATCGCTTCCACGAGGTAGCCGCGCTGGCCGGACATTCCGGCGGCCGCGCGGACCTTGCCGGGCTCGGGGAACTGCGTCGTGGCGCGTTCGGCCGCGGACAGCCACCTCTTCTTGACCATGCCGTCGAGCACGTAGTTCCAGCGGGCGAGGGCGCGGGGGCGGCTCTGGGGGTGGGAGACGACGTCGAAGGCGCTGGGGGAGTTGAGGAGGGTGGCGAGGTAGGCGCCTTCGGCGGTGGTGAGGTCGGCGACGTCCTTGCCGTAGTAGGCCTGGGCGGCGGCCTGGATGCCGTAGGCGTTGCGGCCGAAGTAGCTGGTGTTCAGGTAGCCCTCGAGGATGTAGTCCTTCGACTTCTCGCGACCGAGTTTGATCGCGATGAAGAACTCCTTGACCTTGCGGTTGATGGTCTGTTCCTGGCCCAGGTAGTAGTTCTTGACGTACTGCTGGGTGATGGTCGATCCGGACTGGGTGCCCTTGCCGGTCGCCGTGTTCCAGGCGGCGCGGAGCATCGCCTTGGGGTCGACCGCCCGTTCGGAGTAGAAGTCCCGGTCCTCGGCGGCCAGTACGGCCTCCTGGACGGTCCGGGGGATCTGTGAGAGCGGCACGTTGACGCGGTTGACCTCGCCGTCGCGGGCGATCTGCGAGCCGTCGGAGTAGAGGTAGACGCTGGACTGCGCGGTGGCGGCGGCGTTGGCCGGCGGGATGTCGACCAGCAGGTAGCCGGCCACGAGGGCACCGCCGAGGAGGAGGGCGAGGAGCAGGACGCCGCCCAGGACCATGCGCCAGGTGGGGAGGGCGCGGCGCCAGCCGGTCCGTTTGCGGCGGGCCTTCTTCCCCGGCCCGGGCGGGTTCGGTCGCGGGCCGGGCCCCGGCTCCGGCCCCGACCCCGGCTGCTGTTCGGCCTGGGGTCCCGGCGGCTGTTGGTGTCTTCGCGGCTGCGGCCGGTCGGGCGGGGTGTCCGGGTCGCGAGGGGTCCAGCCCGGGGGTGGTGACTGGTCGCTCATCTCCAGGACTCCTCGACGCCGTTCGAAATATCCACTTCTGTACCTCATGGTGTCTACCCGATGGCCGGTGATTACGCTCCGGACGGGCATAAATCGGTCGCGTGGATCGCCCCTCCGCACTAAGCTCGCGCGCTTTGGCCGACGTAGGAACGACGTGGAAAACGGAGGGATACGGTGCGCCGGAGAGTGCGTCTGTACCTCGCGGTCGCGGCAGGGGGATTCCGGCGGTACGCCACCTACGGGACCGCCACCGCGGCCGGAGTGTTCACCAACACCGTGTTCGGCTTCATCGTGGCGTACACGTACATCGCATTGTGGGAAGAGCGGCCGGGGCTCGGGGGCTACGACCAGGCGCAGGCCCTGACGTTCGTGTGGGTCAGTCAGTCGCTGCTCGCCGCGGGGGCGTTGATCGGGGGCGGCTTCCAGGAGGAGATCCAGGAGCGGGTCCGCACGGGCGACATCGCCGTCGACCTGTACCGGCCGGCGGACCTTCAGATGTGGTGGCTCGCGGCCGACATGGGCCGGGCCGCCTTCCAGCTGCTGGGGCGCGGGCTGGTGCCGCTGGTGGCGGGGGCGCTGGCCTTTCCGCTGGCGCTGCCCGTGGATCCGCTGCGCTGGCTGCTGTTCCTGGTGTCGGTCACGCTCGGGCTGGTGGTGAGCTTCGCGGTGCGCTACCTGCTGGGGCTGCTGGCCTTCTGGCTGATGGACGGGTCGGGGATCAACATGATGGCCACGGTCGTCTCGATCTTCTTCTCCGGGATGCTGCTGCCGCTGACCGTCTTCCCGGGTGGTTTCGGCGAGTTCGTCCGGGCGCTGCCGTGGGCGGCGATGCTCCAGGTCCCGATGGACGTGCTGCTGGGCAAGCACGCGGGGGCCGGGGGCGCGGCCAGGGCGCTGGGTTTCCAGGCCGGGTGGGCGCTCGTACTGCTGGGCGCGGGGCGGCTGTTGCAGTCGGCCGCGACACGGAAGGTGGTGGTCCAGGGTGGCTGACACGGCGGAGACGGCGGAGACGGCGGCGACGGCGGACGTGGCTGCGGCGGAGACGGCCGAGGTGGCTGCGGCGGCGAGGGCTGATGGGGCTGCGGCGGTGACGGCGACCGTGGCTGCGGCGGTGACGGCGACCGTGGTGGCAGCGCCGGCGGTGCCGGCGGCGGAGCGGCGACGCGGGCGGGTCCGGGAAGGGCTGCGCGGCTACGGGCTGATCGTGGCGATGTGGATCCGCTCGACGATGACGTACCGGACGTCCTTCGCCCTGTCGGTGTTCGGGAACGCGACGATCACCTTCCTCGACTTCCTCGCGATCTACATCATGTTCTCCCACGTGGACGTCCTCGGGGGCTTCACGCTGCCCGAGATCGCCCTGCTGTACGGCTCCTGTTCGGCCTCCCTGGGCCTGGCGGACCTGCTGATGGGCAACACCGACCGGATCGGCGTCCGGATCCGCGACGGCTCGCTCGACACGATGCTGGTGCGGCCGGTCCCGGTGCTCGCGCAGGTCGCGGCGGACCGTTTCGCGCTGCGCCGGCTGGGGCGGGTCGGGCAGGGGCTGGGGGTGCTGGGCTGGGCGCTCTGGACGCTGGACGTGGACTGGACGGCCGGGAAGGTGCTGCTGGTGCCCGTGATGATCGTGGCCGGGGCGGCGATCTTCGCGGCGGTGATGGTGGCCGGGGCGGCGTTCCAGTTCCTCGCCGGGGATGCGGCGGAGGTGCAGAACTCCTTCACGTACGGCGGCTGCACGATGCTCCAGTACCCGCCGACGATCTTCGCGAAGGACCTGCTGCGCGGGGTGACCTTCGTCGTCCCGCTGGCCTTCGTCAACTGGCTGCCCGCGCTGTACGTGCTGGGGCGGCCCGATCCGCTGGGACTGCCCGGGTGGGTCGCGTACCTGAGCCCGCTGGTGGCCTTCGCGGTGTTCCTGCCCGCGTCGCTGGCGTGGCGCGCGGGAGTCCGTTCGTACCGAAGCACGGGAAGCTAGGAGTTGGCTGTGGCGGATGCGCTGATCTCGCTGGACGGGGTCGAGAAGGTCTTCGACGTACGGCGCCGGGTGAGCCTGATGCGCCGGGAGAAACGCCAGGTCAGGGCGGTGGACGGGATCAGCTTCGAGGTCACGCGGGGGGAGATGGTCGGCTACATCGGGCCCAACGGCGCCGGGAAGTCGACCACGATCAAGATGCTGACCGGGATCCTGACGCCGAGCGGCGGACGGCTGCGGGTCGCGGGCATCGACCCGGCGCGGGAGCGGATGCGTCTCGCGCACCGGATCGGGGTGGTCTTCGGGCAGCGCACCACGCTGTGGTGGGACCTGCCGCTGAAGGACTCGTACGGGCTCATGCGGCGGCTGTACCGGGTGCCTCGGGCGCGGTTCGAGGAGAACCTGGATCGGTGCGTGGAGCGGCTGGACCTGGCCGAGCTGCTCGACGTTCCGGTGCGGCAGCTGTCGCTCGGGCAGCGGATGCGCGGGGACATCGCGGCGGCGCTGCTGCACGATCCGGAGGTGCTGTACCTGGACGAGCCGACGATCGGGCTCGACGTGGTGAGCAAGGCGAAGGTGCGGGGGTTCCTGCGGCAGTTGAACGAGGAGCGCGGCACGACGGTGCTGCTGACCACGCACGACCTGCAGGACATCGAGCAGTTGTGTGAGCGGGTGATGGTGATCGACCACGGGCGGCTGATGTACGACGGGGCGCTGGGCGGGCTGCACGCGGCGGGGTCGGTGGCGGAGAGCGAGCGGACGCTGGTGGTGGACCTGGAGCGGGAGCTCGCGCCGATCAGTGTGGCGGGGGCGCGGGTGGTGAAGGTGGAGGGGCCGCGGCAGTGGCTGGCGTTCCCGGCGGGGGCGTCGGCGGCGCCGCTGGTGGCGGCGGTGGCGGCGCAGTACCCGCTGGTGGACCTGTCGGTGCGGGAGCCGGACATCGAGGACGTGATCGCGCGGATGTACGCGGGCAGGGGCTGAGGCCGCCGGTCGGCGGGTCCGGCGGGTCCGGCGGGTCCGGCGGGTCCGGCGGGCTCGGCGGGTCCGGCGGGCTCGGTGGGCTCGGGGTGGTCGTCGGCACGGTGGCCGGAACCCGATCAGGGGAAAACGGGACCGGGAGTCAGGGGAAAGCGGGACCGGGGATCAGGGGAAAGCCGGGGGCGATCTCAGGGGCGGGCCCCGTACAACTCCCCGAGAACACTGCATAGTCTGGTGTGCATGAGTGACGAGCGGCCGGAGAAGCCGTTGCCGGAGTTGAGGGCGTCTGATGCCGACCGGGAGCGGGTGGTGGAGCGCCTTCGGGACGCCGTCGCCGAGGGCCGGATCGACATGGAGGAGTTCGAGGAGCGGCTGGAGGCGGCGTACAAGTCCCGGACGTACGCGGAACTGGAACCGCTGACGCGGGACCTGCCGTCGCCCACCGGGCCGGCCGCCCGGGCGGCGGCGGTCCCGGGGGCGGCGGCCGAGCCGTGGCGGGGCCGGGTCGGCGGGGCGGGAACGTCCACGACGGGCGTCGCGGTGATGTCGGGGTTCCAGCGCCGGGGGCGGTGGACGGTGCCGGCCCGCTTCGACGCGGTGGTGTTCTGGGGCGGTGGTGAGCTGGACCTGCGCGAGGCGGACTTCGCGGAGCGCGAGGTGGTCATCAACTGCGTCGCGATCATGGGTGGCATCGAGATCACGGTGCCACCGGGTGTGGAGCTGGACGTACGGGGCGTCGGCTTCATGGGCGCCTTCGACCAGCGGGACAGCCCGGGCCCGCCCCAGCCGGGCGCCCCGCGGGTCGTGGTGACGGGCTTCGCCTTCTGGGGCGGCGTGGAAGTCAAGGTCAAACACCCGAAGCCCCCCTTGGGTGGCCACTCACTCCGCAAGGAGCTGTAAGGCCACGCGGTGCCCTGCCGGGGCCCTGGGGTATCCCCGGCGGAAGGGCGGGGGCGGCTCGAAGGGTTTTCCAAGGCTACCCACACCGCATCCCCCCACGGGAGCGAAATGGCGTAGCGGGGTAGGGAAGACGAATCGCCGTCAGGGCGATTCGCCATCTGCTTCCACGGTGGTGAGCGCGACCTCAAGCAAGTGCACGATCTCAGAGTTGAGGGACCGCCGGTCGGCCTCTGCCTGGGAAGTGAGGCGTTCGTGTACGTCGTCAGGAAGTCGAAGGGTGATGCGAATCATGACACCATCATAGTGTCACCTAGGGTACAGTGATCACTGTGAAGCTCAGGTACCAGTTCCGCGTGTACCCGGGCCCTTCTCAACAGCAGGAGCTGGCGAAGGCGTTCGGGTGCGCCCGCGTCGTATGGAATGACGCGCTGCGTATCCGCCAGGACGCCTACAAGCAGGGCAAGCCGGTTCCGTCCATTACCGCATTGGCGAAATCGGTGCTCACCGAGGCCAAGAAAACACCTGAGCGTGCATGGCTCGGCGAGGTTTCGGCCGTCGTGCTCCAGTCGTCCCTCCGGGATCTCCAGGCGGCACACAGTAACTTCTGGGCGTCGAAGAAGGGCACCCGCAAGGGGCTGAAGATCGGGCCGCCGGAAGATTCTTCGCTTCCTTCGTCATCGAGGTCCTTCGCGGCCGGAAAATCGCCTCCCCGAAGTTCTTTCGTCGGCAGGAGAAGAAGCTCAAGCGCACTCAGCGCAAGCTCAGCAGGTGCGCGAAGGGCAGCAACAACCGCCGCAAGGCCAAGCTGGCCGTCGCCAAGGTTCATGCGCGTATCGCCGACCAGCGACGCGACTTCATTGAGCAGGAAACCACTCGAATAGTCCGTGAGAGCCAAGCGGTCTACGTGGAGAACCTGAACGTGAAGGGCATCGCTTGCTCCGGCCGGTTCGGCAAGTCCGTCCACGACCAGTCACTCGGAATGTTCACTCGTACGCTTGAAGCCAAATGCGTGAGGTACGGGCGCACCTTCGTCAGGGTCAACCGGTTCTTCCCGAGTACTCAACTCTGCTCGTACTGCGGTTCCCTGTCAGGACCGAAGGGACGCGAAGGTCTACGGATACGCACCTGGACGTGCGACTGCGGCACCACCCACGATCGGGACCAGAACGCCGAGCACAACCTACGCTTTGAGGGACGGAGGATTGTGGCCGAGGGACGACCGGGCACGTAAAACGCCTGCGGAGCCCGTGTGAGACCCGGCATGCCGGGCGGTGGGTGATGAAACAGGAACCGCCCGAAGGTCGGCGCTCAACAGCGGTGGCCAGGCGGGAATCCCCATATTCACCTGGGGAGACGTCAAGCAGACAAAACCGGCGCCCCGGGGGAAGGCAGGAGCACGTGGAGAACGGCACCACAACAACCGGCACCGCACCACGGGCGGAGCCCCCCGGACCGCACCCCGTCACCTCTCGCGGAGCGTTCGTGTTCAGCGCCGCCGACGAGGAGCGCCGCCGCGGCGTCCGCCGGATGAAGGCCACCGCGACCGGTCTGCTGATCCTGGTCGCGCTGGTCTACGTACTGGCCAAGTACGCCCAGCACGCCTGGGGCGCCGGCGGCTGGGCCGCGTACGTCGCCGCCGCGGCCGAGGCCGGCATGGTCGGCGCGCTCGCGGACTGGTTCGCCGTCACCGCGCTCTTCCGGCGCCCGCTCGGCCTGCCCATCCCGCACACCGCGATCATCCCGACCAAGAAGGACCAGCTCGGCGTCACGCTGGGCGAGTTCGTCGGGGAGAACTTCCTCTCCTCCGACGTGGTCAGGGCCCGGCTCCACGCCCTCGGCATCGGTGGCCGCCTCGGCGCCTGGCTGGCCGAGCCCGCGCACGCCGACCGGGTCACGGCCGAGCTGGCGACCGCGCTGCGCGGAGCCCTGACCGTACTGCGCGATTCCGACGTGCAGGCCGTCGTGGGCGAGGCCATCACCCGCCGCGCCGAGACCGCCGAGATCGCGCCGGGCATCGGCAAGACCCTGGAGCGGGTCGTCGCGGACGGCGGCCACCGCCGGGCCGTCGACCTCGTCTGCGTCAAGGCGCACGACTGGCTGGTCACGCATGGGGACTCGATCACGGACGCGGTCCAGGGGGGAGCCCCGGGCTGGACCCCGCGGTTCGTGGACCGCAAGGTGGGCGAGCGCGTGTACAAGGAGCTGCTCCGGTTCATCACGGAGATGCGGGACATGCCCGAGCACCCGGCGCGCGGGGCGCTGGACCGCTTCCTGGCGGACTTCGCGGACGACCTCCAGTCGGACACGGAGACGCGCGCGAAGGTGGAGCGCCTCAAGTCCGAGATCCTGGCGCGCGACGAGGTCCAGGACGTCATCGCCTCCGCCTGGTCGGCGATCCGGTCGATGATCATCTCGGCGGCGGAGGACGAGCAGAGCGAGCTGCGCCTGCGGGTCCGCGCCTCGCTGATCTCCCTGGGCGCGCGCCTGGCCACCGACGCCCGGCTGCAGGCGAAGGTGGAGGGCTGGATCGAGGGCGCGGTCGTCTACGTCGTCACCACCTACCGGCGTGAGATCACCTCGCTGATCACGGACACGGTGGCGGCCTGGGACGCCGAGCACACCTCCCGCAAGATCGAGGCCCACATCGGCCGTGACCTGCAGTTCATCCGGATCAACGGCACGGTGGTCGGCGCCTTGGCGGGCCTGCTGATCTACACGGTGTCCCGGGCCTTCGGAGCGTAGGCGGCGGGCAGCGGCACTGACGGCGGCGCGGGCAGCGGGACGGGCAGTGGTACGGGCAGCGGGACGGGCCGCGGCACCGACAGCGCCCCGGGCAGCGGTACCGGCCGCGGCACCGGCCGCGGCACCGACAGCGGCACCGACAGCTCCAGCTGGGCGTGTCCGCGAGCCGTGACGTCCGGGGGCGCGGGCCGGGCCGCTCCCACGGCGAGGAGCGCGCGCAGGGCGGTGATCACGTCGGCCGGTGCGTCGCGCAGGATCCCCGGCGTCGTACTGGCCACCAGGACCCCTCGGGACTCCAGCCGCAGCCGCCGGCGCAGCGTCGCCTGCCAGGAGTCGCGCGTGTAGTGGTACTCGGCGGAATCGATCTCCAGCGCCACGCCCTCCTCGGGCCAGTACGCGTCGGGGCTGGCGAGGAACGCGCCGTCCGGGCCGTGGAGGCGGGCGTTCCACAGCGGGGCGGGGAGGTCCGTGGCCGACAGCGTGTCGCGGGCCCGGCCCTCGGCGATCGAGCGGACCCCGGCGACCAGCTCGCCGGCCGCGGCGCGGGCGGCCGGGCGGTTCGCGATCCGGCCGGCACGGAGTTCGGCGTGCAGGTCGTGCGGGTGGCACCAGCCGCCCTGGACGACGTTCGCCAGGACGGAGCGCACCAGGTCCGCGTCGTCGGTGCGCGCCGCGAAGTCCGCGGCGGCCCGGACCGGGCGGCTGCTGGGGACGCCGGAGACGTGGATGGTCGCGGGCCAGCGGGCGGTCGAGGCGGGCCGGACCCGTCCGGCGGGCGTCGCCGAGCGCGGCGAGCGGACGAGGACGTCCAGCGGCTCGGGCGGCGCGTCGCGGATGCCCAGGAGCGCGAGGGCCGCGCCGCCCGTGAGCGCGGCCGTCGCCCCGGAGAGCGGATCGGCCGAGGGGTGGGCGGCGTACAGGACCGCGGACAGCGCGCGCTGACTGCCGTCCGGTGGCCCGGTCTGCAACAAGTAAACCCGTGGCAGCAGCCGCTGCCAGGGCCCTCCCCGGCGACTGCGGCCGCTGATGGTCGCGGCCGGGATCCCGGCCTGCGTGAGCTGGCGGTACGTGGCCAGGTTCAGCTGGCGCCGGGCGGTACGAGCGATACGAGTGATCATGCCCCGGGTATGCCCGGTGGCGGGCGCCCGATGCTCAGGCCGAGGGGTGGTTCGGGGCGAGGAAGACGACGACGCCGTTCTGCGTCCCGGGCAGCGGGGTGACCTCGTGCCAGCCGAGCCGGCGGTAGGTGGCGACGGTGTCGGTGGCCACGCGGGCGGTGAGCAGCCAGGCGCGCGCGTCCGGGGCGTCGGCGGTGATCTCGGCGAGCAGGGCGCGCCCGGTGCCGTGCCCGCGGGCGTGCGGGCGGACAGCGAGCTCGTCGATCTCCAGGGCGCCGATGAGCAGTTCCCGTACGCGCTTGCGGCCGAGCTGGGCGGCGACCTGTCCGTACGCACGGTCCGTGGGGAAGGTCTTGGGCGTCAGCCAGGCGGTGGCGAATCCGTCGATGCCGACGGCCGACTGCGCGAAGGCGGTCCGGAATCCGGTGCGGCGGCTGTCGGCCTGCAGCCTGGCGGTGAAGAGGCGAATGGTTTCTTCGTCTTCGTTCCACGGCGGAGCGGAGAACACTTCGCTGTAGGTGTCGGCCAGTTCGTCCGACAGGTCCAGGACGGCCGGTCCATAACAGATCACGTTTGCAGCTCCTTGGGCCGGCTTGGGCGGCTTCGGTCGTATCGCCCCTCTCGTAGAGGGAATCTACGCCGGTGAGGTTCCCCGGACGGCAGGTCCGCGGATCCGGAGGGTGTGCGACAAATCCGACTTCCGTACGGTGCCTCGGACCGCCCGTATCGGCAACGCCCGGCCCGGCGTTGAACCAGTACAGCGCGATGTCGAACGACCCCACCGGAGCCCAGAGTGCCGCACACCCTCTTCACCCGAGTCCTGGTCGCCGTCGGGGGTTGCGCGGTGGCGTTCTTCATCCTCCTGGGCGTCATGTCCGTGCTCCCCCGCGAAATCCAGGACACCGTCCCGCCCGGAGTCCTCGGCGGAGCCGTCGTCGTGCTGGGAGTGATGGCCGCGCGCCGCTTCACCCGCCGTGCCCGTTAGCCTCGACCGGTGACGTTCGAACGGCTGGAGGCCCCCACGATGGCACAGATCCCCACTTCGGCAGTGGCCGCAGGCGGCCTGGTCGGCGGCTACGCCGCCGCCCGCTGGACCGGAAAGCGGCCGCTCGGCGGCGTGGTCCTCGCGGCCGCCGGCGCCCTGGCGGCCCGCGAGTGGCACCGCCGCACCTCACCGACGACCACGGCCCTGCTCGGCGCGGCCTACATCGCCGCCTTCGCCGCATCGCACCCCCTGGCCAAGAAGATCGGCCCCTGGTCGGCGGTCTTCACCGCGGCGGGCACGATGGCAGCAGCCGCCTACGCAACGGCCGACCGCTAACCCCTCACCGGCGCCGCAGCAGGCCCTCGAGCGGCCCGCCATCGGGACCGCACCGGCCTCTCATCGACGCCTCAGCAGGCCTTCGAGCTTGTCGAAGCCCTGGGTCCAGCCCTCGTCGTGCAGGGCGAGCCGCCCCTCGGTGGCGAAGTCGCCCTGCACGAACACGAGCCGCGTCGAACCGGCGCCGTCGCCGCGCAGCTCCAGGCTCACGGTCGTCTCCCGGTCGTCGGGGTCGGGATCCTCCCAGCGGAAGGTGTACGCCAGCAGGGCGGGCGGGTCCACCTCCAGGAACTCGCCGGCGAGGAAGAACGAAGCCCCTTCGGGCGGCTGCATCTCGATCCGATAGGCCCCACCGGGCCGCAGATCACTCTCCACCCGGGGAACGACGAACCCGTCGGGCCCCCACCACTTCGCCAGCTCCCCGGGCTCGGTCAAGGCCTCGAACACCACCCCGGGCGCCGCGGGCAACACCCGCACCATCCGGAGCCTGAGCGATCCGTCCTGCGTCATCACGCCCCCAGCCCCCCGTCGGCAACGGCGAACCCCTCCATCGTAGGAGGCCGGACGCCCACTGGCCCGATTAGGGAGCGGCCCTGGCGACCGATCGGGCGGACTACCACTACACCCGCGATGCCTTGGCGTTGCACGGTATCCCGATGGCGGCCACCACCCTGTCGCTGCTCCGCGACACTCCGACAGAAGCACTGGCGGCTCTCCCTGCATTCCTCCCCTTGGCAGCGGCAAGCCCCAGCCCTTCGCCGACCGCTGCGCGTGGGCACCGGCAGCTCCCGATGCCGCTCTGAATGGGTCTGCGACCGGCCGGTCACAATGGTGGGGTGGAGAAATTGGCAACGACGGTCACCGTGCGTACTCGGATGAGTCGCCAGAAGAGCCGTGACACAGGCGTGGAGGTTGCATTGCGCAAGGCGCTGCACGCCAAGGGGGCTCGGTATCGGATCCACCGAAAGCCGGTGAAGGGCGTGAGGCGCGAGGCCGACATCGTGTTCGGACCCGCGCGTGTGGCGGTGTTCGTGGACGGCTGTTTCTGGCACGGCTGCCCCGTGCACGCTACGTGGCCGAAGAACAACGCCGAGTTCTGGCGCGCCAAGATCGAGGGGAATCGGAGTCGGGACCTGGACACGGACGCCCGGTTGGCCGAGGCGGGATGGCTGGCCGTGCGCGTCTGGGAGCACGAGCAGGCGGACGAGGCGGCGGCACGCGTGCTGGCCGTCGTTGCGAGTCGTCGCGCGAGCGCAGGTCCCAAGGCCCGAAACAAGGGATCCATCTCGAATATTTGACAGTACTCTCCTTGTCAAATATGCCCTGTTAGGGTGATCGCGACGTACGCCGTGGCGAGCCGAACAGCGGAGGGCGATGCATGGAGCACCGAGGTGAGGATTTCGGCCCCTGGCTCGCGCGGCAGTTGAGCCGGATGGACATGTCGCAATCCGACCTGGCTACCCGGCTCGGGTTGACCCGTGCGGCTGTCTCCGCCTGGGTGAACGGGCGAGCGGAGCCTCGGGAGGAGACCAAACGGTCGCTTGCCGAGGTGTTCGGCACCAACCCCGATCTGGTCGACAGCCGAACCAGCGACATATCGACACATCGACCATTGCGCTGGCACCATCGCACGGCCCATGCCGACGGCGGGCGCGAGTACGGCAACGCCGCTGCCTTCGCCTTCGACGCGGACATGGCCGTACTGGCCAGGGAAGCCACCCAGAACGCGCTTGACGAGCGACTCGACACCGACGCGCCGGTTCGAGTGCACTACACCCTCCACGAATTGACGGGCCGGCACCTGTCCTCGTTCCTGGCCGCCCTCCAATGGGACGAGCTGCGCCCGCACTACGATCGGGCGGCCTCGGCGGAGCAGAAGGTGTCGAGGAGCCTGCGGGCCGCGTTGGACGAGCTCGATTCGAAGGACTCGCTGCTTCTGCTGCGGGTGGACGACTTCAACGCCAACGGGCTCACCGGACCGGAGTATCACGACGGTCGCTTCGCCGCCGTCGTCAGGCGTCAGCTCGACAGTCACAAGCAGTCCGGAGGTCGTGCGGGCGGGTCCTATGGACTGGGCAAGGCAACGCTGTGGGCGGCCAGCCGTTTCGGTCTCGTGCTCATCAACTCCACGCTTTCCGAGCCACACGAGGGCAGGACCGAACGACGCGTGATCGGACGTCTCGACCTGCCGTGGCGGCAGGTCGACGGCGAGGCCTTTGCGGGGCCGGCGTGGTTCGGCGAGCCGGATACGGACCCTGCACACAAGGACGTGTCGCGGTCTTGGTGGGCCGACGAGGAGACGGCGCGAAGTCTGCACCTCGAGCGGCACTCCGGCGAACCGGGCACGTCGTTCCTGGTTGTCGGCGCCCACGACGCCTCGGGCGACGCCGAGGAGCTGCGTGACCTCCACGACAAAGTCGTGCGATCACTGGCCGACGGTTTCTGGGCGGCGATGATCGGGGGTGTCGCGGCCGGTCCCCTGTTGGAGGCGTGCGTGTCCACGTTTCGTGACGGCGAAGTGGTCGTGCCCGAGGAGCGGGTCGATCCGTACACCCGCCACCCTGCATTGAGTCGCGCCCTCCAAGCCCACCTCGACGGCCAGACGGTCGACAGTCTGACGTCGGAGGATCACGTGGCGCGTGCCGAGGTGCCTCTGATCGTGACGCCTTTGAAGGGCAAGGGCAGAGCGCGGGACAAGGGTCGGGAGCACCTGGCCGTTCTCCTGCTCACTCCGGCGGCCGACGCGGACGAGCGGCACAGCCGGGTGGTCTGCATGCGGGGAAACCGTATGACCATCACGGAGCATCGGCCACGCGAACTCCCCTTGGGAACGATGCCGTTCCAGGCCGTGCTGCTGGCCGGCTACGCAACGGACCGGGTCGGCGAGGACGTGGCCCTGGCCGAGGAGTTCCTGCGCGCTTCGGAGCCACCCGAGCACGACCGTTGGGACCGGACGGAGGAACTCACCTCGCTCTACGAACGTGGCGCCGTCAGCCGTCTCAAGGAGTTCCGCAGTGATGTGGACAAGGCCGTGCGCGCCTTGGTAGGCAGGCGCGAAACGAAGCGGGCGGGCGGTCCCGCGGCGCTGCGCGAGCTGCTCACCTGGGACACGCACACCGGCTCGGCACGGCGGACGCAAGGTTTCCCCACGGTCCGCGGGGTGACGGCACGAGTGGAGGAATCCGGTGCCTGGAGCGTGATCGTGGATGTCAAGCTACCCCTTGCCGAGGACCCGTGGCGATTGACACCCGTCGCGAAGTTCGATGTGCGCTCGGGAGGTCGTCCGGTAGTCGAGTGGGCGGCCCTTGCCGCCGAGGAAGACTGCCGTGTGGAGAAGGGCGATCTCGTCGTCGAGCCCGGCGTGCGCAGGGCGGTCTTCCGCGGGGTCACGGATCCCGCCACGCACCTGGTGCGCAGCGGGTACGCCCGACTCGTGGTGGAGGTCCAGAAGGCTCGCGGAGGTTCGGCGTGACATCGGTGTTTCCCTATCCGACGCTCTTCGGGGACGTGGAGCTGAGAGTCGTGTCCGTCTCGGTGGACAACAGGGAGCTCCCGTACACGATGATCTCCGTCGCGGATCGGGCGGTCGCCCTGCATCAGACGGGGCGAGGCGCGTGGGACCGGGCACGCCTCCGGCTCTCGGTGACCTTCCCGGAGGCGGAACTCCGATCGGGCCCGTGGTCCGATGTGGTGTTCCTCGCCGTCCTCGCGGAGAAGGCGACCAACGCCCGTACGACCGTGGTGCTGTCCCCGGCCGGCGACGGGACGATGCAGGGAACCATCGAGCTGGACAGCGTGGCGTACCTGCGGCGGGCCACATTGGGCGTGTCGGTGGTCGCGACGGTGGAAGGCGTGGCAGGCCGCCTGGTGGGGTCCGCCGGCAGTGACTGGTACGTCGATCTGAAGGCTTCGACGCCCGCGAGGCAACGCGAGATCGAGATCGTCGAGGTGGATTTCAAGGACGGTGAGCACGAGTGGCTCCGGCCCTACAAGGAGTCTGCCTGGATCGTCGAGACCACGGGTGACGTTCCGACCGTGTACCTCAACATCGGAGCCGTCGAGGGCCTGATGGAGGCGCTCCGCGGGTCCGGTGGCAGCCCGGCGGAGCGGATGCTGCGTGATCTCGCGGCTACCCAGATCGCGCAGGACGCCTGGACCGCGATGTTTCACACGGCGATCAGCGATCTGGACGCGGACGAGGACGGAACCCCGATGCTGCCGAAGGGGTGGCGGGAATCCGTACTGAGGTCCATGCTCCCGGACGTACTTCCGGGCCGCCAACTGACCGATGCGCTCTATGAGATCGCCGAACGGCGGACCAAGGGCTACGGATGGGCGGAGATTCAGACCGGCGTGCAGTTCGCGGCCGGGAAGAGAAGCCGCGCGACGAGGAACCTGACCAATGCGGTGCGTTCCGTGCAGAACCTCGAAGGGTCCGGTGGTACGCGGTGAACCGAGTCGATGGCAGGGAACTCCCTCCGATGTTGGGCCTGTTGGCGGATGCTTCGGTGGCCAAACACCTCGGCCAGGCGGTACTGAGCGGGCAGGAACGGCCGCCTCAGGTCGCACTCCGAAGGGCGGCCGAGCCGCTGGGCGGTGCACACCGGTGGCGGACCGAACCGGTGCGGGTCCTGGTCGACGAGGCGATGCGTCGTTTTGAGGACCAGCGGACGGCCGCAGACAGCTGGTTCGCACCCCGGCTGCACGCCACCCTGCGCATGACGCGGGCCGAGGCCGCCGACGGCCGGCTGTGGAACTTCATAGCGATGGTCGTCGCCCCTGACTACGTCGCATGGCGGCATCGGGGATCCAGCACGGGCGGCGGGCCGGGCTCGGCGACGGCCGCGCGCTTCTGCGGACCGCACTACACACAGGCCTTCTCCAGGCTCTGGTGGGCTGCGGAGTTGTTCCGGGACGGGCCCGACTACCGCCCGATCGAGACCGCGTGCCGGGTGCAGGACGTGTTGCAGACCACAATGCGCCTGGACGTCATCGATCACCGCCCGACCGCACAGGCGATTCTGCACATGGTCGAACGTCAACTGGCGGAGGGCGTGCCCCGGCTCGGGGACCAGGTCAACGCGCTCTCCTCGGCTGTGAACGCCGCCGGCAGCACCCTGGTGTACGACGTGCTGGCACCGGACCGGCAGGCCGATACCGATGCGCTCCAGGACTGGATCGACGAGGCGGAGGATGCGGCGGCGGCCCCCTGGGATCGGCTGCCGGAAGGCCCCCGGGACGGTGAAGTGAGCCGCGCCTCGGTGGATGCCCTGCTCCCGATCTTCGAGCAGTTGCTGGCCGAGGCACCGCTTCGGGATCGCTCGGCAGGGGAAAAGAAGGTCCCCGCTGCCCGGGTGTCGGCAGGGGTGAGCCTGGCCAAGCCGTCGGACCGCCTTTGACAGGGCGGTCCGACGGGGCGGGTCAGCTGTGGCGGGCCAGGAATGTGTGGATGGCCTCCGCCAGCGTCCTGCCGAGCCCGACGGGCACGGCATTGCCGATCTGACGGGCTATTTCGATCTTGGTTCCGTACCACTTGAAGGTCTCGGGGAACCCCTGGATGAGCGCGGCCTCGTAGTGGGTGATCGGGCGGTGCTCCGTCGGGTGCAGGTAGCGTCCCTTTTCGGGCTTGTAGAACTCCGTCCGGATCGTCACGGAGGGGGCGTTCTTCCGCATGCGGCCCATGACGTCGCCGGATCCCGAATTGTGGTTGTCCCAGCTCTCGGTGGAGAGATAGAACTCCTGCCCCTTCAGTCGGCCGTAGTCCTTCGAGGTGGAGAGGCGAATGCGGCCTGTCCGGTCGATGCGATAGCTGACCCCGCGGAGGTTCTTCCGGTTTCCGTTCTCGGGAATCGCCATGTATCGAGCGCGGGAAAGGGCCTCCGGGTTTCGGCCGAAATGGAGGTCCGTCGTGAGGTAGTGCCCGGGGACGGGGCCGGCGGAATCCGCCCTGTCGCGGGGATCGGGCATGCGTTCCAGGATCGGGAGCTTCGCGGAGACGTCGAAGACCTGTGAAACCGAAACCCAGCGCGGTAGGGCCTGACCTCCGGGAACGGAGTCGAAGAGGGCGTCCTGCGCCTCGTCCGATTCGTATCCGTTCTTGTGGTGCGTCGGTGCGGGGTGCCGCAACGGCTCGGCGAAGTCCTTGTGGGTGCAGATGACGATGACGCGACGTCGGGCCTGCGGGACCCCGTAGTCGGCCGCGTTCATCACGGCGGGCACCACCGTGTAGTCGTGGAGTGGATGTCCGGGGGTCGCGGAAGCCGAAAGCAGTTCCGCGTACTGCGGGGACTTCAGGAAGCGGTCGACGTTCTCGATGACGAACACCTTGGGGTGGACCTTCGCCACCACTCGTACGTATTCCTGCCAGAGTTCGTTGCGAGGGTCCGTCGGGTCCTCCTTGCCGAGACCGGAGAAGCCCTGGCAGGGGGGACCGCCCATGATCACGTCGACCTGGCCCTTGAAGGGGGTGGGATCGAACCCGGCGATGTCACCGGCGAAGACGTGCGCGCCGCCGAAATTGGCCGCGTAGGTCGCCGCTGCGGCCCGGTCGAACTCGACCGCGGCGACCGAGGTGAACGGACTCGCCCCCGCCTCGGGGGTGTACCGGCCGAATCCCGAGGAGAAGCCTCCAGCCCCGGCGAACAGATCCATGACACGGATCTGCCCAGGTTGGGACGGCTGGGGCTGCTTTCTGGTCATGAGGGTCAAGTGTAGTCACCGAGCCACAGGCTCATTGCGCCCTTCTCCCAGGTCGGTCAGGCTCGCAGCGCGGCGGCGATGGCCTTGCCCAGTACACATCCGACCGGAGGCGGCGAGGCATGGCCCACCTGCCGGTACTTCGCGGTCTTGCGGCCCTCGATCCGCCACGAGGGAGGGAATCCCTGGAGCAGTGCGGCCTGGTCCACGGTGAGAGGCATCATGCCCACCCGACCGAGGGTCGGATCCCAACGGAAGGCGGCGTCCGGCACGGCGTCCGCCACGGTTGCTCCGTCGACCCCGATGCGCGCCCACGCGCGTTTGGACCCTGTCGGACCCAGGTCCGCACCACCACGTTCCCAGGAACCGCCGACGAGGGTGGGGGCGGGCTGGTTGGCCTGTGCCGCCCATGTGCCCGCCTCGGGCCAGCCGCCGGCGGACATGGACTCCAGCAGCGCCTCACCGACCGTCCTGTGTGGATCGGTCGTCGGAGTCGGCGCGACGAAGGCGTCGAGCACGTCGCCCTTGAACGCCACCAGAATTCCCTGGCGACGAGTTTGCGGAACGCCGAAATCCGCCGCATTCACGACGAACCACGCATGTCGATAGCCGAGGTGCGACAGTTCCTCCGCGACATAGGAGCGAATCGCCTCGTAGGCCGGCTTCGTCACCAGGTCGGGCACGTTCTCGACGAGCAGCGCTCTGGGCTGCACGCCGTGGAGCAGCAGCATCGTGGCTCGGAGCAGTTCGAGTTCTGCCTCGCTGTCGCGGCGCGCGATGGTGGCCGTCGCCTTCACGCGTGGGAGGCCCGCCGACAGCAGGTCCACGTCGTAGGTCTCGGTGTGCTCGGACGGATCGAAGTCCAGCAGGTTCGTTTCGAGGACGTTCCAGGAAGGACGGTTGGTACGCAGGGTGCGACACGCGACGTCGCGGTTGTCGAGCAGGAGGACGGGGTCGAAGCCGGATTCCTCGAGGCCCACTGCCAGTCCACCGGCGCCCGAGCAGATGTCCAGGGAGCGAAGCCGTCCCGTCGTGCCTGTGTGCATGCCGCCCCCGGAGTCCCCGTGAGGGCGGCGAGACGACCTGCCTGCCTCGCCGCCGTCGAACCGGGAGATCAACTCTTGCCGATCTCCGTGACGTCGATGATCGCACTGGCTTTGGCGGAGACCGTCGTGAATTGGACGACCTGCCCGTTTGCGCTGTGGGCCGAGGCCGGTGCCACGAAGGTGAAGGCCATGACGATCTTGTCCGAATCGATGCGTCGATCCGCGTTGATGGAGCTTTGACGAGTCGTCTCGATGACCGGGTACAGGACGATCGCGCCGCGGCGTTCGGACACAAGACCCTCCGTGGTGGTGTCCCCCGAGGCGCCCAGAGCGCCCGCGATCCGGTGAGCCACCCCGCGGTGCTTTTTGTCGCTGATCGCTCCGAAGAGGGCTCCCCGGTCCGCGCGGCGGTCACGGGAGAACCACGAGTACGACCGACCCGCAGAGCCGAGGGCGACGGTCTTGGCTTCCGACCCCGAGGCGTGCTGCGGAGCCAGCACGACCCAGTCGTCCACCTTGCCGGCTTCGGTGATCTCCGAGAGGTACCGAAGGTGCGGGAGGAACTGCTCGGGAACGTCCCACCGCAGATCGCGGAGCGTGTCCAGGACCGTGGTGGCGGAGAAGGTTCCACTCAGCGAGCGGAAGCGGTGGACGAGACCCTTGTCCGGGAAGTGGTACGCGTAGACGGTTGCCTGGGAATCGAGGGATTCGAGGTACGGAAGCCACAGTTCCGTATTTCGCCGGAGTTCTTCGCCCTTCTGCGGATAGGCAGTGGGCTCCTCCCAGCGTCCGGCGGACCGCACGAGTTCCAGCCTGGCGTTGTACATCTTGTTCGGACTGGCAGGCTTCAGCCACGGCAGGTGTTGGGAAACCAAGGGAGGGATCTGGGCGGGAGTGATCTGCGGCCGGCCGTCGACCATCACGGAATAGCGGTGCAGCTCCGAACGGAACGCCTCCTCGTCGAGGCAGATCGCCTGGAAGGCGTCGTATAGATCCACCTCGGTCCGTCCCATGGTCTCCCTGCGCCCGAGGTAGAGACGCACCAGATCGCGATATCCCTTGCGGAACCCGAACCAGCGCCCCATCTGCATGAGCGTGGATGCGTTTCCGGCCCGGCGGCGGAAGAACGACACGGTCAGCCCCTCGACTGTGAACCCGCGTGCCAGTTTCTGGCCCCCAATGAGGATCTTCCAGATCGGACGCTTGTCGAAGTCGGCCTCGCCCGTCTCCAAGTCCTTGTCGCCGTTCACGACGATGATCGGTTGGCCGTCACCGTCGATCCGTACGCTCGCTGGCCCGACGTAGCGCATCAGCTCGTCGTAGGAAGCGGGTACCGCCTGTCCGTCGGCGCGGACCTCCGATACCGGGGCGACGTCCGTCTCGAAGAGCTTCCGCAGCCGCTCGTGCCCGCGGGGACCGGTGTAGCCCGCGTTGTGCCACAGGTTCAGGACGCGATTGTGTAGATCACGGTGGATTCCTGTGCGCACCGACTCGTGGACGAGCATGGTGTGGTGCTCGAAGTAGCCGTCACCGAGACCGCCCACGTCCTCCCGGTACAGCTTCATGGCGGCCGTCAGCACGAACATGTCCATGGCCTGCTGCAGGCAGCTGTCGTCCTCCGCGTCGTCGAAGATGTCTCGGACGTGCGCCTTCTCGTTGGAGTTGGCAATGGTGCGCTCGTGCTCCTCCACCTCACTGTCCAGATCGTGGAAGTCCCGCGCGCCCATGTATCCCTCGGGGCGGGGCAGCGAGATGAGGAAGTCCTTGGGGAAGATGTCCTCGGTGTCGCTCGGATCCACGAAGACGTTCGCGAAGGGCGTCGCTGTATAGCCCACGTACTGGGCACGAGGCAGCATGTTCAGCAGCTTCGAGATCTGCTCGTTGATCGCGCTGCGCTGGACATCCGGCTTCGAGGTGTTGACCGAAGCCTCGTCCGACTCGTCGTCGATGATCAAGACGGGGATCTCCGTCAGTGGGGTCTTGATCTTCCCCAGATCCTTGACGAGCTTGGCCAGCACCGTCTTGTTCTTCTTGACCACCATCAGGCGAGCCGACGAGCGGTGCAGGTTCTCCCGGTCGTACAGAGGCAGGGCCGGTTCCCGCTTCTCGAACTCCAAGGCGGTGATGCCCTGTAGCAGACTCTTGTAGTCGTCGTCCCGCGTGGTCATCCGCACGATGTCGAATGCCCCGAGTGCAGACGGAAGGCTGCCGAAGGTCACGAACTTCCCGGCCCTCCAAGCCGGGTCGTCGGCGTAGTCCGATTCCAGCTCGTCGGCCCCCCGGAGGATGTTCTCCCTGCCGACGAGTTCCATGTCGAGACGCCGCTGCGTCTGGGCTCGCAGCATGTTGAGCGTCCCCCCGAGGACAATCACCAGTCGGTAGCCCGCGTCCACGGCCTTGGCCATGACACCAGTGAAGTTCGCGGTCTTCCCCGACTGTACGTAGCCCACGACGAGACCCTTGGACTGGTATATCGCCGAGTCGGTCGGGTCTGCCAGCCGTTCGATCACCTGATCGGTCGCCACGTCCAACGCGGCCACGGCAGCGGCCGGCCACCCCTTGGCTGCGAGCAGGCCGCGATAGGCGGGCCAGTAGTGCGGTCGGCTGAGCTGGGACTGAGGCGTGTACCAGGGCTTGTGCTCCGGGCTGATCACCACGGAGACCGCTGCCTTCGATACGGGAATCAGCCCGTCGAGCAGCGCGCGCGTGGCCTCCTTGAGCTTCAACAGGTGATGGATCTCGGCCCTGCGCTCGTCCGTGCGCGGCCGCGTGTCGGTCCAGGCCGGTCGGTCGGCGTAGTCCCATCGCGTGAGCTGCTTACGCCAGAGTTCGACCAACTGATGCGTTGAGCGGGATCCCTTGAGCGCTGCTTGGAAGTCCGCCTCGTCGGCATACGCCGCGGCCTCCGGGGCCATGTCCTCGGCCTGGTACGCCAGGGCCCGGGCCAGGTTCTTCGGCTTGCTGCCGTCGAGATCGGACAGCACGGCACTGTGCAGTTCGAGCCGAAGGGTTTCGGTGCTTGTCAATTGGGGGTCCTCGTTGGTCACGGAAGACGGAAGTCGATGAGGTCGACCGGCGAGCCGGGTGCCGAGCTCAAATGGGTCACGTCCATGTGGTAGTCGATCGACGAGACGTGCTCTCGGACGGAGAGGGGAATCATCGACTCGGTCAACCTCGGCAGCTGCTCGGCTGGGACGATCAAGGGAGCCGAGCGCAAAGTCCAGCGTTCGTCGTCCGGGTCGCTCTCGCTCCAACCACCGGCTGCCAGGGCGCCTTCCAGGCTCACCGACGCGATGCGGTGCGCCGCTCGGGCGTCACGGATCACCGAGGCCACCGACTCACCCAGGGAGCGGCCGCCGAGGCCGCCGCGCGTCAGCTGGAGAGAGGCGAACCACAAGGGTCGGCCGGAGCTCTCCGTGAGCTGGTGTATCCCGTGAACGGTGTGTCGACGCCTTTCGGAGGCGGTGGTCTTCACCTCGAGATCAGACTCGGGCAGCCCGAAGTCGTGCTGCTCCGCCTTGGGTCCGGTCCACGCTTCGATCGCCTGCGCCCACCCACGGGAGCGGGCCACGGCGCGCAACACCGCGAGTTCGCCGTGCAGCCCTATACGACGCTCCACCCCGAGGCCGCGCGGCTGGTCGAGCAGCCGGCCCCAGGCTTGCACCGTCTCCTCGAAGGCCTGCCCGAGGTCGCGCTCGCCGGTGACTATGCGGTCCGCGACGGCGATGAGCAGATCGTGGAAATCGCGCATCAACGCCACGTGGGTGGTGTGGATGCGTGCCATCCGCGTTCCGTCGCGCCGCACCTGGTCGATGGTCACCGCCGGCAGCGACGAGCGCGGTGGCTGCTGGTGGCGGTCGAGTTCGACCTGCAGCGAGATCTCCTGCCCGCCGTCACCGATCTCGTACCAGACTGCGCGTTCCGAGGTCGGTGCGGATAGCCGATAGCTCGCTGCCTGCCGCTCCCCGAGATAGTGCTCGACGGTCGACCAGGGGAGTTCCGGGTATCCGCCCGCGTCAGTCATCGTCGCCCATGCGTTCCAGTTCGGTGCGCGCGGCGGCCACCAGGATGGCCTGCCACAATTGGAGGTTGTCTTTTTCTCGACTCCCGCTGTATTCCTTCTCGAATATCTGATGGAGTAGGAGGTATATGAGGGATTTCAACGTAGGAGCGTCATTGAGTCCGCCACGCCTTCCGCCAAGAATCGCCGACCGATAGTGGTGATTCAAGACGATGGTCCGGTTCTCCCTGTCGGCGTCGAAGAACAGACTGTTGTCCAATGACTGCCAGCGGATGGCGATGGGTTCCTCACCCGGCAACAGGGGCAGCTCGTCCTCGATCGCCTCCCGCACGATGGGGTCGAACCCCTTGCCCGGCCCGATGACGGACTTCCGAGTCGTTCCCGCCCGCTTGCGCGCCTCGCGGTAGACCGACTCGGCGTCGGCGACATAGTCGATGAAGCGTCGCCCCTCGGCGTCCCGCGCCTCCTCCAAAGCGGAGATGAACTCGGGGGAGACCTCTACGCCCTCCTTCTTCACGGTCAGCCGGAATACATCGTTTCCGTGCGGCGGAAGATCGATGGCGACACGGGAAAGGGAAAGGTGCTGATCCGGCTGGCGGAAATTGTTCCACCCGCCTGCCTGTACGAGACGATTGTGTCGGTAGAAATAGAAGCCCTGCCGTTCCAGGACGGAGCCGACTGCCTTGTAACCGTCCAAGGTCGACTTTGCCGGCCAGACGTGGGCGTCGAGGGACACGGGGAGGATCGAAGCGAGATCGACGGTGAAGCGCCGAGGGTAGTCGGTGTGGCCCGGGACCGGATATCCGAACGGGTCGAGGGGCTCGACTCCGAAGTTCATGTACTCGGTTCCGGTGTTCACGTCCTCGACCGCGATCGTGATGTTGAAGTCGTCCCTGGCGAGAAACCTGTGCAGGTACAGGCCGAGCTGGAGGCCGAGTCGGTTGAGGGTCCGGTGCAGGTAGCGATCGGTTTGGCCGCCTCCGCCGTTCCGGGGGAAGTTCTTGACCCCGTCCCAACGGATGACCGTGCCCTGCCAGGTGATCGGACGCTGGGCGTAGCGGTCGATCAGTGTCTGAGCGTAGTCGGGGGCAACGATGTCGCACTGGTATCCGTTCACCGCCCGCTCCATCAGCCAACGGCGGCCCACGGCCCTCGTCCTGCGCGTCTTGCTCACGACCGTCACCGAGGACGCGTGACTCAGCGATGCGGACTTCAACCCGGTGCCGAACATTCCCAGAGCCTCGGAGGCGTAGTCGCGGCGGCCTCCGACGGTCATGGCGACATCGAGTTCCTCCTCGGTCATTCCCTTCCCGTCGTCGATGACGAGGAGGCTGACGAGCCGGTCCTCGTCGCGCAGGAAGTGGATCACCACGTCCCGGGCCCCGGCGTCGATGGAGTTGTCGACGAGGTCGGCGATGGCCACCTCGAACCCGTATCCCTGGCTGCTGAGGGCCTCCATGTACCGGGCGTCAGGAGGGAGGTGCTTGCTGCCCGTAGTGGGAACTTCGAACTGCCAGTCGTCGCGCATGGCCTGCCTAGGGGGATCGTTGAATCGAGGACGAGCCTAGTCCGCGTGTGTCCCCTGTGGCAGGTCTGGGTGAGTAAGGTCGGGAGCGTCGACCACGGAATCAGGGGCCGGTGGCTCCGTGGCACTCCGAGTACGGCTTGCCCGAGGTGCACCAGCAGGTTGTGGTGGGGGTGGGGGGCCAGGGGGTGGCTTTGCCGCGGGCTGCCAGGGTCGTGGCGTATTCGGCCAGGAGGCTGGGGGAGGCCGGGGAGGTCTTTTCGGAGGCTGCGAAGGCCTCGTACGACGGGACGCTCGCCGTGACGATGCCGAGGTTCGTGGTGCCCGAGGCGGCGAGGGCGCGCAGGGAGGTTTCGATCTGCCTCAGGTGGGCCTCGTGCGACGGGTACTCCGAGGCCAGGGTCGGGTACGACGTCAGGAGTTCCGCCAGCTCGCGCGCCGGCCAGTGGAGGATCGCCACCGGGAAGGGGCGGGACAGGGCCGCGCGGCGGTCGCCCAGTTCGGCGCGCAGGCGGGCGATCTCGGCGCGCAGTTCGGCCGGGTCGTCGGAGCCCAGGGCCCAGATGCGCTTCGGGTCGTGGAGCTCGTCCAGGGGGATCGGGCCGATGTGGCGCGTGTCCGCGACCATGTCCCAGTCGTCGTGCGGGCGCCCCAGGAGGCGGCGTACGCGGTGGCGGCCCGTCAGGAGGGCGGTGGTGGCCGGGGTGAGCGGGTCGTCCTCCGCGATGAGGAGGGTCGCCGCCTCCGTGAAGCAGTCGTGCGAGGCCTCCAACTCGTCGTGGGCCTCCAGGGCTTCCGCGATGACCTCCCACGGCGCCGGGTCCTTCGGGGAGGCGGCGCGGATGCCCGAGATGAGGGCGCGCGCCTCCGCCTCGTGGCCGTACTCCCAGAGGTTCGCCGCCTGCAGGGCCTTGATCAGCTGGGGGTCGGACGGCGAGGCGGAGAGGAGCTGGTCGTACAGGGCGCTCGCCCGGTCGCGTGCGTCGGCCAGTTCGAGGTGGGCCGCGGCCTGGAGGAGCAAGGGCTCCTGGTCCTCGGGGTAGCGGGTCGCCGTGCGGATGAGGCGCTCGGCTTCGGCGATGTGCTCGGCAGGCGTGTCGGGGCGCATGGTTCACACCGTACTGCGGCTGGTCAGTTGAAGGGGGAGGACTTAAGGTGCCGCCCGTGCGAGATCGCGTACCCGTGGTGGTGCAGGGGAGCGGCCGGCGGGCGCGCCGGGCCGGTCTCGTGGGGGTGCTGTGGGCGGCCGCCGAGCTGACCGTCACGGTGGGTGTGGTGGTGTTGTTGCTGGTGGTGCACCAGGTGTGGTGGACCAATCGGCAGGCCGCGGCCGCCGCGCAGGAGCAGGTCCAGGCCCTGGAGCGGGCCTGGGACGGTGGGAATACTTCCGGGCCCGTTGCGCCCGCGCCCTCCGGCTCCGGGGCCTCCGTCGAGCCGGGCGATCCGGCGGTGTCCGGGGCTCCGTCGGAGGGGACCCCTGGGCCGCCCGCGGCCTCCCGGTCGCCACGGCCCGCGGCCAAGCCGCCGGCCCGGGACCAGGCGTACGCCGTGCTGCGCATCCCGCGTCTCGGTCTCGTCGTGCCCGTCGCGCAGGGGATCGACAAGCGGGCCGTGCTGGACAAGGGGTACGCCGGGCAGTATCCCGGGACCGCGCAGCCCGGGGCGCAGGGGAACTTCGCGCTGGCCGGGCACCGCAACACCCACGGCGAGCCGTTCCGGTACATCAACCGGCTGCGGGCGGGGGACGAGCTCGTCGTCGACGTGCGGGGGCGGCGGTACACGTACGTGGTGGGGAAGATCCTGGGCGAGACGACCGAGCGGGACACCGGGGTGATCGCGCCCGTGCCGCGGAGCCTGGTGAAACCGGACGCCGGCTACAGCGAGCCCGGCGCGTACATCACGCTCACCACCTGCACGCCCGAGTACAGCTCCAAGTACCGGCTGGTGGTGTGGGGGACCCTCACGTCGTCCTGAGCCCGCCCGACCCGGCCGATTGTCAGCGTGCCCGGTTAGTATCGGTGTCACATCTCGTACGGGTGTACGCGTATCCGGGTGTATGGGCGTACGGGTGTATGGGCGTACGGGTATTTCGTGTGCGGGAGTGGAGAGGGGGAGGTCTGCATGGCGCGGCAACGACGCGGCGGGCTGTCCTCGCTGTTCTCGCGGACGCTGCTTTCGCTGGTGCTGCTCGGGGGAGTCCTCGGGCTGTTCGCCGGGGAGGCCGGGCTGGGCGCCGTGGTGGTCGCCCTCGCCGCGACCGTCGCCGTCGGTACCGAGGCCCTGGCCGCCGCCGCTCGGCTCGTGCGGCCCGTGCCACCCCATCGAATACGCACCGCGATCCGTGATCGCGAGCAGCGCACGGCGTTCCTGCCGCAGCGCGATCCCGATGCCTCGGGCCGGTCGCGGCCCAGGGCGCCCGGCCGTCTCGTCCCGACGGCCGCGTAGGGGCGCGCAGTAGTACTGCTCGACTTGTCGCCTTCTGCTGACTGATCACTGTTGTCGCCCCTCGCGGGTCGTCACGCCGAAATGCAGTTCTTTCGACGTTCGACGAGACCCTTCGGAGGGCCCACGTGTCCGTTTTCCCCCATCTTGTTGCTGAGCTGGGCCGGCTTCTCGAACCGGTGCTGGCCGAGTCCGCGACCGCTGCCGCGATCGTGCTGTTCACCGTCCTCGTACGGCTCGCCCTGTACCCGCTGAGCCGGGCCGCCTTCCGCGGGGCGACCCCGGTGGCGGGGATGCTGCCGCTCCTGCTGCAGCTGCCGGTGTTCTTCCTGATGTACCGGGCCTTCACCTCGGGGGGCGAGCTCCTCGGGCACCGGTTGTTCGCCGCGCCGCTGGGGGCGCGGTGGAGCGACGCGCTGGGCGACGGCGGTCTGTTCGGGGCGCAGGGGCTGGTGTTCCTCGGGCTGTTCGGAGCGATCGCGGCGGTGGCCACGTGGAGTGCGGTGCGGGGGCGCAGGGCGGCCGCCGTGGCTGCTGCTGCCGCCGCCTCCGCCCAGGCCGGGCCGGTCGGCCGCGCCGGCGCCAAGGCCAAGGCCGGGACGAAGGGCGGGACGAACGCCGGGGCGAAGGGCGCGGCCAAGGGCGGGGCGAAGGGCGGGGCGAAGGCCGGGACCAAGCCTGGGGCCAAGTCGAGTGTCAAGGCCGGGGCCGGGGCCGGGGCCGGGGGCGTGGTCGAGTTGAGCGCCGAGCAGCAGGAGGTCATGCGGAAGCTGGGCGGCGTACTGCCCCTGCTGTCGTTCGCGACGCTGATCACGGCTGCCGTCCTGCCGCTGGCCGCCGGGCTCTACATGCTGACCACCACCGCGTGGTCGGTCGTGGAGCGGATCTGGCTCCAGCACCGCAAGGAACGGGCGGAGGAGAAGGAGCGCGCGGAGCGGGAGGTCGACGGAGGCGTGCGTTCCAGTCTGTGAACAGGGTCTTGCGGATTGGGCGGACTTCTTGGAGGATCAACCAATCCTCCGATGGCCGCAACCCATCGGCCGGCCCGCGGCACGCCCATGGGCCGACCACCCACGACCACGGGAGAATGCCCATGAAGCTGCTGCGTGTCGGACCCGTCGGGTCGGAGCGCCCCGCGCTGCTCGACCAGGACGGGACCCTGCGTGACCTGTCCGGCGTGATCACGGATGTGGACGGCAGCCTGCTCGCCGACGACGCTGTGCTGTCCCGGGTACGGGACGCGGCCGCGTCCGGCGAGCTTCCGGTCCTGGGCGCCGAAGGGCTGCGGATCGGTGCGCCGGTCGGTCGCATCGGCAAGGTCGTGGGCATCGGGCTGAACTACTTCGGGCACGCGGCGGAGATCGGCGCGGAGCCGCCGGCCGAGCCGATCCTGTTCCTCAAGGCCGCGGACACCGTGGGCGGCCCCGACGACATCGTGCTGATCCCGCGCGGCAGCGTGAAGACCGACTGGGAGGCCGAGCTCGGCGTCGTCATCGGCGCCACCGCCCGCTACCTGGACTCCGCCGAGGAGGGCCTCGCGCACGTCGGCGGCTACGTACTGGTCAACGACGTCTCGGAGCGCGAGTTCCAGATCGAGCGCGGCGGCACCTGGGACAAGGGCAAGAACTGCGAGACCTTCACCCCGCTCGGCCCCTGGCTGGTCACCGCCGACGAGGTCCCGGACCCGCAGGTCCTGGACGTGAAGCTGTGGGTCAACGGCGAGCTCAAGCAGGACGGGAACACCTCGGACCAGATCTTCCCGGTCGGCGAGGTCGTCCGGTACCTGAGCCGTTTCATGACCCTGTACCCGGGCGACGTCATCGTCACCGGTACGCCGGCCGGAGTGGCCATGGGCCAGCCGGAGCCGAAGCCGTACCTGCGGGCCGGTGACGTCGTGGAGCTGGAGATCGAGGGCCTGGGCCGTCAGCGCCAGGAGTTCAAGAGCGCGTAACGGGGACGGATGCGGATACGGAAGGGGCGGGGCTGCCACCGGCAGCCCCGCCCCTTCCACCTGCGCGTGGTGTGCTCAGCCTTCAGCCCTCAGCCCTCTCAGCCCTCAGCCGACGGTTTCTCGTTGCCGGACTTGTCGTTCCCGGACTTATGGAACGATCACCGGCCTCGAATGCCCCGATTTTCAGGCCGAATCGGACACTGTGGCGGGAATCTCCACCACCACGCCCTCCTGGGACGACTTGCGGGCCGCCTCCAGTACGTCGAGGCAGTGCGCGGCCTCGTGTGCCGTGACCGGGTTGGGCCCGCCCTCGCGGAGGGCGGCGGCCACCATGGCGTAGTACGCCGGGTAGTCGCCCTGCTCGGTCGGCACCGGCGTTCCGCCGCCGGTCAGCGGGGACTCGCCCGAGCCCACCCGCCCCCACAGATGCGGGGGCTCCTCGCCCCAGGGCAGGTCCCCGTCCGGCCGCAGCCCCTCCTTGAGGGCGCCCTCCTGCGGGTCGAGGCCGTACTTGACGTAGCCGGCCCGCGATCCCAGGACGCGCAGCCGCGGTCCCAGCTGGGCGGTGGTCGCGCTGACGTAGAGGTGGGAGCGGATCCCGTTCGCGTGCGTGATGGCGAGGAAGGTGTCGTCGTCGGTCTCGGCGCCCGGGCGGCGGGCGTCGGTCTCCGCGTAGACCCGTACGGCCGGTCCGAACAGCACCAGGGCCTGGTCCACGACGTGGCTGCCGAGGTCGTACAGCAGACCGCCGACCTCCTCCGGGGCGCCCGACTCGCGCCAGCCGCCCTTCAGCTGCGGGCGCCAGCGCTCGAAGCGGGACTCGAAGCGCTGGATCTCGCCGAGGTCGTCTTCGGCGATGAGGCGGCGCAGGGTGAGGAAGTCGTTGTCCCAGCGGCGGTTCTGGAAGACGGAGAGGAACGTTCCGCTGCGGTCCGCGAGGGCGGCGAGCGCGCGGGCCTCGGCGGCGGTGGCGGCGATCGGCTTGTCCACGACCACGGGGATGCCGGCTTCGAGGGCGGTGGTCGCGAGCGGGACGTGCGTCTTGTTGGGGGAGGCGATCACGATCAGGTCGAGGTCCCGGTCCCACAGCTCGTCGGCGGTGGCGGCGATGTGGACGTCGGGGAACTCCGTGCGGGCCTGGGCCTGCCGGGTCGGGGCGGAGGTCACGACCGTGTCGAGGACGAGTCCGTCCGTGGCGGCCACGAGGGGGGCGTGGAAAATGGAACCGGCGAGTCCGTAGCCGATGAGGCCGACGCGGAGGGGTGCCGTGGGTGCCGTGGGTGCGGTGGGGGCGGTGCAGGCGGAGGGGGCGGAGGTGCTCATGGGACCACTTTGGCAACAGTGTTGCCGAAGTGCAAGGAAGGTGGACAATGGGCGGGTGAACAGGGGTAGCGGGGAGAGTCGTGGCGGGGCGAACCTGCCGGCGTTGCGCGGGTACAACGAGGCGCTGTTGCTCGACCTGCTGCGCGGCGCCGGACCGGTGGGCCTGGGGCGCACCGAACTCGCGGCGCGTACGGGGCTCACCCCGCAGGCCGTCAGCAAGATCACGGCACGGCTCGGCGCGGACGGGCTGGTCGCGGAGGCCGGCCGCGCGGCGTCCACGGGCGGCAAGCCGCGCACCCTGCTCCGGCTGATGCCGGACGTCCGTCACGCGGTCGGAGTGCACCTGGACCGCGACGGGCTCCGGGCGGTACGGGTGGACCTGGCGGGCCGCGTCGTCGCCGAGAGCAGTGGCCCGCTGGACTTCGGGGCCGGGCCGGAGGCGGCGGTGGAGGTGGTCGTACGGGCGGTCGCGCGGGTCGGAGACCCGGGCCGGACGCCGCTCCTGGGCGTCGGGGTGGTCGCACCGGGGCCGCTCGACCACCGGGCCGGGGTGATGGGGCGGGTGACGGGGTTCCCGAGCTGGAAGGGCTTTCCGCTGCGGGGGGTGCTGGAGGGGCGGCTGGGCCTGCCAGTGCTGCTGGACAAGGACACGAACGCCGGTGCGGCCGCGGCCGCCGGGGCGTGGCTCCGGGCCGCATGGCCGGATGCGGATGCGGATGCGGATGCGGATGCGGATGTCGGGCGTGACGCGGATGCCGGGCCGGATGCGGATGCGGATGTCGGCGGGCCCCACACCTGCGTGTACCTGCACGTCGGGACCGGGCTCGGCGCGGGGTTGTGGCTCGCCGGTGGGGTCTACCGGGGTGCCCGCTCGGCGGCCGGGGAGTTCGGCCACCAGGTGCTCCTGCTGGACGGCCCGCCGTGCCGGTGCGGGGCGCGGGGCTGTGTGGAGGTGCTGTGCCTGGCGGCGGTGGCTCGAGGTGATCTTCCCGAGGCGGCGCGGATCCTGGGGGAGGGTGCGGCCAACCTGGTCGCGCTGCTGGACGTGGACCGTGTGCTGCTCGGCGGGCGGGTGGTGGCGGCGGCGCCGGAGGTCTTCGTGGCCGGGGTTCGGGCCGTTCTCGCGACCCGTGCGCTGGACCCGGCGCGGCCTGTGGTCGGGCTGGCGGGGGCCGGTGTGGCGGAGGGGGCGGCGGAGCTGGTGCTGGCGTCTTTGTTCGGGCGTGCGGGTGGATGATGCCGGGCGTGAGGGTGCGGCGCCGTTGCCGGGAGCTCCGCCCCCGGGCCCCGCGCCTCAAACGCCGGCGGGGCTGAAAGATCGGGGCTCCGCCCCGGACCCCGCGCCTCAAACGCCGGCGGGGCTGAAAGATCGGGGCTCCGCCCCGGACCCCGCGCCTCAAACGCCGGCGGGGCTGAAAGATCGGGGCTCCGCCCCGGACCCCGCGCCTCAAACGCCGGCGAGGCTGGAGTGTGTGCGGCGGGGGCTGGAGGGTGTGCGGCGGGGCTGGAATGGGCCCGGCGGGTGGAGTGAGTGTGGTGGGTGGGTGTGCACGGGCATGAGTGACGGGCTTGACCCCTACACCGATCAGGCGTAAACCGGAACAACTCAGGCGTGGTGTGCGGTGAGAGGGTGCGGGTGCGTGGCAGGGTGCGGGCAGGGCCGGGGTGATTGTCACCTGGTCCGATCATCGTCCCGTCCGGCGAGCAGCGAAGGTCTTCCATGCGACTGCGCAAAGCCCTTGCCCTCACCGCCGTCCTCTCCGCCGCCCTGGTCGCCGCCACCGCCCCCACGGCCGGTGCGGACATCGGTGCCGGCGGCGGCCGCCCCGCCCCCGCGCTGCCGTCGCGCGCGGAGGCGACCTGCGGCGACGGGAAGAGCCACGCCTTCCCCATCGGGGCACGCATCCGCGGCGGCCCCGCCGTGTACCGGACCGGCGGCGAGCCGCAGACCTGGTACCTGGACCTGACCAACACCACCAACTCCAAGTGCACGGCCATCCACCCCGTCGTCGTCCTGACCGACAAGGCCCGCACACTGCGCCCCGCCCACCTGCGGATGGAGTTCGACGCACCGGGCGGCACCTTTCCCGCCAGCCTGGAGCACAGCGACCGCGACGAGATCATCGCCGTCTTCGACGGCGGCGACGCCTTCCCCGGCTTCACCGTCGGCGCAGGCGGCTCCCTGACGGTCAGGGTCGGGCTCGCCTTCTCCGACGACGCCCCCACCGGCGAGGTCGTCGCCGACGCCGCCCTCGTCCAGCGCAAGGGCGACGACGGCGAGTGGATCGGCGAGGCCGGCGGGTACCGCTTCTCCGTCGAGCGTCCGGAGGATCCGGTCGAGGCGGGTTCGCTCGCCCACACCGGCCTCCGCGAGTGGGTGTACGGCGCGAGCGCCGTGACCGCCCTCGCCGTGGGCGGCGGATTCCTGCTGGGCGCCCGCCGCCTGCGTCGTCGTTCCCTTGTTCGTTGATGGCGAATCGATGTTCGTTGATGACGAACCGCAACCGCTGATCTCGGCCCGCTGGTCTCGGCCCGCTGATCTCGCCCGCTGATCTCGGCCCGTCCCAGTCGGCGCCGCGCATGCCCCTACGGCCCGTCCGTCCCTTCCACCGCCCCGCATAGAGTCCCACCGTGGAAGAACAGACCCCGCGTCACCGCCCCGGCTCACCCGTGCGTTCCGGCATTCCCGAGCACGGCCGCATCCCCAAGTACTACGCCGTCAAGGCCCGGATCTCCGGTCTCCTCGACGAGCTCGGCGAGGGTGGCGTGCTGCCCACCGAGCGTGATCTCGCCGAGCGGTACGAGGTGTCCCGCGAGACCGTCCGCCAGGCCCTGCGCGAGCTGCTGCTGGAGGGCCGGCTGCGCCGTTCCGGCCGGGGGACCGTCGTCGCCGGACCGAAGCTGGAGCAGCCGCTCTCCCTCGCCAGCTACACCGAGGGCGTACGCCGTCAGGGGCGCCGCCCGGGCCGTCACCTCATCGGCCTGGAGGAGTTCCCCTGCCCGCCCGACCTCGCCCCCGGCATCGGCGCCGAGCCCGGCGAGCCCGTCTGGCACCTGGAGCGGGTCCTGCTGGCCGACGACGAGCGCGTCGGCCTGGAGAGCACGTACATCCGGGTGGCCCGGGCCCCCCGCCTGAACAGTGATTTCCAGCCGGACTCCTCCTTCTACGGGTACCTCCGCGACAGCCTCGGCATCTCCTTCGGCGAAGCCGACGAGAAGCTGGAGACGGTCCTGGCGACCCCCCGCGAAGCGTTGCTGATCGGCACTCCGCCGGCCCTCCCCATGCTGCTCATCCACCGCTTCTCGCGGGATCAGGACGGCCGGCCCCTGGAACGGGTGCGTTCGCTCTACCGTGGTGACCGGTTCAGCTTCACGACCCGTCTGCGGGCCGAATAGGCGAACCGCCGCAAGCGAATCCCACCGTATCGGCCATTAAGGGGCGCCTTGATGTCACAGAATGATAACGGGTCTAGTCCAAGTGTCGAGGGTCGTTCACCGGCACGTCGCCGGACGGATCCCCCCGGGTCACGGACCGCGCCGACCGTTGACGGCGTGAGAGTCATAGTCGTAGGAGGCGGCGTGGTCGGCACCATGCACGCCTGGCAAGCAGTCGAACGCGGCCACGAGGTCGTCCAGATCGAGCGAGAGGCCGAGGCCCGCGGCGCGTCACTGCGCAATTTCGGCCAGATCTGGGTCAGCGGACGGGCCGGGGGCGAGGAGCTCGACACCGCCCTGCGGGCCCGCGAGCTCTGGGAGCGCATCGGCGCGGAGGTGCCCGGCCTGGGCTTCCGCGCCATCGGCTCCCTCACCCCCGTACGCAATCCCCGCGAGTACGCGGTCGCCGAGGCGGCCGTGGCCCGCTCCGATGCCGCCGCCCGCGGCTACGAACTGGTCACCGCCGACCAGGCGCGGAAGATCAACCCGGCCCTGCGCGGCGCCTTCGAGGCCGCCCTGTGGTGCGAGCGGGACGCGGCCGTCGAACCGCGCACCGCACAGCTCCACCTCCGCGAGGCCCTGCGCGCCAAGGCGAACGGCCGCTACACCTTCCTCCCCGGCCGCGAAGTCCGCGAGGTGGTGGGCCCCGGCGCCGTCCGCGACGACCACGGCGACGTCCACCGCGGCGACACGGTGGTCCTCGCCACCGGAGCCTGGCTGTCCGGCCTGGTCCGCGAACTGGTCCCCGACCTGCCCGTGCGCCGCGTCCGGCTCCAGATGATGCAGACCGCCCCGCTCGGCGAGGAGCTCACCACGTCCATCGCGGACGCCGACAGCTTCCGCTACTACCCCGCCTACCAGTCCGCGGCCCTCGACGACCTGAACGTCGCCCAGGCCCAGGCGCCGATCGCCGCTGCCCACAAGATGCAGCTGCTGATGGTCCAGCGCCAGGACGGCGGGCTGACGATCGGCGACACCCACGAGTACGAGCACCCCTTCGCCTTCGACACCCTCGAAGAGCCCTACGAGCACCTCACCGAGGTGGTCGAGTCGTTCCTCGGCCGCCCGCTGCCGAAGATCCGGCACCGCTGGGCCGGCGTGTACGCGCAGTGCACCGACACCACCCGCGTCGTCCACCGCCAGCAGGTGGCCGACGGCGTCTGGCTGGTGACCGGACCGGGCGGACGCGGCATGACCTGCTCGCCCGCCATAGCCGAGACCACCGCGAACGAACTGGGCTGGTAAGTCAGATGACCGACACGACCGACGCAACCGGCGCAACCGACACGACCGGCGCAACCGACACGACCGGCGCAACCGGCACGACTCATACGACCGGCACGACCGACAGTCGCAGGCTGATCGTCCTCGACATGGCCGGCACCACCGTCGCCGACGGCGGCCTCGTCGAGCGTGCCTTCGAGCGCGCCGCCGTGCGCCTCGGCGTCGAGCCCGGCACCCCCGAACACGCCGAGAAGCTCCGGTACGTCCTCGACACCATGGGCGAATCCAAGATCTCCGTCTTCCGCCACCTCTTCGGTACGGAGGACCTCGCCCAGCGCGCCAACTCCGCCTTCGAGGAGGCGTACGGGGATCTCGTCGACGGCGGCCTCGTCGTCCCGCTGCCCGGCGCCCGCGCCGCGATCGAGCAACTCCGCGCCGACGGCCGCACCGTCGTCCTGACCACCGGCTTCGCCCGGATCACCCAGGACGCCATCCTCGACGCCCTCGGTTGGCAGGACCTCGCCGACCTGACCCTGTGCCCCGCCGACGCGGGCGGCCGCGGCCGGCCCTTCCCGGACATGGTGCTGACCGCGTTCCTGCGTACCGGCGCCGTGGCCGACGTACGGGACGTCGTGGTCGCGGGCGACACCGCCTACGACATGCTCAGCGGCCGGCGCGCCGGCGCCGGGATCGTGGCGGGCGTCCTCACCGGCGCCCACGACCGCGCGGCGCTGACGGCCCACGGCGCGACCCACGTCCTCGGCTCCGTCGCCGAACTCCCCGCCGTCCTCGCCGTTCGCGCCACCCCTGCTGTCCCCGCCGCTCCCGCCGTCCCCGCGGAGTCGTCGTGAGCGGCATCCGCTTCGACGGGGTCAGCGTCGCCTACGACGGCAACACCGTCCTGGACCGTCTGGACCTGACCGTCGAACCCGGCGAGGTGATGGCGCTGCTCGGGCCCTCCGGTTCGGGCAAGACCACGGCCCTGCGCGCGGTCGCCGGTTTCGTACGGCCCGTCGCGGGCCGGGTGCTGATCGGCAGCCGGGACGTCACCGCCCTCCCGCCGCACAAGCGCGGCATCGGCATGGTCGTCCAGCAGTACGCGCTCTTCCCGCACATGCGGGTCGAGGACAACGTCGCCTTCGGCCTCAGGGCCCAGAAGGCGCCGAAGGCCGAGATCCCCGGCCGGGTCGCCGAGGCCCTGGAGATGACGGGGATGGCGGCCTACGCCCGGCGCTACCCGCGCGAGCTGTCGGGCGGCCAGCAGCAGCGCGTGGCCATCGCCCGCGCCCTCGCCATCCGCCCGGGCGTCCTCCTGCTGGACGAGCCGCTGTCCGCGCTCGACGCGCAGCTGCGCTCCGGGATGCTCGCCGAACTGGCCCGCCTGCACCGCGAACTGCCCGACGTCTCCATCCTGTACGTCACCCACGACCAGGTCGAGGCGCTCACCCTGGCCGACCGGATCGCCGTCATGGACAAGGCCCGGCTGCAGGACTGCGGGACCCCGCAGGAGCTGTACCGGGCGCCGCGAACCGAGTTCACCGCCTCGTTCGTCGGCAACGCGAACCTGCTGCCGGTGACGGTGGCCGAGGGCGGGGCGGTCTTCGAGGGCCGCGAGCTGATCCTCGACCGCGGGCGGGCGGCGCCGGGCTCCACGGCCACGCTGTGCGTACGGCCGCACCTGCTCGGCCTCGGGACCGGGGCCGGGCCCAACGCGCTGAGCGGCACCATCGCCGAGGTGCAGTGGCGCGGGTCGACGCACCGGCTGTACGTCGACGTCGACGGGCACCGGGTGAAGGCGGACGTTCCCGAGCTGCGGGAGACTCCGGCGCTGGGGGACCGGGTCACGTTGTGCTTCGAGCCGCGGGACGCGGTGCTGTTGGCCGCGGGGGTGTCGGATGGCTGAGGTCACGCGGCGGGCCGCAGCGCCGGCTCAAGATCGGGGCTCCGCCCCGGACCCCGCGCCTCAAACGCCGGCGGGGCTGAAAGATCGGGGCTCCGCCCCGGACCCCGCGCCTCAAACGCCGGCGGGGCTGGAATCGGCCCAGGCGGAGGGGCGGACCGGCCGTTGGCTGTGGGCGTTGCCGCCCGTCCTCGTGCTCGTGCTGGGGTTCCTGTATCCGCTCGGGCTGGTCGTGCAGCAGTCGTTCACTCCCGAGGGCGGTGGCGGGGCCTTCGACGCCTATCGCTCCGTGTTCGCCTCTTCCGCCTTCCGGGAGGCCCTCGGGACGACCGTCTGGCTGGCCGTCGGGGCGACCGCCGGCTGTCTCGTGCTCGGCTTCGTGCTCGCGCTGATCATCGCCTTCGTGCCCTTCCCCGGGGCCCGCGCCGTCGCGAAGTTCATCGACGTGTTCCTGTCCTTCCCCTCCTTCCTCGTCACCCTCGCCCTCCTCTTCATCTACGGGACGGTGGGCATGGCCAACGGGGTCTGGACCGACGTCACCGGCGCCGCGGACGGCCCCTTCCACTTCCTCTCCACCCTCTGGGGCGTCCTCCTCGCGGAGATCACCTACTTCACGCCCTTCGTCATGCGCCCCCTGCTCGCCGCCTTCTCCCAGCTGGACACCGCCCAGCTGGAGGTCGCCGCGGGACTCGGCGCCCGGCCCGCCCGGATCGTGCGGCAGGTGATCCTTCCCGAGGCACTCCCCGCCCTCGCGGCGGGCGGCAGCCTCGTCCTCGTGATGTGCCTGAACGAGTTCGGGATCGTCCTGTTCACCGGCGCCAAGGACGTCACGACCCTCCCGATGCTCATCTACGGCAAGGCCATCCTCGAATCGGACTACGCGGCCGCCTGCGTGGTCGCCGTCGTCAACATCGTGATCTCCGTCGGCCTGTTCGGCCTCTACCGGGTGGTGAGCAAGCGTGCTGGTGCATAGCAAGACCGGCCGCTGGGCCGCCTGGGGCCTCTTCGGCCTGCTCTTCCTGCCGCTCTTCGCGCTGCCGCTGCTCGTCGTGGTCGCGGCCTCCTTTGCCACCCACTGGTCCGGGGCCTTCCCCTCCGGCCCCACCGCCGGGAACTACGCCTCCGCCGTGCGGGGCGAATTCCTCCAGGCCCTGACCACCAGCCTGGTCACCGCCCTCGCCGCCGGCCTCCTCGCGCTCACCGTCGGCACCTGGGCCGCGCTGGCCGCCGCCACGCTGAAGAAGCGCGGGAAGCGGTCCCTGGACGCGCTGTTCATGCTGCCCGTCGCCGTGCCGTCGGTGGTCGTCGGCCTCGCCGTGCTCGTCGCGTTCAGCCGGCCGCCGGTGCTGCTCAACGGCACCGGGTCGATCGTCGTCCTGGCACACACGATCCTCGTCACGGCGTTCGCCTACCAGTCGGTCTCGGCCGCGATCGTGCGGCTCGACCCGGCGTACGAGCAGGCGGCGGCCTCCCTGGGCGCCCGCCCCGCGTACGTGCTCTGGCGGGTCAGGCTCCCCCTGCTGCTGCCCTCGCTCACGGCAGCGGCCGGGCTCTGCTTCGCCCTGTCCATGGGCGAGCTGAGCGCCACGATGATGCTCTACCCGCCGGACTGGATGCCCCTCCCGGTCCGCATCTTCACCGCCACCGACCGCGGCTCGCTCTTCAGCGGCTCCGCCGTCGCCGTGGTCCTGATGGCCGCCACCCTGCTGGTCCTCCTGGCCGTCTCCCGCATCCGCACCAAGGCCTCGTACCGCTGAAGGCCGTACCGCCGAAGCCCCGTACCGCTGATCCCCGCCGGTAGCTGCTGATCCCGGCACACCCCCGCTGACTCCCCTTTCCCGTGAGGAAGTTCCATGCCCAGCACGCCCCTGATCCGCACGCCCCTGATCCGCACCGCCGCCGCCGTCACCGGCGGCCTCGCCCTCACCGCCTCCCTCACCGCCTGCGGCGGTTCCTCCTCCGCCGACTCCGACTCCCGGAGCGGCGAGAAGATCGTCACCGTCTACAGCGCCGACGGCCTCAAGAGCGAGAAGGGCGACGGCTGGTACGACAAGGTCTTCGCCGACTTCACCAAGAAGACCGGCATCGAGGTCAAGTACGTCGAGGGCGGCTCGGGCGAGATGGTGCAGCGCGCCGTCCGCGAGAAGACCAACACCCAGGCCGACGTACTGATCACCCTGCCGCCCTTCATCCAGCAGGCCGACGGCAAGGGCCTGCTCCAGGCCTACCGGCCGCAGGGCTCCGACAAGGTCAGCGGCGCGGACAAGGCCACCGACGGCAAGTGGACCTCGGTCGTCAACAACTACTTCGGCTTCATCTACAACAAGAAGGAGCTCGCCCAGGCCCCCAAGACCTGGGAGGAGCTGCTGGACCCCAAGTTCAAGGGCAAGCTGCAGTACTCCACCCCGGGCGTCGCGGGCGACGGCACCGCCGTCCTCATCAAGTCGATGCACGACTTCGGCGGCAAGGAGCCGGCGATGGAGTACCTGAAGAAGCTCCAGGCCAACAACGTCGGCCCGTCCTCCTCCACCAGCAAGCTCGCGCCGAAGACGGACAAGGGCGAGCTGCTCGTGGCCAACGGCGACGTCCAGATGAACTTCGCGCAGTCCAAGTCCATGCCGAACCTGGGCATCTGGTTCCCGGCGAAGGACGGCGGCAAGCCCACCAGCTTCGCCCTGCCGTACGCGGCCGGCCTGGTCGACAAGGCCCCGCACACCGAGAACGGCAAGAAGCTCCTCGACCACCTGCTCAGCGAGGAGGCCCAGAAGCTGGTCAGCGAGGTCGGCGGCGGCTTCCCGGCGCGCACCGACGTCAAGCCGACCGACGCCAACGCCGTCGAACTCACGAAGATCATGTCGGGCGTCGAGATCTTCGAGCCGAACTGGTCGGACATCGGCGAGAACCTCACCGCTTACGTCGACGCGTGGAAGTCGGCAACCGGAAGCTGACCGGTTACTTCCTGGCCACCCACGCCCGGCAGAGTGACGCTCGAATAACGGGTCTGGACCGAAGACCGCACCTTCGGTCCGGACCCGGACCCCGGACCGGGACCGGCACCCAGACCCCGGACCCGGAACCCTGATCCCTGATCCCGTCCCGTACCTTTCGCCGCTCACTTGCTCCCAGGAGGAGTGCGTGTCCCCTGCCCTGCCCGGACGACGCGTCATCGCCGCGACGGCCACCGCCACCGCCCTGCTCGCCGCGACCGTCGCGGCCACCCCCGCCGGAGCCGCTGACGCGGCTGACGCGGCCGCCACCACCGACAAGGTCCTCGTCATCGGCATCGACGGCGCCGTCCTGGACCGCGTCAAGGTCGCCAACGCGCCATATCTCCAGGGCCTGATGGCCCAGGGCCTGACCGCCCGCAGCACGCTCTACGCCAACCCGATGGCCGCCACCTCCTCGGGCCCCGGCTGGTCCACCATCGCCACCGGAGTCTGGCCCGACAAGCACGGAGTGAAGGACAACTCCTTCAACGGCAAGAACTACACCGCGTACCCGGACTTCCTGACCCGCATCGAGAACGCCAAGCCGGCGCTCAACACGTACGCGGCCGCCGACTGGGAGCCCATCACCTCCACCGACCAGAACGGCCCGATCTTCTCCCCCAAGGTCGACAAGCGCCTCTCCCTCAAGGGCGACCGCGACGGCTACGGCAAGGAGGACCCGAAGATCGCCGCCGCGGCCGCCGCCGAGCTGCAGGGCCAGAACCCGGACGCCGCCTTCGTCTACCTCGGCGAGATCGACGTGGCCGGCCACTCCCACGGCGCCGCCAGCCAGCAGTACCTCGACGCCGTCGGCCGCGTGGACAAGCTGATCGGCCAGCTCCTGACCGCCGTCCAGAACCGCCCGACGTACGCCCAGGAGAACTGGAAGGTCCTGGTCACCACCGACCACGGCCACACCAACTCCGGCGGCCACGGCGGCTCGACCATCCAGGAGCGCGGCACCTTCGTCATCGCCAAGGGCGCGGGCATCCCGGCCGGCTCCGTCCGCGACGACGTGAAGCTGGTCGACGTGGCCGCCACCGCCCTCGCCCAGGTCGGTGTCAGCGGCTCCGGCCTCGACGGCGTCCCGCTGGACGCCCCGGACGCCGACCCCTTCGACACCCTGCGCCCGAACCTGCAGGCCCGCGTGGACGAGACGGGCATCCCGGCGGGGACGAAGGGCTTCACGCACACCCCGCCCGCCGGCTGGTCCGTCGACAACTCCGGGATGGGCACGGGCGGCGTCACCGAGTGGGCCGGCTGGGCCTTCGCGACCGACGAGTTCTGGAGCCAGGCGCAGCGCGACCAGTGGCGCGAGCTGAACGTCCGCTCCCGTGACGTCTTCGCCGTCGCCGACTCCGACGAGTGGGACGACAAGAGCCACACGGGCACCTTCGACTCCACCCTGATCACCCCCAAGTGGGCGGTCACGGGCGGCAGCACGCGCACCCTGACCTACCAGACGCACTACCGCCAGGAGGCAGGCCAGACCGCCCAGGTCCTGGTCTCCTACAACGGCGCCGCCCCGACCGTGGTGAAGTCCTACACCGCCGACGCCGTGGCCAAGACCGAGTCCCTCGCGCTCCAGGTCCCGGCCGGTGCCACCGACGTCCAGATCCGCTTCCGCTACAGCGGGAACAACAACTGGTACTGGACCGTCGACAACGTCCGCCTGGGCTGATCCCGGCCCTCCCGGTCCGGGCTGTGGACGGCCAGGACGTCCACGGCCCGGTCCCGATAGGGTGGTACAGACCAGAGGTCAGAGTGTTCGGAGTGCACGTTCACCGTGCACGGTTCACAGATCAGAGGATCAGAATTCGGTGGTCAGGGGCCGGTTCGGTAGTCACCGGCCACCGAGAGCGGAGAGCAGTCCAGTGGCAGAGCGCAAGCCGATCGAATCCTGGCTCACCGACATGGACGGGGTCCTCATCCACGAGGGCACCCCGATCCCCGGCGCCGATGCCTTCATCAAGCGGCTGCGCGAGTCCGGCAAGCCCTTCCTGGTGCTGACCAACAACTCCATCTACACCCCCCGCGACCTCCAGGCCCGCCTGTCCCGCATGGGTCTGGCCGTCCCCGTCGAGAACATCTGGACCTCCGCGCTGGCCACCGCGAAGTTCCTCGACGACCAGCGCCCGGGCGGCACGGCCTACGTCATCGGCGAGGCCGGTCTGACCACCGCCCTGCACGACATCGGCTACATCCTGACCGACCACGAGCCCGACTACGTGGTCCTGGGCGAGACCCGGACGTACAGCTTCGAGGCGATGACGAAGGCGGTCCGCCTGATCAACGGGGGCGCGCGCTTCATCTGCACCAACCCCGACGAGACCGGCCCCTCCACCGAGGGCCCGCTCCCGGCCACCGGCGCGGTCGCCGCACTGATCACCAAGGCGACCGGCAAGCAGCCGTACTTCGCCGGCAAGCCGAACCCGCTGATGATGCGCACCGGCCTGAACGCCATCGGCGCGCACTCGGAGACCAGCGCGATGATCGGCGACCGGATGGACACCGACGTGCTGGCCGGCCTGGAGGCGGGCATGCAGACCTTCCTCGTCCTCACCGGTCTGACCAGCGTCCAGGACACGGAGAAGTTCCCGTACCGCCCGACCAGGACGGTCGACTCGATCGCGGATCTCATCGACCTCGTCTGACGCGCGTACGGCCGATGGGGCGTACCGCGTTTGGGGCGTACGGCTGACACGTACGGCGTCGTTCCGGATGCGGAGCGGCGCGCCGCGCGTGAATCTCCTTGTCGAGGAGGTTCACCATGCGCAGTGTTCCGATCGCTGTCCGCGCCGCCGGGGTGGCCGTCGCCCTGGCGGCATTCTCCGTAGTGTCCGCGTCCACCGCCCTCGCGGGCGAGGAGGACCGGGGCCGCGGCAGCATCGCGGTCGAGCCTGACCCGGCCCACCCCGGATCGCAGGTCAAGCTGCGCGTCCAGGGGTGCGAGGGAACCCGGGGGGAGGCCAAGTCCTCCGTCTTCGTGTCGAACGTCGACCTCCACGGCCGCGACGGCGGCCGCAGTCCGCTCTACGGCGAGGCGACGATCAGCTCGCACGCCTCGCCCGGCTGGCACTCCGTCCGGGTGAGGTGCGACGGCCACGAGAAGATCAGCGGCTCCGTCCAGATCTCCCCGTACCGCCACCCCTCCCACCACGCCTCGCCGGTCTGGCCGGTCCACGCGGGCGGCGGTGGCATGGCCGCCGAACTCGCGGAGAAGGGCAAGCCGGTCACCGTCGCGGAGAAGAAGCACGCCGACGACGGTCCGGGCCTGCCGCACACGGTGATCGGCGCCATCCTCGCCGCGGTCGCCACCCTGGCCGTCGCGGGCCGGGCGCTGGCCCTGCGCCGCCGCCGCAGTGGTGAGTGAGGGCAAGACCCCTGCCGGCGGCCGGCTGCTGACCTTCGCCGCCTGGTCGGTGCTGGTGCTCGGGCTGTGGCTGTGGGGCCGCCAGCTCACCGTGGCGCCGGCCCCGCTCGACGGTCAGGCCGGCGGGGCGGTGGGCCCGGGGCTGCCGGCCGCGCACGCCCCGCTCGGCGCCGCCCTGCCACAGCGCGTCGACGTGCCCTCCATAGGCATCCAGGCCCCGGTGATCCCCCGGGGCCTGGACAAGGACGGTGCGATCGAGCCGCCCCCGTACGACCGACCGGGCACGGTGGGCTGGTGGGACAAGGGCGCCCAGCCGGGGACGGCCGGGACCGCGCTGATGGTGGGGCACGTGGACACCCGGTCCAAGCCGGCGGTGTTCTACGGTCTGAGCTCGGCGCAGCCGGGCGACAAGGTGCGGGTGGTGCGGGCGGACGCTTCGGTCGCCGAGTTCACGATCGAGGACGTACGGGTCTACGAGCGGGCGGCCTTCGACGCGCACAAGGCGTACGGTCCGCGGGTCCGGGGCCGTGCGGAGCTGCGGCTGGTGACGTGCGGGGGCACCTACGACAAGGCGGCCAAGGAGTACACGGCGAACGTGGTGGTATCCGCCTACCTGACGGGCGTGGGAGTCCGCCCGGGCAAGCCGGTCTAGCGCGGAGGCGCGGAAGCACGGAAGCACGGAGGCGCGGCCGAACGGGTGCCGTGCGGACCGGGACCAACGAAGAAGCCCCTCGCAGCTTTCGCTGCGAGGGGCTTCCTCCGTCTGTGCGCCGCCAGGGACTCGAACCCCGGACCCGCTGATTAAGAGTCAGCTGCTCTAACCAACTGAGCTAGCGGCGCTTGCTGACAGGGAAAACTCTACCCCACCTCCACCGGTGCTCGTGACCAGCCACGCCCGCATTGTCCGATTAACCCATGTTTGAGGGGTCTATCGTGCACGATATGTCTGCGCCGTCCACATCTGATGCGCTATCAGGTGTGGCGCCGGTCGACCAGTGGACGAGCAGGGGAGTGGACGGACCCGCATGACGATGCAGCCTCCGACGCATGTGCAGATGCCGATGCCCGCTTTCGAGGAATACGAGCCCGCGGGCGACTGCGTGTGCCGCGGATGCGCGCAGCGGCGCCGCGCCCTCGCCCGCGCGCGGGCCATACCGCTTCGGGACGGGGGGCACCCGGCCGCGCGCGGTGCCCGCCGGGCGCTGGTCCTGGCGACCGCCGCGGGCGTGGTCCTGGGCGGTGGCGGCGGGGCGGCGGTGGCCGTGACCACCCCCGCGCCCACGCCCACCCCCGGTCCGGTGGCGCTGGACGATCCCGGCTCCCCGCAGGGCGGCCGGACCCCGCTGCACGGCCCGAAGGGCGGCCCGGTCGGTCAGCCCGGAGCCCCCGCCAACCCCGGCGCCGTGAAGCGGATCGACCGGACGACGATCATCAACCGGGCGAAGCTGTGGCTGGACGCGAAGGTCCCTTACAGCATGTCCACGTACTTCACGGACGGCTACCGGCAGGACTGCTCGGGCTACGTCTCCATGGCCTGGAACCTCGGCTCGAACGAGTGGACCGGCAGCCTCGACGCATTCGCCACGAAGATCACCAAGGAGGAGCTGCTGCCGGGGGACATGCTGCTCTTCCACAACCCGGCGGACCCCAACAACGGCTCGCACGTGGTCATCTTCGGCGGCTGGGTCGACGAGACGCGGACGCACTACGTCGCCTACGAGCAGACGCGCCCCCACACGCGGAAGCTGGCCACGCCCTACGGGTACTGGGAGAACGCGACGAAGTACCTCCCGTACCGGTTCAACGGGGTGACGAGCGGGACCGTTCCGATCGTTCCGACCACTCCCGTCGTTCCCGTCGTACCCGTCGCTCCGGAGGTCCCCGGTGTTCCGGCCGTCCCGGGTGCCGAGCCGCCGGCGGCGGGCCCGAAGCCGGGGGACGTGACGGTCTTCCCCGGCGCGGCCCAGTTCGCTCCCGGCGCGACGAACGACCACGTGGCCCAGCTGGGCCGGATGCTGATCGAGCGCGGCGCGTACCGCTTCTACCCGAAGGGCGTGGCCGACCGGACGTGGAGCGAGCACGACAAGCTCGCCACCCAGGCCTTCCAGCACGCGCAGGGCTGGGCGGGCGCCGACGCCGACGGCATCCCCGGCGCGCACACCTGGCGCCTGCTCGTCCAGAAGCAGGGCAACAACATCCCGCCGACGGTGGGCACGGCGCCGCCGCCGGCGCCGGGGCCGGGCGGTGTCCGGGCCTACCCGGGCGCCGCGGTGTTCCGCCCGGGCCAGTCGCACCCGGCCGTCGCGGCCCTGGGCCGGCAGCTGGTGAAGAAGGGCTTCGGCAAGTACTACACATCCGGTCCGGGCCCCCGCTGGGGTGAGGCCGACCGCCGCAACGTCGAGGCCTTCCAGCGCGCGCAGGGCTGGCGCGGCGCCTCGGCCAACGGTTACCCGGGCCCGGAAACCTGGCGCCGGCTGTTCGCATGACGGAGGTAACGATGTTCCCCACGCACACCACCTCGACGACGGGCACCCTCCGCGTACCGCCGCTGACCGCCCGGACAGCGACAACCGCCACGGCGCCCCCGACCCCCACGCCCGCACCCCGACCGGGCACGTGGACGGCAGCGCCCGCGCCCGCGTCCCGCCAGGGTGTCTGGGCGGCGGCGCCGGTGCCGGCGTCCCGCCCGGACCCCGGGACGGTTCCGACGGCACACCCGGCGCGGGCCGCGGGCGTCGGCTTCGGCCCGGCCGCGGCACCTGCGGCCCGCCCGGCCGTCGCCGCACCGCGCGGTGCGGCCGGGCCGAGCACCCCGACGGCCGAGACCTCGTTCGGCTGGGCCGCGGCCACGTCCTCCTGGGCCTCGACGCCCGCCCACCCGCCGCGTTCGGCGGCGCCCCGGCCCGCCGCATCAGCCGCCCACCCGGTGCAGGCGCCCCGCTCGGCGGCACCGGAGCCCGCGCCCCCGGCGCGGACTCCGTGGCCGGCGGCGACCGTCCACCCGGCGCGGGCTTCCTCCTGGGCGGCGGCGCCCGATCCCTACGCACCGACCGTCCGCCCGCAGACTCCGGCCCACTCGGCGGTCCATGACCCGGAGCCCGCGGCATCCACCGCTCGGCCGACGCACACGCAGACCCGGCCGATGGCGCAAGAGCCGGAGCCCACGGCCTCGGCCGTTCGCCCGGCACAGGCTCCGCCGCGGTCGGCGGCACAGGAGTCGCAGCACGGGCAGCAGCCCGTACGCCAGGCGCAGGAGACCGAGGTCGCGGCGCGGGCGTCCGAGCCTGCGGCGTCGACGGTCCGTCCGGGTCAGGCATCACCCTGGGCGGCGGCGCAGCAGGCCGAGGACCCGGCCTCGACCGGCCGCCCGACGCAGTCTTCGCCCTGGTCGGTGACGCCGGTGCGGGAGTTCGACGCGTCGACCGGTCGTCCGACGCAGGAGCCGGAGCCTGCGCAGCAGCCCGTAGGCCAGGCGCATGCGTCGCCCCGCGCGGCGGTGCAAGAGGCCGAGGTCGCGGCGCCGACCGTCCGTCCGACACGGGAGGGGGAGCCCGCCGCGTCGGCGGTTCGCCCGGCGCAGGCTTCGTCCCGCGCTGCGGTGCAGCAGACCGAGTTCGCGACGTCGGCCGCCCACTCGACGCCGGCGCCCGAGCCCTCCGTGTCGGCCGTCCGCCCTGCGGTGGCTTCGCCCTGGGCGGAGGCTCAGAAGACCGAGGTCCCGGCGCCGACCGTCCGCCCGACGCAGGCGGGGGCCCAGGCGGCGGAGCTCGCGGCACCGGCCGTTCGCTCGGCGCAGGCTTCGTCCCGCCCGGCGGTGCACGAGGTCGAGGGCGTCGCTACGGCTCGGGCGGTGGTGCCGGAGCCCGCGGCTGAGCATCGGCAGGCGCAGGCCGAGGTGCCCGCGGCGCGGTCCCAGTGCGAGGCCGAGCCGGCCTACGCCTCGGCCGGCCACGGCACGCACGGCACGTACAACACGGGTGGCCAGGGCCCCGACCCGCAGGGCATCGCGGGCCTGGACATCCCGCACCCGCAGGACGAGGCGGCCCACCCCGGAGTGGCCACCCTGCGCCTGCGGAGCGGCGCCCCCGCGGCCGCCGCAGCGCACCCGCAGCACTCCCGCCCGGAGTCGGCGCACGAGCCGGAGGCCGCCCTCGACGCCGGGCCCCACCCCGAGGCCGACCCCCGGGCGGCACCCGAGCCCGCGGCCGGAACCGAGCCCAAGGCCCGGTCCGGAGCCCAGGCCGTACCTGTGCGCGCGGCCGGAACCGTGCCCGAGCCCACGCGCGGAACCCAGGCCGTGCCTGTGCCCGAGGCCGGAACTCAGACCGTGCCCGTGCCCGGAACCCGGCCCGCGGCCGGAACCCAGGCCGTTCGCGTACCCGAGGCCGGAACCCGGCCCGAGGCCAAGGCCGGAGCCATGGCCGAGCCCCTCCCGGGGACCGGAACCCAGCCCGAGCCGGGAACCCAGGCCGTTCGCGTGCCCAAGGCCGGAACCGTGCCCGCGGCCGGAACCCAGGCCGAGCCCGCTGGCGGAGCTCAGGCCGGGGTGCCCGGGCCCGGGGTGGTCGAGATCGTTGCTCAGGCCGTGGCGCGCGGTCTGGACAAGCCGGCGGAGGGGGGCCACCTCCAGGACACCCCCCGCCTCGGGCGGCCACGCGGCGCCGCCGTGACCGAGGTGCCCGTGCACCTACCCTTCCGCGGGGAGCCGCACCGCATGCCCGCCCCCACCCCCACCGCCGGGCCCGCCGCAGGCGGCAGGACCCCCCGCCCCGCCCCCGGCCGCCGCGTCCCCCGCGGCGACGACCGGCTCCGTGAGCACCGCGGCCCGGTGCTGCCCGGCTGGGTCGCCGTGGCCGTCGGCGGGATCGCCCTCGCCGGCTGCACGGCCGTGCTCTGGCGGGCCGGGGCCGTCCCCGCCCCCTTCCTGGCCGCGTTCGGCGCGGCCCCCCGCGCCTACCAGGGCCTGCGCGCCACCCACTGGCCCCCGCTCGCCTTCCTCAGCATCGTCGCCCTCGTCGCGCTCGGCGGCCTCGGGCGTGCCCGCGCCGGCCACGCCTGGGTGCTCACCCTCTTCGGCCGCTACCGCGGCACGGTCCGCCGTACCGGCCTGACCTGGGTCAGCCCCCTCCTCCTGCGCCGCCGGGTCGACGTACGCCTGCGCCACTGGCGCAGCGACCCGATGCCCGCCGTGGACTCCGGCGGCCTCGCCCTCCAGGTCGTCGTCCAGGTCGTCTGGCAGGTCAAGGACACGGCCCGGGCCACCCTCGCCGTCGAGGACCACACGGAGTACCTCGCCGAGCAGGTCGAATCGGCCATGGCCCGCGTACTGTCCCAGCTGCCCGCCGACGCCTTCCACGAGGACGCTCTGACCCTGCGCGACGCCGAGGCCGTCGGCGACGCGCTGACCCGGATGCTGGCGGCCGAGACCGAGGCCGTCGGGATCGAGGTGTTCTCGGCCCAGCCGACCCGGATCGAATACGCCGCCGAGGTCGCCGAGGCCATGCGCCGCCGCAGGGTCGCGGCGATCGACGCCAAGCACCGGGACTCCGTGCTGAGCTCGGTCGTGGACGCGGTGGACGACACCGTCCACCGGCTGACCTCGCGCGGGCTGGTCGAGCTCGACGACTACGAGCGCAAGGCCCTGGTGAAGGACCTCACGGTCGCCTTCTACACCGGGCGCCCCGAGTGATGCCCCTGATGCGCTGATGCGCTGATGCCTCGCGTGCCTCGCGCGACACTCTGAACAGCACCACGAGGACAACGGGAACGGGTGGCCGGAATGAACCGGACCACCCGTTCCCTCTTTGGTATGGACATGGCCAACTCTCGTCCATAGTCTGGGACTTGGTCTAGACCTAATCCCCACACGCACACCCACACGCACACCCACACGCACACCCACGTGCACACCCACGTGCACGCTCACGCACGTACACGCACACGCAGCGCGCGCTCTCGCCGAACTCCCCCCACGTTCAAGGAGCATCATGCGTAACATCCGCATGCCCGGACGGGCCGGCGTCGCCGCGCTCGGCCTCGGCCTCGTCGCCGGAATCACCCTCCTCGGCGCCCCCAGCGCCAGCAGTCACGGCTACACCGACACCCCCATCAGCCGCCAGAAGCTCTGCGCCAACCGGGCCGTCGCCGACTGCGGCGCGATCCAGTGGGAGCCGCAGAGCGTCGAGGGCTTCAAGGGGTTCCCGGCCGCCGGCCCCGCCGACGGCAAGATATGTTCGGCAGGCCTCCCGCAGTTCGCCGAGCTCGACAACCCGCGCGGCGGCGCCTGGCCCACCACCAAGGTGACCAGTGGCCAGAGCTACGGCTTCCGGTGGCAGTTCACCGCCAACCACTCCACCACCGACTTCAAGTACTACGTCACCAAGAACGGCTGGACCGGCGGCAAGGCCCTCACCCGCGCCGACCTCGACCCCCAGCCCTTCCTCACCGTCGCCTACAACGGCGCCCGCCCCGCCATGACCACCGTCCACCAGGGCGCCATGCCGAGCGGCAAGTCGGGCCGGCACCTGATCCTCGCCGTCTGGACCGTCAACGACACCCCGATGGCCTTCTACGCCTGCTCTGACGTTCAGTTCTGACGGAACGTCAGCTACCCTCCGGCGGCATGCGGACGACGACTGCACCCGAAACCGTCGCGGAGCTCATAGCGCGCCAATGGGGCGACCACCGGCCCGGACTGATGCACGCGGACGGCGTGCTCACCCACCACCGGACCGCCCAGGCGGCCGCCGCGCGCGCCGCGCTCCTCGTCGACCTCATGCCCCCGGGGGCCGAGCCGCACCTCGGGGTCCTGCTCGACAACACCCCCGAGTTCCCCTTCTGGCTCGGCGCGGCGGCCCTCGCGGGGGCCGCCGTCGCCGGGATCAACCCCACCCGGCGCGGCCCCGAGCTGGCCCGCGACATCCTGCACACCGACTGCCGGCTCCTGATCACCGAGCGCGCCCACCTGCCGCTGCTGCGCGGCCTCGACCTGCCCGGCGTACGCATCCTGGTCACCGGCACCGAGGCGTACGAGGCCCTGCTCGCCCCGTACGCCGCCGCCAAGCCCGGCGAAGCAGCCCTGCGCCCGCCCGCCCCCGACTCCCGCCTCCTCCTCTACTTCACCTCCGGCTCCACCGGCGCCCCCAAGGCCGCCCTCTGCACCCAGGGCCGCCTCGCGGCGGCGGGCGGTGCACTCGCCCGTCAGTTCTCCGTCGTGCCGGACGACGTCCACTACATCTGCATGCCGCTCTTCCACGGCAACGCCGTCATCGCCGACTGGCTCCCCGCGCTCGTCGGCGGCGCCGCGGTGGCGCTGCGCCGGCGCTTCTCGGCCTCCGCGTTCCTGGCCGACGTACGGGCGTACCGGGCCACCTACTTCACCTACGTCGGCCGGGCGATCCAGTACCTCCTGGCCACCGAGCCCCGCCCCGACGACCGCGCGCACACCCTGCGGCTCGGCTTCGGCACCGAGGCCGGGGCGGTCGATGCGGCGCGCTTCGCCGAGCGGTTCGGGGTCCGGCTGGTGGAGGGCTACGGCGCCACCGAGGGCGGCGCCTCCGTCCAGCGAACCCCGGACACCCCGCCGGGCGCGCTGGGCCGGGCGGGCGCGGGGGACGACCTGGCGGTGATCGACCCGGAGACGGGGGAGGAGTGCCCGCCCGCGCTCCTCGCCCCGGACGGCCGCCTGCTCAACGGCTCGGCCGCGATCGGCGAACTGGTCAACCGGGGCCGCAGCCTGTTCGAGGGGTACTGGCGCAACCCGGACGCGGAGGCCGACCGCACGCGGGGCGGCTGGTACTGGACGGGAGACCTCTTCTTCCGCGACGCGGCGGGCTTCCTCTACTTCGCGGGCCGCACGGACGACCGCCTCCGGGTCGACAGCGAGAACCTCGCCGCGGCGGTGATCGAGAACATCCTGGCCCGCTGGACGGACGCGGCGGCGGTCGCCGTCTACGGGGTCCCGGACGAGGTGTCGGGGGACCAGGTCATGGCGGCGGTCTCCCTCCGGGACGGCGCGGTGTTCGACCCGTCGTCCTTCACGAGGTTCCTCTCCCTCCAGCCGGACCTGGGCACGAAGATGTCCCCGCGGTACGTCCGGATCGTCCCGGCGATGCCGGTCACGGCGACGAACAAGATCCACCGGGTCTCCCTCCGCCGCGAGGGCTTCCGCTGCCCGGACCCGGTCTGGCACCGCACCCCTGCCGGGAGCTACGCCCCCCTGGACGAGCCCGCCCTGTCCACCCTCCTCACCGTGTACGAGTCCCACACCCGCACGGACCTCCTGGGCGGGGCTTGAAAGACCGCCTCAATCGCCGGCGGGGCTGGATCGGCCCGGCCATTCCAGCCCCTCCGGCGTTTGAGGAGCGGGGTCCGGGGCGGAGCCCCGATCCTTCAGCCTCGCCGGCGTTTGAGGCGCGGGTCCGGGCAGAGCCCGGGAAACGGCGAAAGGGCGGGGCGGGGAGAAGGCTCCGCGCAGCGGCCCCCGCACCGCCCCCCGGTTACTGGTTTTGAGCACCCCGGAGGAGCAGGTAGTATTTTCTCTGTCAGCAGGCGCCGCTAGCTCAGTTGGTTAGAGCAGCTGACTCTTAATCAGCGGGTCCGGGGTTCGAGTCCCTGGCGGCGCACCTGTCCTTCGGGCGGTTTCCGGTTCACCGGGAACCGCCCGAAGTGTTTTCCGGGCCGATACTGCCCGGCCCCGGCGGGCGCTCCCTGGCCGCCCCCCACCCGCTAGAGCGTGAGCGACAGCAGCAGAGGTGCGGCCTTCCGGTTCAGGGTGTCCGCCGCGGCCCGCAGCCGGTGCGCGTGCTCGACCGGCATCGACAGGGCCAGGCAGCCCACCGAGGCCCCGGCCGTGATCGGGACCGCCGCGCAGACCGTGCCCACGGCGTATTCCTGCAGGTCCAGCATCGGCACGGTGGCCGGCTGGGCGTCCAGCTTCGAGAACAGGATCCGCTCGTTGACGATGGTCTTCGACGTGAGCCGGGCGATCTTGTGCCGGGACAGGTGGTCGCGCCGCCCGTTCAGGTCGAGCTGCGTCAGCAGGCACTTGCCGACCGCGCTGGCGTGCGCGGCGGAGCGGAAGTCGACCCACTCGTGCACCTTCGGCGTGCGGGGGCTGTCCGCGAACTGCGTGATCCTGACCTCACCGTCCACGTACCGGCTGATGTAGACGGCCGCGCCGACCGAGTCGCGCAGCCGGTCCAGCGTCTCCTGGAGCTTGTCCGTCAGGGCCTGCTGCCGGTCGATGCCGGAGCCGAGCAGCACGAGGGAATCCCCTATGGCGTAGGCGCCGTCGGACACCTGCAGGACATATCCCTCCCGGCGCAGCATGAGCAGCATCGGAGCGAGATGGACTGCGGGCAGGCCGGTCTCACGCGCGATCTGCACGTCGGTCACACCACCGGTGTGCCGTGCGATCGTTTCGAGTACGCGTAGTGCGTACTGCACCGAGTGGAACGGCGCGGTCGGCTCGGGCTTCAGCGCCACGGTTTCCCCCTAGCAGGTTGTTACCGCTTGCCCTACCACGATAGCCACCAAGAGGCCCATGTGGAGCGCCGGTTGAGGAGATTGATGGCTCAATCAGGTCTCTCTGCCTGGATCTACTCCGCTGGCATATGCCATGGTCACGCCCACTGCCCCACTGTGCCGGGAATGCCCGGCGACCGCTCACGGTTCGAATTCTTCGTACGGATGACACGGCGAGACGGGAGCGACGATGAGTGACACTGGTGGCGCACTTCGACAGGAGGGCGGGAACGGCATCCGGGGCACCGCGCGGGGCCGGGCGGGCGTGCCGCTCTCCGTCCTGGACCTGGTCACCGTGGGCGCCGGCAGCACCGCCCACGACTCCTTGCGCACCAGCGTGGCGATAGCCCGGCTCGCAGAATCCCGCGGGTACCACCGCCACTGGGTCGCCGAGCACCACTCCATGCCCGGCGTCGCCAGCTCCTCCCCGGCCGTGATCCTGGCCCACCTCGCCGCGCACACCTCCCGCATCCGGCTCGGATCGGGCGGGGTCATGCTGCCCAACCACGCCCCGCTCGCCATCGCCGAGCAGTTCGGCACCCTGGAGGCGCTCGCCCCGGGGCGGATCGACCTCGGGCTCGGCCGCGCCCCCGGCACCGACGGCCGCACGGCCGCCGCGCTGCGCGGACCCGGGCGCCTGGACGAGGCCGCGGACGAGTTCCCCCGGCAGCTCGCGGAGCTCACCCGCTTCCTCGACGACGACTTCCCGGACGGGCACCCGTACGCCCGCGTGCACGCCGTACCCGGCCCGGTGCAGGGCTCCGCCGGACGGCCGCCGATCTGGCTGCTCGGCTCCTCCGGCTTCAGCGCCCGGCTGGCCGGCGAACTCGGCCTGCCCTTCGCCTACGCCCACCACTTCTCGGCCGCCGGCACCCTGCCCGCGCTCGACCTCTACCGGCAGGCCTTCCGGCCCTCGGCCGTCCTGGACGCCCCGTACGCCGTCATCGGGGTCTCGGCGCTCGCCGCGGACACCGACGGGGAGGCCCGCGCGCAGGTGCTCACCGGCGCGCTGTCGATGCTGCGGCTGCGCACCGGGCGGCCCGGGCTGATCCCGACGCCGGAGGAGGCGGCGGCGTACCCCTTCTCCCGGCCGGAGCGTGAGTTCGTGGACAGCTGGCTCTCGAACGTCGTCCACGGCACCGCCGACGAGGTCCGCACCGGGCTCGACGACCTCGCCAAGCGGACCGGCGCGGACGAGCTGATGCTGACGGCCAACACCCACAGCGGGGCGGCCCGGTTGCGTTCGTACGGCCTCGTCGCAGATGCGTACGGCATGCCCGTGGAGGCGCCCGCGGCCGATTGACCGCGTGCGAACGGGGTTCGGCTGGTTTGTTGCCGAAACCTTGCGAGGGGGTGCCTGAAGGCAGCCTTAAACCGCTCGTCACCCGGGGTGGCGAGCGGTTTCTGATGTGCGCTCAGGTCTCTGACAAGGGGATTTGGGTCGGGAGTGGTCTAGTCCTTCTTTGGTCCGAACCATTGACGCGGGGCTGGAGTGATCGCTATCACTGCTCTCACCTGAACTTCTTGCTCTCCCCTCCCACCCCCACGGAGCAGTTCATGCACATCCGTAAACCACTCATCGCAGCCGCCGCCACGGCCGCGCTGGCAGCCGGAGCGCTTGCCTCCTTCGCGGGACTCGGCACCGCCCAGGCCGCGGACGCCGGTGTCACCGCCGGGGCCGGCGGCGTCCGCATCGCCTACTACGACCAGTGGAGCGTGTACGGGAACGCCTTCTACCCCAAGCACCTCGACACCCGTGGCATAGCGGGCAAGCTGGACGTCATCAACTACTCGTTCGGCAACATCCACCCCACCGACCTCACCTGTTTCGAGGCGAACAAGGCGGCGGGCGACGACAACAACCCCAACGCCGGTGACGGCGCGGGCGACTCGTACGCCGACTACCAGAAGTCCTTCGGCGCGGCGGACAGCGTGGACGGCGTCGCCGACACGTGGAACCAGCCGATCGTGGGCGTCTTCAACCAGTTCAAGGAACTGAAGGCCAAGTACCCCCACCTGAAGATCAACATCTCGCTGGGCGGCTGGACGTACTCCAAGTTCTTCCATGACGCGGCCAAGACGGACGCCTCCCGCAAGAAGCTCGTCGCCTCCTGCATCAAGCAGTACATCAAGGGCGACCTCCCGGTGGAGGGCGGCTTCGGCGGCCCCGGCACCGCGGCCGGCATCTTCGACGGCATCGACATCGACTGGGAGTACCCCGGCTCCTCCGGCGGCCACCTGGGCAACCACTACGGCCCCGAGGACAAGCAGAACTTCACCCTGCTGCTCCAGGAGTTCCGCAAGCAGCTCGACGCCGAGGGCGCGGCCAACGGCGGCAAGAAGTACATGCTGACCGCGGCCCTGCCGGCCGGCCAGGACAAGATCAAGTACATCGAGACCGACAAGATCGGCCAGTACTTGGACTACGCCAACATCATGACGTACGACATGCACGGCGCCTGGGACGGCGACGGGCCGACGTACCACCAGTCCCCGCTGCACCCCTCGCCGGCCGACCCGACCGACCCGATCGCCCCGGGCACCGAGAAGTACAGCATCGACAACGCCATCGACTCCTGGATCGACGGCAACCCGGCCTACGGCATCGCGGGCGGCTTCCCCGCCGGCAAGCTGACCCTGGGCTACGAGTTCTACTACCGCGGCTGGAAGGGCGTCCCGGCGGGCACCACCAACGGCCTCGCCCAGACGGCTACCGGCGGCTCCGCGGCGCGTCCGCTCAGCCAGCAGGCGGGCATCGCCCACTACAAGGAGCTCGGCGGGATCGTCGACAACGCGTCGACCACCTTCTGGGACGACCAGTCGAAGTCCTCGTACTTCTACAAGGACGGCGAGTTCTTCACCGGCCTGAACCAGAAGTCCATCCAGGCCCGGGTCGACTACGGCAAGCAGCGCGGCCTGGCCGGCGCGATGATGTACTCCCTGCTCGGCCTGGACAACAACGCCACGCTGCTGAACCAGATCTCGGACGCCCTCGGCGGCACCACGGTCCCGCCGACCACTCCGCCCACCACGCCTCCGACCACCCCGCCCACGACCCCGCCGACCACGCCGCCGACGACCCCGCCCACGGGCTGCGGATCGCTCCCGGCGTACGTCGCGGGCACGATCTACACGGCGGGCAACGAGGTCTCCCACAACGGCCGCAAGTACAAGGCCCAGTGGTGGACGCAGAACGAGACGCCGGGCACCACCGGTGAATGGGGTGTCTGGAAGGACCTCGGCGCCTGCTGATCTCCCCCCACCCCGCGCCGAGCGACGCCCCCGCCCTGTCCCCTCTCCGGGGGCGGGGCGGAGGTGTGTCACATGTTTACCGGATTCCCGACATCGCGTCGCAGTGGTGTCGTTACGCTCGGCTATGTGCGAATCCGACCCGCGTCTACATGGGGGTGACCGTCCCATGGTCCAGGCCCGCGACATCGATCCCAGCGCCTCGCCGCTGGACTACTACGGCTATGAGCTGCGCCGCCTGAGAGAGGACGCCGGCCTGAAGCAGGCCCAGTTGGGCGCGATCATCTTCTGTACGGGCTCCCTGATCGGCATGGTCGAGAACGGCCGAAGGGTCCCTACTCGGGACTTCTCCGAACGGGTCGACGCGGCCCTCGGGACGGGCGGGCACTTCTCGCGGCTGGTCGGGCTGGTCCTGCGCAGCGTGTTGCCGACGTGGTTCCAGGCCTACGCGGAAATGGAGGCCCGGGCGGCGTTCATCTCCGCCTATCAGCCTCAGCTGGTGCACGGACTGCTCCAGACGGAGGCGTACGCGCGGGCTGTGCTGGCGAGCGGGCTTCCGGAACAGCTCGATGAGCTGGTCGCGGCCCGAATGGAGCGCCATCGCATCCTGCGCCGGGAGAAGCCGCCGATGGTCTGGGTGGTGCTCGACGAGGGAGTGCTTCACCGGTCGATTGGTGGTCGACAGGCGATGCGTGAGCAACTCGCTCACCTGCTGAGCTTCCATGGGAACCGGTGGGTGCAGATCCAGGTACTCCCCAATGCGGCCGGCGAACACGCCGGCCTGATCGGGGCGTTCAACGCGATGCGGTTCGCCAACGACCCGGACTTGGTCTACACGGAAGACCTCATCTCGGGCCACACGACGGCCAACCCCGACACGGTCCGGGAAGCCGCGCTTCGTTACGCTCACTTGCAGGCCGCCGCTCTCTCTGTCGAGGACTCGGCGGCGTTGATCACCCGGGTCATGGAGGAGCGTTATGCGGAGCAGCCAGAACCCGACGGGCGCCTTGTGGCGTAAGTCCAGCTACAGCGGGAACACCGGCGGCGACTGCGTCGAGGTGGCCGCGCAGCCCTGCCGGGTCGCCGTGCGGGACTCGAAGCGGCCCAACGGGCCTGTCTTCACCGTCGGGCCGGAGGCGTTCGCCGCGTTCGTCCGCAGCGTCTGACCGGCGGAGCCACCGTCAGAGCCAGCCCTGCTGCGCCGCCTTGAGGCCCGCTTCGAAGCGGCTCGTCGCGTGGAGGCGTTCCATCAGGGCGGACATCTGGCGCCTGACGGTACGCAGGGACACCCCGAGCCGCTTGCCGGCCGCCTCGTCCGTCATGCCCGAGGCCAGCAGCTTCAGCAGTTCGAGTTCGGTCGCGGTGGGGCGGGCGTCGCTGGGGCGGGGGCGGTCGGCTCCGAGCGGTACGGCCGAGGCCCACGTCTGCTCGAACAGGGTGGCGAGGGAGGCCACGATCCCCGGCGCGCTGGTGCACAGGGCGCCCAGACGGGAGTTGCCGGGGTCGATGGGCACGACCGCGACCGTGCGGTCGAATATCAGCAGCCGCGGCGGAAGGAGCGGGCTGGTGCGCACCTGGCCGCCCTGCTCGGTGAGCCATCGGGCGTAGGCGAGCGTCGTCGGATCGTTGCGGGCGCTGTCCTGGTACACCGAGCGCATCTCGATGCCGCGGGCCAGCGCACGCTGGTCCAGCGGCCGGGAGGCCTCCAGGCTCGCCTCGGACAGCGCGCCGCCCGGCAGTATCGCCAGGCATTCCCTGACCAGGCCGTGGGCGAGCTGTTCGAGTCGGCCCTGGATGGCGTCCATCCCCACGAGCCGTTCCGCGCCGTCGACCTCGGTGTTGGGGGAGAGCTCGGCGAATTCGGAGACCACCTGCGCCGCGGCCGCCTTGCTGCGGGCCAGCTCCTGCTGCTGCCGGGCCAGTTCCTCCTCCTGGCGGCGCAGCAGCAGTTCCAGGCCCAGTTCGGGTCTCACCGCCCGCAGCGCGCCCGGGCAATCGCGTGACGGTCTGAGCAGGTCGAGGTCGACGAGCCGGTCCAGGCCCTCGCGGACCTGCGCCTGGGTGAGTCCGAGGCGGGCGCTCAGCTCGGCGATCCCTCCCGAGGGGTCGGCCAGCATGCCCCGGTACACGGCTTCCACGTCGGCACCGAGCCCCAGCGTTTGCAGCATCTCCCAGTCCCCCGACTGTAGTTGGGCAGCCCCTGGCGAGCGCCGCCTCCGTGATCGTAGGCGAAGACTGTCACCAAGGTGCCAGACCTGTTGGTGCCAGCCGGAACCTCTTTTTCACAGGTGTCCAGGGCAGCAACATGGTGCTCACCGGGACGGCGGGGACGAGAGTCCCCGACTCAGGCCAGAGCCGCAAGGACGATCCGGATCAGCGCGCACCACACCGCACCGAACGCATCGCTCACCGGCTTTCGACCTCGGGGGAAACCATGTCCCGCACCGCCCGCTTCGCCGCTGCCGCCGCCGTCTTCACCGCCCTCTGCGCCGGCGCGCTCACCACCACCACGGTGACCGCCTCCGCCGAGAGCGGCCACCACGTCGGCGCCTCCGCCGAGGCCAGCATCAACTGGGACACGGCGCCCACGTCCATCACGGACAGCATCAACTGGGACTAGCCGGCATGCGCGTCATCCGGGCCTCCCTCTCCGGACCTTGTCATGGCCCTGATCGGAGCGGTGCGCTCGCGCTCGTCTCCGATCTGATCTGGGCCCACACGCCCGCGGCGCACGGACTCGAACACCTGCGGACCAAAGCCGCCGACGACGGCGTGGACGTCTACCTCTTCCTGCGCGCCGCCTCCGAGGCCGCAGCCCTCCACCAGGCCCGCGCCATCCTCGACGGCGCCCGCGCCCCTCTGCGGGCGCACGGCTACAGCACCACCGAGCCGCATCGCTGACGGCATCCTCGCCCCCCCACGAACGTTCCCCAGGAGAACGCAGTGACCACCACCCTCCGTCAGGCTGCCCGCAAGAGCGCGGTCGCCGCCCTCTCCACCGCGATCGGTGCCGGACTGCTCACCGCCGCGTCCGTCGCCACCGCCCCGGCCGCACAGGCCGCGACGAGCTGCAGCGGGACGGCCTCGATCTACGGCATCCTTCCCGACGGCCGCCTCACCTTCAGCACCATCACGCCCGCCACCGGCGAGCTGAAGAAGGTGCTGGTCGGAGCCGACCTGGGGTTCGAGCCGAAGGCGATGGCCACCCTCAACTTCAACACCATCCTCGTCACGTCGACGACCGGTGCGCTCTACCGCCTCGACGTGCTCACCAACAACACCTCCCTCGTCCTGGAGCGCCCGCCCGTCAAGCTCTTCGACAGCGGCTGGACCCACGACAAGCTCACCTACGACGGCCACGGGCACCTCTACGGCACCGCGGGCGGCGTCCTGATCCAGTACCTGGTCTCGCAGCCCAAGCCGACCGGCTCGGCGCACATCGGCCAGCGCAAGGAGATCGGCGGCGGCTTCGTCCTGAAGACCCTCACGGCCGCCGGCGACGACCGGCTGCTCGCCACCACGTCGGCCGGCGCGCTCTACTCGTACAAGATCAGCGGCGACGGCAGCTGGGACCGCGACGACCTCAAGACCGCCGGCTGGTCCGGCTTCGACCAGGTCGTATCGCCTGGTGGAGGCCTCTACTACGGCCGGATCGAAACCACGGGCGCCATGTACTGGTACAAGGACGCCAACCCGGCCGACGGCACCGGCACGGACATCGCCTACCACAACGACACCCCCGTCAACACGGGCGGCTGGACGCAGAAGCTCCTCTCCGCCCAGCCGGCGACCTTCAGTTGCACCACCACCGCGGACCCGCTCGACGGCAGGGACATACCCGCGGTGAAGGCGGCCGGCCGCGATCTGATGAACAAGCACGACGGCGGTGCCTGGAACAACTCCACCCAGTGGAACTGTCTGGAGCAGCTCTGGGACAAGGAGAGCGGCTGGCGCTACTGGGCCGACAACCCGAGCTCCACGGCCTACGGCATCCCCCAGGCCCTGCCCGGTTCCAAGATGGACGCCTTCGGCGACGACTGGCGCACCAACCCCGTCACCCAGATCAGGTGGGGCCTGTCCTACATCGACGGCCGCTACAACACGCCCTGCGGCGCCTGGACCCACTTCCTGAACAACAACTGGTACTGAGCCGCCGCTCCCGCCGCGCCGTACCTCCTCCTTCTGCTTCCTCGTTCCCCTCCTCCAGCCCGACGCGAGTACGTCAGGGCTGCCCGAATCCGGAGACACCCATGTTCTCGTCGTCCCTCAAGCGCCGCCTCGCCGCCACCCTCGCCGTCGGCGCCACCACCCTCGGCCTGGTCACCGTCACCTCGGCCCCGGCCCAGGCCGCCGCCATCTGCGGCGGTGACGTGTCCGTCTACGGCGTCCTCGCCGACGGACGCCTCACCTACACGGCGATATCCCCCAATACCGGCGACCGGGTCAAGACCCTGATCGGCTCGAACCTCGGCTTCACGCCGAAGGCGATGGCCACCCTCAACTTCAACACCGTCCTCGTGACGTCCACGGCCGGCGAGCTGTACCGCGTCGACATCCAGACCAACGACAACGCCCTGGCCCTGGCCGGAGTCACCAGGATCTGGGACAGCGGCTGGACCTTCGACAAGATGACCTACGACGGCGCCGGCCACCTCTACGGCACGGTCGCCGGCCAGCTCCACCGGTACAACGTCTCCCAGGCCAAGCCCAGCGGACCCGCCCACATCGCCAAGCACGCGGTGATCGACGACGGCTTCGTCCTCAAGACCCTTGCCGCCGCCGGAGACGACGTCCTCATCGCCAGCACGGCCGACGGCAGGCTGCTCTCCTACCAGATCAACGGCGTCGGCGACTGGGAGAGCTCGGAGCTCAAGAGCAGCGGGTGGTCGGCGGTCGACAGCCTGGTCTCGCCCGGCGGCGGCCTCTACTACGGCCGGACGAACGGCGGCATGTACTGGTACCACGACGCCGACCCCACCGACGGCAAGGGCGACGACATCGCCTACCACCCCGCCGACCCGGTCGACGCGAGCGGCTGGACCCAGACCCTGCTCTCCGCCTTCGCCAACGACTGCACCTACCGGCCGCCGGTGCCCCCCACCCCCACCCCCTCCACCAAGGGCGGGCAGATCGCCCGCAGCGAGATCATGAGCCGCGCCGCGAACTGGCTGAGCCGTGACATCCCGTACAGCCAGAGCGCGTACGCCTCCGACCCGGACGGCGACCACACCTACCGCACCGACTGCTCGGGCTTCATCTCCATGGCCTGGCACGCCGCCACCAGCTACACGACCGCCAGCCTTCCGAGCGTCAGCACCACGATCTCCAAGTCCGACCTCCAGCCCGGCGACGCGCTGAACACGTCGAGCGGGCACGTGGTGCTCTTCGAGAAGTGGATCGACAAGGGCGCCGGGAAGTTCTCGTACATCCACGAGTCCAACCCGAACGACGACATGATGCGCGGTCAGGACTACCTCAACGGAGGCACCGACGGACGCATCGCCGGCCACGCCGCCTCGGGCTACGTCGCCCTGCGCTACGACAACGTCGTCAACGGCTAGAGCCCGCCCGGCCCACGTCCCGGCCCCGGCGGCCGGACCCCGGCAGGCCCGTCCCGTCCCCCTGGTTCTCAGACGAGGGGGTGCGGGGCGGGCTCGTCGGGCTGTGCGGCGGCCGCAACGGAGGCGGGAGCCGAGTCGGCAGCCGTGGCCACGGTTGCGGCCGAGGCCGCTTCCGCCGCCTGGCGGACGATCATGCGGGCGATCACGTCCGGGGCCACCGCGCGGGAGTAGAGCCAGCCCTGTCCCGTGTCGCAGCCGACACGGCGCAGCCGGGCCGCCTGCCCGGGCGTCTCCACGCACTCCGCGGTCACCGTCAGGCCCAGCCGGTGCGCGAGCTGGACCAGGGCCTCGACGATGGTCTCGTCGGCCGGGTTGGGGTGCGTGCCCTCCTCGTAGCGGAAGCCCCGTACGAAGGAGCCGTCCAGCTTCAGCACCGAGACCGGCAGCCGGCTGAGGTAGGCCAGGTTCGAGTACCCGGTGCCGAAGTCGTCGATCGCGATCCGCACGCCCATGTCGCTCAGTGCCTGGAGGGCCTGCAGCGGGCGGCCCGCCGAGCCCATGACCGCCGACTCGGTCAGCTCCAGCTGCAGCAGCTGCGGTGCCAGGCCCGTCTCGGCGAGGATCTCCGCGACGTCGCCCACCAGGTCGGAGTCCCACACCTGCCGCACGGCCACGTTGACCGAGACGAAGACCGGCGCGTCGCTGGGCTGCTCGATCTGCCAGCGCCGCGCCTGCCGGCAGGCGGTCTTCAGCACCCACTGCCCCAACTGGACGATGGAGCCGTCCTCTTCGGCAATTCCGATGAACCGATTCGGCGTGAGCGTGCCGAACTGCGGGTGCTTCCAGCGCACCAGGGCCTCGACCCCGCGCACCGCACCGCTCTCCAGGTCCACCAGCGGCTGGTACTCCAGCTCGAACTCGCCGCGCTCCACGGCCGGCCGGAGCGTGGAGGAGAGCGCCTGGCGGGTCATGCGGTGCGCGTTGCGCTCCGGGTCGAAGAGGGTCCAGCGGGCCTTGCCGTCCGCCTTGGCCCAGTACAGGGTCGTGTCGGCGGCCTGCATCAGCCCGGTCGCCGAGGTGCCGTCCGTCGCGCGCTCCACGACCCCGATCGACGCGGAGACCGACAGCCGCTGCCCGGCCAGGTCGAAAGGTTCCTGTACGGCGGCCAGGACGCTCCGTGCCAGGTCCGCGAGCTGTTCGGTGCCGGTGGAGTCCTCCACGAGCAGGGCGAACTCGTCGCCGCCGAGCCGCGCGACCAGGTGCCCGCCGGTGCGCCCGTATCCGGACTGGTCGGCGCACTGGGTCAGGCGGGCGGCGACGGCGGTCAGCAGCCGGTCGCCGACCCGGTGGCCGAGGGTGTCGTTGACGGCCTTGAACCCGTCGAGGTCCAGGTAGCACAGGCCGATCCGGCCGGTGCCGCCGCCGTGGTCGTAGGAGGAGGCCTCCAGGGCGGCGGAGAGCCGCTCGAAGAACAGCGCGCGGTTGGGCAGCCGCGTGACCGGGTCGTGCATCTGGAGGTGGCGCAGCCGGGCCTGGAGGTCGCGCCGGTCGCTGATGTCGGAGACGGACAGCAGGACGTCCCCGGTCCCGGGTACGGGCCCGAGCGTGACCTCGGTCCACAGCGAGTGCCCGTCGGGGTGCTTGAGGCGCCGGGTGCAGCGCAGCCGGGCCTGCCGGCCGCGGAGCACCTCCTGGTACGCGGCCCAGGTGCGGGCCTCCGCGGCCAGGTCCACCAGGTCGGCGGCGCATCGGTGGACGAGCGCGTGCGGCTCGCTGCCCAGCAGCCCCGCGAACGCCTGGTTGGCGGCGACCACGTAGCCGTCGCGGTCGACGACGGCCATGGCGAGGTGGGCCGCGTTGAAGGCGGCCCGGTAGTCGCGCAGCTCGGACTCGGCGCGGCGGGGCGACGCCGGGTCGGCCGAGTTGGCCGGGATGGCCGGGATGGTTGGGATAGCCGGGATGACCGGATTGACCGAGGTCGACGGCACCGCCGGCACTGCCGGGTGACGCTCCGTGATGGCCGATCGGATGCTGTCGGCCGCCGAACCGGTTCCTTCTGAGGTTCCGCTCACCGTTGGCCCCGCAGTGTTCGTGAGTGTCCGTGCAGGAAAGTGTGCCGATCATAGAGGCTGCCGGGAGGCCCTATCCAGCGGCGTCGCCGGGTGAGACGCGGGAGTTCGGCGTGATGACGGATCGGCGGACCAAGATCGCGTGATCGTTTCTGCGCGGCTCTGAGCGAGCGGCGCCCCCTGCTGATCTCGGGTGATCGGTCGTGACGTTCTGTAGGCAGGCGCGTGAAGTCCGGGGGTCACCGGCTTGCCCTATTGCTCACTCGTGTGGGGCAGCGGAACAGGGCATTAGTAAGACAATCGCCTCAAGGTGGCTAAACAGGCACGAATCCACCACCGGAGGTCGATGTGGCGCGACAGCAGACACCCGGGGGAGTGGACCGTTCCCGCATCCGAAGTACCGCTGCGGCGCTCACTTCCCTCACGGCGCTCGCCGCCATGTCGCTCGTCGCGGGTCCCGCGGTGGCCGATCCCGGAGCCGGCCCCTGCGCCCTGACCCGCACCGGGGCGCACCACTCCCTGGGGGTGGACAGCTGGAACGGCGCCTACCCCAAGCCCGAGCGCACGCTCAACGCGGTGATGGTCTTCCTCTCGTTCCCCGACCACCGCAGCACCCTCACGCCCGAGCAGATCACCGGCGACTACTTCCCCGCCACCAGCGACTTCTTCGAGCAGGCCTCGTACGGGCGCTTCCGCCTCGTCCCGCACCCGCAGAAGCAGTGGATCCGGATGCCCAAGCCGTCCACGGCGTACGGCATAAGGCGGGACTGGGCCCCCGCGGACCGCGCGGCCTACCTGCGGGACGCGGTCGCCACCGCCGACGCCGCGGTGGACTTCGCCCAGTACGACGTCGTCTACTTCGTCGCCGACCCGGACGCGCCCGGCGTGGACTCCGACGCCACCAAGGTCGTGAACTTCGAACGCCCGATCGTCGCGGACGGCACCGAACTGCGGCGGATCGTCACCGTCTTCGAACGCCACCCGCCGGACCGGAACGTGCTGGCCCACGAGACCGGACACGTCTTCGACCTGCCCGACCTCTACCACCGGCCCACGGACGGCAAGGGCGACTGGGACACCTACGTCGGCGACTGGGACGTCATGGGCAGTCAGTTCGGGATGGCCCCGGACCTCTTCGCCTGGCACAAGTGGAAGCTGGGCTGGCTGGACGCCTCCCAGGTGGACTGCGTGCAGTCGGGCTCCTCGCTGCACACCCTGCAGCCGCTGGCGCAGGCCCCGCCGAGCGGCGGTACGGGCGGCACCCGGCTCGCGGTGATCCGTACGGGTCCCGGCAGCGCGATCGCCGTCGAGGCGCGGGGCTCCGCCGGCAACGACGGGGACACCTGCACGGAAGGGGTCCTGGTCTACCGGGTGCGCAACGAGGCGTCGTCGGGCGGTGGCCCCATCGAGGTGCTGGACGCGCATCCGGAGACGGAGGCGTGCTGGGACCGCTCGGTATACCCGCCGCTGGCGGACGCGCCGCTGGAGGTGGGCGAGACGTACACCGTGCCGGGGGAGCGGATCACCATCGAGGTCGCGGACCGGACCCGGTCCGGCGCCTACACGGTGAAGATCATGACATGACATGACATGACATGACATGACGTGGCGCGACACGGCATGACGAAGAAGGCCCCCACTTGCGTGGGGGCCTTCTTCCGTCTGTGCGCCGCCAGGGACTCGAACCCCGGACCCGCTGATTAAGAGTCAGCTGCTCTAACCAACTGAGCTAGCGGCGCTTGCTGACGAGGAAGACATTAGCAGGAGGATCCGCGGAACGAAAAATCGATATCCCCAGGTCCGGTCGGTGCGGGGGTGCGGGCCGCCCGGACGAAGGCCCAGAGCAGGGCCTCGGGCCCGGGAAGCCAGGGCTCGCGCGCGTCCGGTGCCACGAGCCACCGGGAGGGACCGGGCCCGGCGGCCAGCGGGGGCACGGTGACGGCGTCGCCGCGGCCGTGACACAGGGGCGCCGGGGCGCTGCGGGAACCTCCCCACTCCTCCCACGCCAGCAGGGCGGGAAGCCGGTGGGCGGTGCCCGGGGCGGCGAAGAGCAGCAGCCGGCCGCGGTGCACGGCGACCGGGCCGGAGCCGGGGCCCTCGGCCCAGAGCAGGTCCAGGATGCGGCGCCCGAGGACGAGCGGGACGTTGACGACGTCGAAGGCGGTTCCGCAGGGCAGCGTGGCGGACGCGGAGGGCCGGGCCTCCCACAGCGCGAGGGTGGTCCGGGGGTGCGCGGACGCGGAGGCGAGCCAGGCGGCGCCCTGCGGGGTGACGTGCGCGGTGCGCGGGGTGCGGTCGGCGCGCTCGGACCGTGCGTCGAGGGCGGGGCAGCCGGGAGCCGTCGTCAGGGTCGTCATATGCCAAGGTCTACCGGCCGTAGTGGCCCGGTTTCCAGGAGTTACCGGAAACCGGGACAGGGCGGGTGGCTTTGGGGTATGTTGCGCCCCGCATATGCCAGTCCGCTGCGCTTGGCGGTGCGGGACCCCTGCGCCTGCGGCTCCGCTGCGGGGGGCTCCGCCCCCGGACCCCCGCGCCTCAAACGCCGGCGAGGCTGGACCTACGGCGTACCCGATCCGCGTTGGAGGGTTTCGCCGAACTCGATCATCTTGACGGCGTAGTCCTCGGTCCACTCCGCCTGCTCGGCGATCGCCGCCGCGGACAGCCGGTCGAACCGCCGCGGATCGGCGAGCTGCGCCGCGGCCAGCGCCTGGAACTCCACGGCCCGGTCCTGGGCCGCCCGGAAGGCGAGGGTCAGTTCGGTGGCGCGGGCCAGCAGCTCCCGCGGGTCCACGATGGACTCCAGATCGAAGAAGTGCTCCGGATCCGCCACGGCCTCCGAGGGCTCGAAGAGCAGCGGCGCCGGCCGTAGCCGCCGCTCGGTCCGCTCGGGCTCTGCCATGCGTGTCCTCCTGCTGCGCGTGCGAAATCCTTCCGGGCCACCGTCCATTGTCCAACGCCGCGCAAGACCCCACAGGGGCGGGCTGGAACGCCTGTGCGGACGATGAGGCGTGCGAGCAGACGGGTGACATCAGGGGCGGGGGAGTCGCGCAGGTGATCGGCCGACGCCGTCACGACCGCCCCGCCGGGCGTCGGATCAGACCGTGACGGACTCCGCGGCGCGCTGCGCGGACAGCTCCGCCACGTCGTCCAGTACGCCGGCCAGCTCGCCCGCGAGCGTCTCCGGAGCCTGGAACCCCTCGGGTCCGATCAGCTTCGGGAGACCCGGGATCGCGACGGACCGCGCGGCGGGCAGCATGCCGACCCGGGTGAGCACCGGCAGCAGCATCTCGGCCGCCGGGGCGCCGCCGGTGGGGCCGCCGCTGTAGCTGACGATGCCGACCGGCTTGCCCTTCCACTCGTTGTAGAGGAAGTCGATGGCGTTCTTGAAGGGGGCGGTGAAGCCGCCGTTGTACATCGGCAGGACGAAGAGGAAGGCGTCGGCGGAGTCGACCAGGGCGCTCCAGTCGCGGGTGTGCTGATGTGCGTAGTTCCCGGTGGAGGCGTATTCGGGTTCGTCCAGGAAGGGCAGCGCGATCTCGGCGAGGTCGACGGCGGTGACCTCGAAGCCGCCGCGCTCACGGACCTGCTCGGTGACCCACTGGGCGAGGGGGCGGCCGGAGGAGGTGGGGCGGGTGGCGGCGGAGACGACGTGCAGACGGGTCATGGCAGGGGCTCCCGAGGGATGTGGTGGTTGATGTGTCACCTATAAAACCCGAGATGTTGATGACGTGTCAACCAGGTAGATGATGTATCACCGACCTGGCTAGAGTGGCAGGCATGACCCCCGTACCCGAGCCGCGCTGGCTCACCGAGTCCGAGCAGGACGCCTGGTACGCGTGGCGGCGGACGTTCCCGCTGGTCAACGCAGGGATCGCACGCGACCTCAGCCAGGACAGCGGGCTCTCCGAGGCCGACTACGACGTCCTGTCGGTGCTCGGTTCCACCGACGGCCACCGCATGCGGATCAGCGCGCTGGCCGAGCTGATGCAGTGGTCGCGCAGCCGGCTGTCCCACCAGCTCACCCGCATGGAACAGCGCGGCATCGTCCGCCGCGAGGAGGTCGCCACCGACGGCCGGGGCGCGGAGGTGGTCCTCACCGAGACCGGCGTGGCCACGATCACCGATGCGGCCCCGCTCCACGTGGAGTCGGTACGCCGCCACCTGATCGACCTCCTGACGCCGGCGCAGCTGCGCACCCTGGCCGAGGTGGGCGAGGTACTCGGCGCCCGGCATGGGGCACGACGGAAGGCGTGAGTCCACGCCCTGCGGGGTTCTCGCTCACGGCAGCGCCTTCGGGTCGGCGGACCGGAGGGTGCGTACGCCGCCCACCCGGACGGGTCGGCCCCATGGTGGCCGCACACGCCCGGGAACCCGCACAGGCGCCACCGGATTCCCCCGGGTGGCCGAAACGGACCGGCGCCGCGAGGGGATCCGGCCGGGGAGCCTCAGGCGGCGGGGAGGCGGGTTGGCCTCAGGGGCGCCAGGCGATGCGGTGTTCCGCCAGGTGGGCCAGGACCGAGTGGTTGGCCTCCCAGCCGTCCGGGAACTTCACGGTCACGCCCAGCTGGACCGGTTCCGTCGACGGGTGGTCGTCCAGGAGTTCCGCTATGCCCGCCCGGGCCACCACCACGCACGCGTGCCGGTGCCGGGAGGCCAGGACGCACAGGCGGCCCGTCTCCAGGTGGAAGGCCGTCGCGTCCGGGCGGCCCGACAGCGGGTGGAGGACCACCGTGAGGTCGTACTCGCGGCCCTGGAGCCGGTTCGCGGTGTCGACCGTGACCCCCGTGACGCCGAGCGAGACCAGCGCCGCGCGGACCGCGGCCGCCTGGTCGCGGTGGGCGGTGCCGACCGCGATCCGGTCGGCGGTCAGCGCGGCCGGCGCCGGGGACTGCTCGTCGGAGGTCACCGCCCCGCGGTCCAGGGCGCGGCGGACCACCAGGGCCACCGCCCGGACCGCCTCCGGGTCGGTGCGCGGGGTGTGCCGCGCGGGCAGCTCCAGCAGGCCCCAGCCCGCCTCGGCCGCCTCGTCGAGCACCCGGTCCGGGCCCGACCCGTCCGAGGGGACCCCGTACGAGAGCCGCCGCTCGCCCGGGCCCGTACCGCTGCGGAACCGCGTGTACGGGTAGAACGCGCGGGAGACCAGCGGCGCAGCCGTCGCCGGGAGCCGCCAGGACACCGGCAGCCGGTGCTGCGGCAGCTGCGGGTTGTGCGCGAGCAGGGTGCTCACCGCCGAGGCGGAAGGGTCGTAGGACAGGCCCGCCCACTGCTCGGCGCCGACCACGCTGAAGGGGTCCAACTGGCCCGGGTCGCCCACGAACAGCGCCCGGTCGAACAGCCCGGCCACGGCCAGCAGCGCGTCCGAGCGCATCTGGTACGCCTCGTCGACGATGGCGTGCTGCCAGGGCTCGACGTCCTTGACGAACGCCCACTTCGCGGCCGTCGAGATGGTGATCGGCAGCTCCGCGAGGTCCCCCGGCTTGGCCGACAGGGTGACCGAGGCGAGCTCCCGCAGCGCCGGGTCGTACGCGTCGCCCTCGCTGCTGTGCAGCCGGCCGACCTTCAGCTCCGGATCCTTGTCGGCCAGGCGCAGCACCAGGTCGTCGACCTGCGCGTTCGTCTGCGCCACGACCATCAGCCGGCGCCCGGCCGCGGCCAGCTCGCGGGCCGCCCGGACGACGAGCGTGGACTTGCCGGCGCCGGGCGGGGAGTCGACGACCACGCCCCGCTCCGTCCCGTGCAGGGTGTCGTGCAGGATCGCGGCGGTCGCCCGGGCGGCCGCCGCGCCCGGATCGAAGGGGGCGGTCGCGGTCACAGCAGGTCCTCGTCGGTCACGGTGTCGGGCAGGGGGACGGCGGTCAGGTGCCCGGGCGGGCCGCCGTGGGTCCACGGGGTCTGCTCGGGCTCCGGGAGCTTCGGGCCGCCGCGCGCGTCGTGCTCGAAGAGCGTCCAGCACACCCGGTCGCCCTTCTCCGGCACCGAGCCCGGCTCCGGATCCCGGCCGCGGCCCATCTTGTCGAGGAGCCGCAGCACCACCTGGCCGTCCTCCTCGAAGCGTACGAACCGGGCGCTCTGCGGGCGTCCGTCCAGCGAGCGGAACACCTTCGCGCCGCCGCCGTCCGAGAGCTGCGGGGTGTCCTCCGTGGCCACCGTCACCAGCGGGCGCGGGCTCGGCCGCTTCGACTCCGTCCACTCCATCACCACCTCGGTGACCTCGCCCGCGAAGGCCTCGCCCGTGAGGCGGCGGCCCGCCATCACCAGGGGGTCGTCCAGCGCCTCCTGCGCGTCGAGCCGCACCTGCTCGGTCTCCCGCGTGGCCAGCTTCTGGGCCGCGGTCACCGCGTCGTCGCGGCGCGGCTGCGGCGGCTCGCCCGCCCGGACGCGGTCCCGGTGGCCGGTGTACGACCAGCGGTCGCGCGTCCAGCGCTCCTCCGCGCGCTCGCCCGGAGGCAGGGTGCGCAGCCGGTCGATCGCCTCCCACGTCATCTGCCAGGTGCTCGACATCTGGGGCACGACCAGCTCGCGCACGGCCCGCTCGGCCCTCCGCACGTCGGTGTCGTCGCCCTCGGGCCGGGCCGCCAGGGCCGTGCGCGCCGCGTCGTAGCGGGCGATCGCCGGGGCCAGCAGCCTGTTGTCGAAGGCCGGGTCGGTGGCCGGACCGGCCGGCGGGCACAGCAGCTGGCCGTCCTTGTCGCGGCCCAGCTCCGCCCGGAGGGCCGCCTCGGCCCCCGACCGGCCCTCGGGCGGGTCGATCCAGCCCAGCAGCGCGCCCAGGTGCTGGTCCTCCAGGTTGCTCTGGCCGGTCGCCCAGTGCCGGGACAGCAGGTCCGTCGCCGACAGCAGCATCGAGGAGCCGGGCACCCGCGCGCGCTCGGCGAGGTGGGTGAACCAGCGCCCGAGCATCGGCACCTGCGAGGGCGCCGGATACGGGTTGTCCGGATCCTCCTCGGCGGTGCGCCGGAACCGCATCGACCGCCCGAGCAGCCGTACGTACTCGATGCCCGCCCGGCTCGGCACGATCAACTGCGGCGCGTCCACGCACAGCTCGGTCTCGACCTTGACCCGCTTGCCGGTCTCCGGGTCGGTCTCGCTGCGCTCGGCCGGCTCCACGTCGTCCGCGTAGGAGTCGATGTGGGCCAGCACGTGGACCGCCAGGTCCGCGAGGAACTCCCAGCGCCGGTCCCGGTCGCGCGGCTGGGGTATGACGAAGACCCGCGGCTCGTGCCGGTCGGTCCCGACCAGCGCGCCCAGCGGAGCCCCCGTCTCACCGGCCGTGGTGAGCGGCACGAAGACCATCGGGTTCTCGCTCAGGTGGCGGTGGCGCACGGTCGCGAGCGGCTGCGCGCGGCCCGCGCGGACGGCCTCCAGCCGGGCCAGGGTGCTCAGCAGGGGCATTCGGTGGTCTCCGGGACGTGGTGCGGGGGACGTGCGGCGGCCAGTTCCAGCGCCTCGGCGCGCAGCCGGGCGGCGCGGTGCAGCGCGGCGGCGGTCGGATCCTCGGCGCAGCCGGCCCCGGTGGCCGCCGCGAGCGCGTCCTCGACGGTGGTCAGCGCGCCCAGCTCACCCCGTACGGACCGGCCCAGCGCGGTCACCTCGTCGGCTGCGCGGGCCCGGTCCCGGCAGTGGAAGGCCAGCTCGCAGGCGGCCAGGCACTCGGGGGCGTAGGCCGCGTCCACCGCGGACACGGCCTCGGCCAGTTCCTCGGCGGTCCGCGCCGGGTCGAAGCTGAGCCCCTCGGGCAGGGCGGCGGCCAGCTCCTCGACCCGGGTCAGCCGGTCCAGCTGGCGCCGGGTCACGGCGCGCTCGCGGCGGACGTCTACGCGGGCGGCGGTGGGCAGGTTGGAGAAGTCCTTGGGGCAGACCAGCAGCACGGTGTGCCCGACCTCGGCGCCGTCCAGCTTCTCGGCGGTCTTCTCCAGGGCCAGGACGTAGACGGCGGCCTGGCGGGCGGCGGCGCCCACCTTCGCGGCGTCGGCCGCCCCGTCGATCATCGGGAACGACTTGATCTCCACGACGGTCCAGCGGCCGTCGGGATGCACGACGACGGCGTCCGGCTCCAGGTAGGCCGGGGAGCCCGCCACCTCCAGGGCCAGCATCGGGTGGTCCAGCAGGGTCCAGGCCCCGGTCTCCCGCCCGGCGGCGGTGGCCTCGCGCAGGGCGAGCGCGGTGCGGGCGGCGCGGCCCTCGGGGCCGGCGGCGGTGAGGTCGGGGACGCGGGCGCCGGCCCCCGGGGGCTCGGCGGCGGGGTCGAGGTGGCCGTGGACCAGCCGCAGCAGCTCGGCTCCGCCGTCGCCCTTGACCTTGGCCTCGAAGGAGTTCCCGCGGACTATCGCGAACTGCGACTGCCCGAAGGCAGCGGGGGAGCCGAGTGCCGCGGCGAGGACGGTCTTGTCCACGCCGGCGCCGTCGAGCAGGGCGCGTCTGCCGCAGCCGGGATTGGCGGCGAGGGCCGCCAGCGCCCGGGCGTCGAGCGGACGGGGCGGCACGGCGGGGCCGCGCAGGCCGGCGAGCCGCTGCCGCAGGGTGGTCGGCTGCGCAGGGCTGCTGGGCGGGTAGGAGCTCACCCGCGGAAGTGTCCCATCCGCCACTGACAATCGTGGGCTTGGCGCGGAAACCGGCTGTAGGGCCGGAGGGGATCACCGGATGTTCACGTGTTGGATGATGGACGGACGACGGAATGACCGGATAAACGCGCAACCTCGTACGAAACCGGAGAATCCCCATGGCCCCCCGCATCCTCCTGGCCCGCCACGGCCAGACCGCGTGGTCCCAGCTCGGCAAGCACACGGGACGCACGGACGTGCCCATGCTGGAGGAGGGCAAGCGGGGCGCGAAGCTCCTCGGCGAGCGGCTGGCCCGCGACCCGTGGAAGGGCCTGCCCGGCGTGGAGGTGCGCACCAGCCCGCTGGTCCGCGCGAGCGAGAGCTGCGACCTGGCGGGGTTCGGGGCGCAGGCGGAGCCGTGGGACGCGCTGCTGGAGTGGGACTACGGCGACTACGAGGGCATGACCCCGGCCGAGATCCAGGCGGTCCGGCCCGGCTGGCTGATCTGGCGCGACGGCGTTCCGGGCGGCGAGTCCGTCGCCGACATCGCTGCGCGGGCGGACGAGGTGGTGGCGTGGGCCCGCTCGGCGGAGCGCGACGTCCTGGTCTTCGCCCACGGCCACATCCTGCGCACCCTGGCCGCCCGCTGGCTCGGCTTCGAGGCCTCCTTCGGTGCCCGCATCCGCCTGGAACCCACCTCCCTCTCGGTCCTCGGCTGGGCCTACGGGGCCCCCGCCCTGGAACGCTGGAACGACACGGGCCACCTGGACGCGTAACCGCTGCGCGAAGCTCTGGGGGCGGCTGCGCGAAGCCCCCGGGCGCTGCCCGGACCCGCGCCTCAAACGCCGGCGAGGCTGAATATGCCGGACCTGCGCGGGCCGGGTCCCCTGCGGGGGCTTGGCGGTGTTACGGCCCGGGCCGGTTCCCTGCGGGGTTTGGCGGTGTGTGGGGGTGGGTCGGGGCCCCGCACGAGGATCTCCTCGGCTCGCGCACTTGGCAGTGGCTGCGCCCTGCGGCCTGGGTTGCGCGCTCGTCCTGCGGGGACCCTCCTGCGTGTCCCCGCCCCACCGGCCGGCTTCGGCAGTGCGGGGGAAGTTCCTTCGCGTGGCTGGGGCGGAGGGGAGTGGGGACGTGGCGGGGTGTCCCCGCAGGACGAGCGCGCAACCCAGGCCGATGGCCGGGACCTGCCCGCAGGCGCGAGCCGAGGAGACATCCCGGCACGGCCCCACGGACCGACCTGCGCCGACAGACCCGCACCATTCAGCCCCGCCGGCGTTTGAGGCGCGAGTCCGGGCAGCGCCCGGAAGCTCAGCGCAGACAAATTCAGCCCCGCCGGCGATTGAGGCGCGGGTCCGGGCAGAGCCCGGCACGGCTCGAGCCGAGCAGACACCGCCGAGCCGCCCGCAGGGCAACCCGCACCATTCAGCCCCGCCGGCGTTTGAGGCGCGGGTCCGGGCAGCGCCCGGCACGGCGTGAGCCGAGGAGACGGTGCCGGCCTGGCCCCGGTTCAGACTGCCGCGTGCCGCGTCAGGAAGGCGCCTACCCGAGGAGAGCGTTGATGCGGAACAAGGGTGCCGGCCGTCTCCGAGAGCATGGCGCGGACCCGGGTGGACTGGACCTCGGACAGCAGGTCCAGGACCCGGCCGCCCGCCCACGCGGCCTCGTCGGGGGCGCCCGCGCGGGCCAGGTTGCCGGCCAGCTCGGCGGTGTAGAGGGCCACGTTCCGGGCGAAGTGCGGATCCTGGAGGTCCGCGGCGCGCCGCGCGTGCCGGGCCGCGCGGGCGTGCTCCCCGAGCGCCGCCCAGCAGCGCGCCTCCAGGGATTCCAGCTCGGCCTCGCCGAAGAAGGACATCCACTCGGGGTCGTCGTCCGACTCGCCCCGGGAGAAATCCCGGTGGGCCAGCGTCAGCGCCTCCTCGCAGGCCTTGCGGTCGCCCAGCCCCGCCCAGCCGCCGGCCTCCCGCAGCGCGAGCAGCGACAGCAGCCGCGGGGAACCGAGGGAGCGCGCGGCGCGGCGGCCCGCCTGGGCCGCCCGTACCGCCTCGCGCGAGCGCCCGCAGTCCCGGGCCAGGAAGGCCATGTTGCTGAAGGCGTGCGCCTCCAGGCCCGCGTCCCGCGCGACCCGCGCCGTCGCCAGCGCCTCCGCGTAGTGCGAGCGGGCGTCGTCGAAGCGCCCGGAGTCGTGGGCCAGCCAGCCGACCGAGACGGCCAGTTCGCCGGCGCCCGCGTGCAGCCGGTCCTCGGTGGACTGCCGGGTGGCGCCCGCGTCGAGCAGCGCATAGGCGGTGCGCAGCGGTTCGGCGGCCTTGCGGTACAGGGAGTCGGCCCCGTGCCGGTCGTCCAGCAGCCGGATCTGGCGTACGGCGTCCTCGACGGCCGCCGCCTCGGACTCACCGGCGCGGGAGGGGAGGCGGCGGGTGTCGCCGAGCAGGGTGAGGCTGAGCGTCGCGGCCGCCACGGTCGCGGAGCCGCCCGCCATGAACGCGCGACGCAGCACGTCGCTCTCCTTGGAACTGGATGGGGATCGGTGGACGGGGACGGAGAAGGGGGCGCGCTGCGCCGACCGGCCGCGGACGCTCGCGCGCGGGGAGAAGCCGAGGTCGGCCAGGGCACGGCCGGGGAACATGTGGAGGAAGACCCGCTCGTAGGCGTAGTTGGGGCAGCGGATCTCGCCGGACTCGACCCGGCCGATGTAGCGCGCGTCGCAGGAAACCGTTTCTCCGATTTCCTTCGCCGCCCGGCGCACCAGGGCCGCGAACTCGGCCGGGGAGTGCTGCCCGCGCAGCCGCCGGAACGTGGAGTTGGGTGAGTGGGGGAACGCCGCCATGGACGTGACCTCTCTGGCAAGGAACGCAGCGCCGGTGCTGTGACGTGTGAGGGTGGAGCCCGGCGCGCATGAACGTACCGCCAGCGCCAAGGTGTTCATGCGATGTTTGCCTACAAAACGGATATCTCACCCGCGATCCGCCATGAACTGCCATCCTTTGCAGCGTCTTGCCGCCGCACCCGTTGACGTTCCCGTGCGTTGAACCCATGCGGATACGGATCGAGGAGGGGTTCCCTTGGTGGAGGCCGGCATGGAGAGCACTGGAACGAACACCGCGCCCGAGCCCGGCGCGGCCCCGGAACTGGATCTGGTGACCGTGCCCACCCGGCAGGGGCTGGAGGCGGTGGACATCATCCGCCGCGCCGCCAGCCAGGCCGGCGGGGTCGGACCCGTCCTGCACGACGGATCCGGCGACACCCTCGGCTTCCTCGTCCCGTCCGGCACCGCCGACGCCTGGGACCTCCCGGGCAGTGCGTGTACGCAGACCAACGGGCGCGGGATGCGCTTCGGCGACACCGCCTCCCCCACCGCGGGCGCCACCGGCTGGCTGCTCCCGCCGGAGGCCGTCGGGCCGGTCACCGACCCCGAGGTGCTGCGCGCGGCCCTCGGCGAGGCGGCCCGGCTGATCGAGGCCGCGGACAACTGCCGCTGACCCCTGCGGGCCGCCGCCCGGCACAATGGGGTGGTGGCAGGCAAGGACAGGAACAAGGGCAGGCAGCGCGGACGCGGCAGCGGCAGCGCCGAGGCGGTCGTCGGGCAGGTGGACGGCGGCCGGGCGGAGCTGGAGCCGGACCGTGAGCGCTCCGGCGCCTGGACCCTGCTGATCGACGGCGCCCCGCAGTCGCACGTGGACCTGGACGATCCCGCGTACCTGGACTTCGCGTACCAGCGGCGGATCGGCCACCTGATCGACCTCGTCGCGCCCGCCCGGCAGCCCCTGAACGTCGTGCACCTGGGCGGCGGCGCCTTCACCCTCGCCCGCTACACCGCCGCCTCCCGCCCCCGCTCCACCCAGCAGGTCGTCGAGATCGACGCCGCCCTGGTCGCCTTCGTACGGGAACACCTGCCGCTGGATCCGCAGGCGCGGGTCCGGGTCCGCGCGGTGGACGCGCGGGCGGGCCTGGCCAAGCTGCCGGACGGCTGGGCGGACCTGGTGATCGCGGACGTGTTCAGCGGCGCGCGCACCCCGGCGCACCTGACGAGCACCGAGTTCCTGGACGACGTACGCCGGGTCCTGGCGCCCACCGGGTGGTACGTCGCCAACCTCGCGGACGGTCCGCCGCTGACCCACCTGCGTGGCCAGATCGCGACGGCCGCGTCCCGGTTCACGGAGCTGGCGCTGGCCGCCGATCCGGTGGTGTGGCGGGGGAAACGGTTCGGCAACGCCGTCCTGGTGGCGGCCGACCGCGAGCTGCCCGTCGCGGAATTCACCCGCCGGGTCGCGAGCGATCCGCACCCGGGACGCGTCGAGCACGGCCGGGCGCTGGCGGACTTCGCGGGCGGCGCGGCCCCGGTCGCCGACGCCTCCGCGGTGGCCTCGCCGCAGCCTCCGCTTTCGGTCTTCCGGTAACCCGCAGTCGCCCCCAGGGGCGCTGAAGCAGGTCGCGGACCCGGTTCCGGATAGCGGACGCGGCCTTGCTTGTAAAGATCGGCAGAGTACTCCCGGCGGGTGGCCTGCCCTGCGTAGCCTGTGAACCCCTAGGAGGGCTTTTGCCCTTCTACGACGCGTTCAGGAGACGGCACAACCATGTCTGATTTCCCCGCAGCCTCTGGTGCCCCGACCCCGGGCACGCCGATGACCCCCAGCACCGCCACCTCCGACTACACCCGGAGGCTGGCCCGCCTGGAGCAGGCCGGAATCAAGCGCCTGCTGCCCACCCAGGCGCCGTACCGGTGGAACCTGCGGCGGCTGCACCTGGGCCGGGTCCTCGACATCGGGTGCGGGCTCGGGCGCAACCTCCTCAACTGCGGTCCCGGCAGCGTCGGGGTCGACCACAACCCGCACTCGGTGGGGACCTGCCGTGAGCGCGGCCTGAACGCCTACACCCCCGACGGGCTGGCCGCCGCCCCCGGCTGCGGCCCCGGATCCTTCGACAGCCTGCTGCTCGCGCACGTGCTGGAGCACGTCGACGAGGAGACCGCGGCGTCGCTGCTGGAGCAGTACCTTCCGCTGGTCAAGCCGCGCGGTTCGGTCGTCATGATCACCCCGCAGGAGGTCGGCTACCGCTCCGACGACACCCACATCCGCTGGGTCGGCTTCGAGGAGCTGCGCAGCCACGCCGCCAGGGCCGGGATCGCGGTCGGGCGGACCTACTCCTTCCCGCTGCCCCGCCCGATGGGCAAGGTCTTCCCGTACAACGAGTTCGTCCTGGTCGGCAAGGTCGCGGCCTGAGCGTTCAGGGATCGACGATCTCGACCCGCGGCGCGTGGTCGTGCCAGGTGCAGAACACCGACACCTCGCGGCCGTCCCGGGTGAAGGTGACCCGGATCCAGTAGTCCTGCTTCCACACCTGCATCCGCCAGCCGGCCGCAGGGGTCGCCGAGACCAGCTCGGCGCTCGACGCGCCGAGGGAGAAGACGACCCGGCCGCCGGAGACGGGATAGGCCTGCACGTTGCCGGGATCCTGGTCCTCCGCCTGCTGCTCGCCGCGCGAGCCGGCCGCAGGAGACTGGGACGCCTTGCCGGGGGAGGCCCCGGCCGTCGGCGTCGCGGCCGGGGTGGCCGGCGCGGAGGGCGAGGAGGACGGGGACTGCGACGGCGACGGGGAGTCCGGCGGCTGCGTGTGCTGCGTCGAGGAGGACAGCGGCCGGGTGGCCAGCGGCACCGCGAGCGGCGGATCGTAGGCGGTGCCCGACATGACGGAGTGCACGCCCCACCAGGACAGCGTCACCGCCGCCCCGGTCGCCAGCATCCATGCCACGGCATGAAGAAGTCCTCGTTGCATCAGGGCACATACTGCACCACCCGCCCCTAGAGTGGCCCGACACCCCGCCGGGTCCCTCGAATGGACTACCGTGCGGGCCATGGCAAGTGTGCTCGTGGTCGAGGACGACCAGTTCGTACGTTCCGCCCTCATCCGGCACCTGACCGAGGCCTCGCACACCGTGCGGAGCGTCGGCACGGCCCTGGAGGCCCTGCGCGAGGTCGCGCACCACCGCTTCGACGTGGTCATCCTCGACCTCGGACTGCCCGACCTGGACGGGTCGGAGGCGCTGAAGATGCTGCGCGGCATCACCGACGTACCCGTGATCATCGCGACCGCGCGCGACGACGAGGCGGAGATCGTCCGGCTGCTCAACGACGGCGCCGACGACTACCTGACCAAACCCTTCTCCGTGGAACACCTCTCCGCCCGGATGGCCGCCGTCCTGCGCCGCGCCCGCGCCGCAGCCGGGGCCGAACCCCCCTCGCGCGTGCTGCGCGTCGGCGGGCTCGCCATCGACCCGCTGCGCCGCCAGGCTGAGCTCGACGGGGCCGTACTGGACCTCACCCGGCGCGAGTTCGACCTGCTGGCCTTCCTCGCCGGGCGGCCCGGAGTGGTCGTGGCCCGGCGCGAACTGCTCGCCGAGGTCTGGCAGCAGTCGTACGGGGACGACCAGACCATCGACGTCCACCTGTCCTGGCTGCGCCGCAAGCTCGGCGAGACGGCCGCCCGGCCGCGGTACCTGCACACGCTGCGGGGGGTCGGTGTGAAGCTGGAGCCGCCGCAGTGATGCCGCGATGAGATGGGCCCTGGTCAAGGTGTGCCTCGCGGTCACGGCCATGGTGGTCGTGGCCTTCGCCGTACCCCTCGGGCTCGTCGTCCAGGAGATGGCCAGCGACCGGGCCTTCTCCAACGCCGAGCGGCAGGCCGCCACCATCGGGCCGACGCTCTCCATCACCACCGACCCGGTGCAGCTGCGCAAGGCGGTGGAGTCCACGCAGATGGGCGCCGTCCGGCGGATGGCCGTCCACGTGCCGGCGATCGGGTCCGACGCCCCGGTGGACATCGGCGAGGGCTGGGCGGGCGCGCACGCCGTCGCGGAGACCCGGCGAATCGGGCGGGCCACGACGGCCTCGGTGGCGGGCGGGGGCTCGGCGCTGCTCCAGCCGACCGCGCTCGGGTCCGGAGACATCGCCGTGGTGGAGATCTTCGTACCGGAGAGCGAGGTCAGCAACGGCGTCGCGACCGCCTGGCTGGTGCTCGCGGGCGTCGGGCTGGCGCTGATCGTGGGATCGGTGGGGGTCGCCGACCGCCTCGGTGCCCGGCTGGTCCGGCCGGCCGAGCGGCTCGCGGACGCCGCGCACCAGCTGGGCGAGGGCCGGCTCGGGGCGCGGGTCCCGGAGGACGGACCGAAGGAACTCCGCTCGGCGGCCGTCGCGTTCAACGCGATGGCGGACCAGGTGGTGGAACTCCTCGCCAACGAGCGGGAGCTGGCCGCCGACCTGTCGCACCGGCTGCGGACGCCGCTGACGGTGCTGCGGCTCAACACGGCCTCGCTCGGGGACGGTCCGGCCGCCGAGCAGACCCGGGCGGCCGTGGAGCAGCTGGAGCGCGAGGTCGACACGATCATCCGGACGGCCCGGGAGCAGCGTCCGGCCACCGGTCTGGTCGGGGCGGGCGCGGGGTGTGACGCCTCCGAGGTGATCCGCGACCGGATGGCCTTCTGGTCGGCGCTCGCCGAGGACGAGGGCCGCGAGGTGCGGCTGGCGGGCGTGGACCGTACGGTACGGATCCCCGTGGCCCGGCCCGAACTCGCCGCCGCCCTCGACGCCATGCTCGGCAACGTCTTCCGGCACACCCCCGAGGGCACCCCCTTCGCGGTGGACGTCCACGACGCCGGGGACGCGGTCATCGTGCTCGTCTCGGACGCGGGCCCCGGCATCGACGACCCCGACGCCGCCCTGCGCCGCGGCAACGACGGCGGCCGGGACGGGTCGACGGGCCTGGGCCTGGACATCGTGCGCCGGGTCGCGGAGTCGACCGGGGGAGACGTACGGCTGGGGCGCTCGGTGCTCGGCGGGACCGAGGTCCGGGTCTGGATCGGCCTGGACGGCCGGAGCCTCGGCGGCCCGGGGGCGGGGCGGGCCCGCGGCCGACGCGGCAACCGACGTAACCGGGGGCGCGCCACGCCGTAGCCGGGGGCGCGCCTGGCCGACGGGGTGTCCACGTCTCGGTACGGTCCGTGGCATGGACACCCTCATCTTCGGCGGGCTCCTCGCCACGCTGATCGCCCTGTACCGGGACTCGTCGCGGATGGTCGCGCTCGGCGCGTGGTGGGTCATGCTGGTCGCCGTCATCCTGCTGATGGCGCACCACATCACCAGCAGCCTCGCCCTGACGCTGAGCTACTGACCGTGGCCGCGATGTACAGCCTCCTGCCGGACGCCCCGCCGCAGGGCGGACTGCTGGGCAAGGTGCAGTACTGGTTCGCCTGCTTCTTCGCGATCGGCTGGACGGCCGTCGTCTGCGGCGGGCTCTTCTACCAGTTCGGGCTGTGGGAGTACCCGTGCCCGCTCTGCATCGTGCAGCGGATGTTCATGCTGCTGGCGGCGATGGGCGCGGCGTACATCATCCGCACGGCGCTGGCCTACGGGGCGGTGACGGGCCGCGACTACATGACGGGCTGGGGCATGTCCCTGGTGGCGGTGGTCGCGGGCTCCTTCGCGTCGTGGCGGCAGACGATGCTGCACGTCCTGCCGGGGGACAAGGGGTACGGGAGCGAGGTGTTCGGCCTGCACCTGTACGTGTGGGCGTGGATCCTCTTCCAGGCCTCGGTGGTCGCCATCGGCATCGCCCTGGCGTTCGCCCGTGCGACGGCGGACCGCAGTGTTCCGGCGGCCGGGCCGGGGCCGCTGCGGACGGTGGGGATGTTCGCGCTGTGGTTCCTGGGGCTGGTCATCGCCGTGAACATGGTGGCCGTCTTCTTCGAGGAGGGCTTCCACTGGTTCCTCCCGGACGACCCGGACCGGTACCGGTTCTTCTACGACATCGGGATCCTGGGCTAGGGGGCCGCCCTGCCGGGACAGGGGCGGCCGGGGCGGGGGCGGCCCGGACGGGGCCTGTCCCGGCACGGGGCCTGCCCGGACGGGGGCGCAAATGTTGCCGCGCCCCCGGCCCGCGCGGAGGGTGGGCGTGACGGAAGGAGCCATGCATGAGGGTCATGCTCAGGGCGCACTTCGACACGGCCGCCACCAACGAGGGCATCACGACCGGTTCCTTGCCCCAGGCGGTCAAGAAGCTGATGGACACGGTGAAGCCGGAGGCGGCGTACTTCGGCCTGCACGAGGGCGTGCGCTCCTGCTGGATCGTCTTCGACCTCCAGGACAGCTCGCGGATGCCGGCGTTGATGGAGGACCTGTTCCTGCAGTTCAACGCGGAGCTCGAGGTCGCTCCCGTGATGAACGCCGAGGACCTGGCGAAGGGCCTGGCGGCGATGCAGTCCTCGCCCTAGCCGGACCCCTGTCTACCGCTGTCTCGTCCCCGGACACGCACGAAGGGGGCGGCGGGCGCTCATTCAGCGCCCGCCGCCCCCTTCGCCTGCCTGCCTATGGCCTATGGCCTTCAGCCTTCGGCCTCCGGATCAGTAGGCGTCGTACTCGCCGAACCAGTCGACGACGTAGTGGACCTCACGACTGCTCTGGTTCCAGAGGTCGACGACCCCGTGGGGGCCCGGCTTCGCCTGGACCAGGTTGGAAGCGTCCTTGCCCGCCGTCCAGTTCAGCGTGGAGGAGGTGGGCCGCGGCGGCGTGACCGCGTGCCCGTTGCGGTACGCGTCCATCGAGTTCGGGTCGGGGGCGACCGAGAGGTGGCCCGCTCCCGTCGTGCTGGTGACGGTGACGTTCAGGGCGTAGGCCTCGATCGGCAGACCGTTCCGGTTGCCGTGGCCCATGTTCAGCGGGAGGTACCCGCCCGCGAGGCACGGCCAGCCCGTCCAGCGGCGGGAGTCGATGATCCGCCACGGGGCACCCGTCGGGATGCCGGGCGTCGCGCTGGTGAAGGCCGCCTTGCTGTCGGGGCTGTAGTAGCCGACGACGTCGACGATGACGTCGGTACCGGCCCAGGCGCCGTTGCGGACGTCGATCTTCCCGTCGGTGCCGACGGGGACGATGACCGAGTTGGCGACCGTCTGACCGGCGGTGAAGTTCAGGCTGGAGGTGGACGGAGCCGCCTGGCCGCTCGGGAAGACCGTCAGGTGGCCGGCCTGCTTCGGGTTGGTGACGGTCACGTTGAGTGCCACGGCGGTCGCCCCGGCCGGGATGCCGCTCCTGCCGGTGATCTGGACGCCGAAGGTGCCCTGCCCGGCGACCTGACCGCGCGCCGCACCGAGGCCCTCACGGGTGTCGACGAAACGGACCGGGTTCAGCGCGGTGTAGCCGTTGGACGCCGTGCGGTCGAAGTAGCCCGTCACGTCGGCGATCAGGTCCACGGAGTTCCAGCCGCCGTTGTACAGCTCGATGTACCCGTCCTTGCCGACCGGCACGATCACCTGGTTCGGGACGGTCTGGCCGGCGGTGTAGTTCAGGTTCGAGGACTCGGGCCGCGTCCGGTCCGACGGGTAGACACTGACGTGCCCGCCCGCTGTGGTGTTGGTGGCGGTGACGTTGAGGACCACGGCGGCGGCCCCGGCCGGGACCTTCGCGTTGCCCGCGATCTTCAGCCGGACCGGTGTGTACGCACCGACCTTGCCCTGCTTCGCGCCGACGCCGGCCCGGGTGTCGAGCAGCCGGGTGGGGGCGTGCGGCACGAAGAAGGAGCCCGCCGTGGAGAACGGGAGCTGCTTGACGACCTTGACGTTGTTCACGCTGTCCGTCGCGGTGACGGTGATCGTGTAGTCGCCGGGCCGGGGGTAGGTGTGCTTCTTGTTCCGCAGGATGTCACCACCGGTGGTGGTGGCCGTGTCCGTCGTGCCGTCGCCCCAGGCGATGGTGACCTCGTGGGCGACGGGCGCGCCGTTGTAGAGGTTGACGGTCAGGGATATCCCGCGGGCGGTCGTGATGTCCCCCGACATCAGGAGTTCGAGGTTCGAAGCGTCGGCGGCCACCTCGGCGGGTGGAACGGAAACTCCGGGCACCGCCGGTTCGGCGGCCTGCGCCACGCCCGGCATGAAACCCACGCTTGCCGCAAGGGCGGCAGCTGAGACTACGAGTCGGCGACTACGCACCGGCCCCCCATTTTCTGTTAGTGCCTGAACAAGTTCGAAAGCCTGCTCAGCGTACAGATCGACAAGTACATGTCATACGCCTGACCGAGGACGAAAGGCCGCGATCCCGTCACATGAGACGTGGTGCGGCCGGGGCCTGGCCGGGCGGGGGGCCGAACCGGTCCTTCCGGCACGCCGTCAGGGCGAGGGCCGCGGAGGCGACCACCGCGGTGCACGAGACGGCGAAGGCGGCCCGGTGGCCGTGCGCGCTCGCCAGCGGTCCCGAGACCGCGGCGGCCAGCGCCTGGCCGAGGATCAGGCCGCTGCCGACCATGGTCATCGCCTCGCCCATCCGCTCCGCCGGGCCGGCCCGTTCCACCAGCCCGAACAGGGCGATCAGGTGCGGGGCGACGGCCAGCCCGATGCCCGCGACGGCGAAGGCGGCGCCCCACAGTCCGGAGACCGCCAGCAGCGGCAGCGTGAGCGCCGCCTGGACCGCGATCGTCCACCGCAGCCGCACGGCCAGGTCCGCCGACCCGGGGCGGGCGACCGTGACGAAGCCGGCGAGCGAACTGGTCACGGCCATGGCGGCCCACACCAGCCCGGCCGCGCCCGCCTCGTCCAGGGACTCGGAGAGCGCGTTGACACCGGTGTTGGCCCCGCTCCACGCGGCGCCCTGCAGCACGGCGATCGCGCACAGCAGGGCCAGGCCGGGCGACCACAGCCGTACGCCGGCCCGCGCGCCCGGCGCCGCGGCGGCCGGGCCCGGAGCGGTCGGATGCACCGCGAACAGCGTGCCGAACACCAGGATCAGCACGCCGGCGAGGAGCAGGGCCGAGGCGGGGTGCACCGTCACGGCCAGGATGCCGGCGAGCGCGGGGCCGACCATGAAGCCGACCTCGTCCAGGGTGGTGTCGAAGGACAGGGCGGCTCCGAGCAGCCGCTTGTCCTCGCCGGCCAGCCGCGCCCAGCGGGCCCTGGCCAGCGGTCCGACCTGCGGGACGGTCAGACCGGCGGCGACGGCGAGCGCCATGCGGGCGGCCAGGGGCAGTCCGCCGAGGACGGCCGCCACGAGGGCGAAGAGGACGACGGCGTTCGCGCCGCAGGCGACGAGCAGCACGGGGCGGTGGCCGCGCCGGTCGGCGAGCCGGCCGATGACGGGGCCGCCGAGGGCCTGGCCGAGCCAGAGCGCGGCGGCGACGGCGCCGGCGGGGCCGATGCCGTCGCGTTCGTTGATGAGCAGGAGCGTTCCGATGGGGCACAGCGCGGCGGGGAGGCGCGCGAGGAACGCGTGGAGGGGGAGAGCGGCACCGCCGAGTGCGAACACCGCGCGGAAGCCACGGCTCGCGGGCTCGGGCTCTGGTGTGGGCGCGGATGCGTGCGCGGGCTTGGGGGCGGGCGCGGGCGTGGGGGCGGGCGCGGGGACGGGCGCGGGCGTGGGGACGGGCTGGGACACGGACAACCTCCGACCGCGCGCCGACCCTCCCGTTTCTCCGGCGCGCGCCGTTGCCCGTTGACGGGGACCGTAGTGCCGGAACGGTCCCTTCGGAAGCCCCTGTTCACGGCCTGGGTGCGGGTATGTCAGCCGGTGTCGCCGGAGGCCAGCCGTTCGGCCTGGGCCCGGCCGACCTCGGCGGCGCGGTGCAGGTAGTCGGCGATGACGGCGAGTTCGGAGTCGGAGTAGTTCTCGAGTGCGGCTCCGAAGGCGCGGCCGGGGGTGTCCCACGCCGCCCCGATCCGCTCGCGGGCCTCGGGTGCGAGGGAGACGAGGGAGCGGCGGCGGTCGTTCGGGTCGGCGTGCCGCTGGACGATGCCCGCCTTGACCATCCGGTCGACGAGGCGGGTGGCGGAGCCGGAGGTCAGGCCGGTGAGGCGGGCGATGCCGCCGGTGCTGACCGGGCCGGGCTCCATGGCGAGCAGGGCGACGCACTGCATGTCGGTGGGATGCAGGCCGACGTGGTCGGCCATGGCCTGGTTGAGGAGGGAGTAGTCGGCGTAGTGCCGCCGGCTCTCGGTGAGGATGCGCGCGAGCAGCTCGGCGCGGCTCCACTCCTCACCCGTACGGGGGGAATCGGTTGACATCGGGTTCTCCGTGCTTCAAATTTATATGCGTGACGCAGAGAATGCGTCGCACAGAATCTGCGCCATGTGTGGATTCTACAGCCGTAGCGGACGGTGGGCTCGCGCTGGTCGAGCCGCTCGTTCAGCCGGAGCCACGGGCGCTCCTGGGGCGGTGGAGGGGTGGTGGGGAGGCAGTCGAGGGCGGTGATCCGGCTCCGGACGGGTGGCCGCTGGAGGGCTAGGGTCGTCAGCGTGTCGGCCAACTAGCGTGTGTGGGGGGATCGTTGTGATCGTGGTGACGGGTGCGACCGGGCACATCGGACGGGAACTCGTGCGGATCCTCGCCGAGGGCGGCGAGCAGGTGACCGCCGTCTCCCGGCGGCCGGCGGACGTGCCGGACGGGGTCCGCCACCAGCCGGGCGACCTCGCCGAGCCGGAGAGCCTGCGCCCCGCGTTCGAAGGAGCCGACGCGCTGTCCCTGCTCGTCGCCGGCGAGGACCCGCAGGGCGTCCTCGAACAGGCCGAGGCCGCCGGGATACGCAGGGTCGTCCTGCTCTCCTCCCAGGGCGTCGCGACACGCCCCGAGGCCTTCCAGCACCCCGCCCGGTTCGAGGCCGCCGTCCGCCGGACGGGCCTGGAGTGGACGATCCTGCGCTCCGGCGGCCTGAACTCCAACGTCTACGCCTGGGCCGAGTCGATCCGTACGCGGCGCACCGTCGCGGCGCCGTTCGGCGACATCGGGCTCCCGACCGTCGACCCGGCGGACGTCGCGGAGGTCGCGGCCGCGGTCCTGCGCGAGCCCGGCCGCCACGCGGGCAAGACCTACGAGCTCAACGGGCCCGCCCCGGTCACCCCGCGGGGCCGGGTCGAGGCGATCGCCGCGGCCCTGGGTGAGCCCGTGCGGTTCGTCGAGCAGACCCGGGAGGAGGCCCGCGCCAAGATGCTGACCTTCATGTCCGAGCCGGCCGTGGAGGGCACCCTCGCGATACTCGGCGACCCGCTGCCCGCCGAACGGACGCCGACCTCCGGGGTGGAGCGGATCCTCGGCCGCCCCGCCCGCTCCTTCGCCGACTGGGCGGCCCGCTCCGCCCCCGCCTTCCGCTGAGCGGCGGTCAGAAGGCTCCCTTCCTCGCCAGCCGGGCGTACCAGTGGGCGCTGGAGCGCGGGGTGCGGACCTGGGTCTCGTAGTCGACGTGCACGATGCCGAAACGCTTGCTGTAGCCGTAGGACCACTCGAAGTTGTCCAGCAGCGACCAGAGGAAATAACCCTCCACCGGGGCGCCGTCCGTCACGGCGCGGTGCACGGCGGCGAGGTGGGCCTCCAGGTAGGCGATGCGCTGCGGGTCGTGGACGTCCGGGGCGTAGGCCGCGCCGTTCTCGGTGACCAGCAGGGGCAGGCCGGGTGCCTCGCGGTTGAAGCGCATCAGCAGGTCGTACAGGCCGGTGGAGTCGATCGACCAGCCCATGTCGGTCTGCTCGCCGGGCGGCTGATGGAAGGCCACCGTGTCCGCCGCGGGCCAGGGGGAGTGCGTCGTGGCCCCGTGGCCGTCGGCGCGCGGGCCGCCCCCGTCGGGGGCCGCCGACACCACCGTCGGCGTGTAGTAGTTCACGCCGAGGAAGTCCAGCGGCTGGTTGATCAGCGACTCGTCGCCGGGGCGGACGAACGACCAGTCCGTGAGGGCGGCGGTGTCCGCGAGCAGGTCCTGCGGGTAGGCGCCGTGCAGCAGCGGCCCGGTGAAGATCCGGTTGGCCAGGGCGTCGATGCGGCGCTGTGCGTCCGCATCGGCCGCCGAGCCGGTCAGCGGCCGGACCGCGCTGGGGTTGAGCGCGATGCCGACCCGGGCCCGGCTCGGCAGGGCGGCGGTGGCCAGGCCGTGGGCCAGGTTGAGGTGGTGGGCCGCGCGCAGGGAGTCGGCGGGCGAGGTGCGGCCTGGGGCGTGGATCCCGGAGGCGTAGCCGAGGAAGGCGCTGCACCAGGGCTCGTTGAGGGTGGTCCAGAGCTCCACCCGGTCGGCCAGCGCCTCCGAGACCTGGGAGGCGTACCGGGCGAAGGCGTAGGCCGTCTCCCGCTCGGGCCAGCCCCCGGCGTCCTCCAGCGCCTGCGGCAGGTCCCAGTGGTACAGGGTCACGCAGGGCCGGATCCCGTACGAGAGCAGCTCGTCGACGAGCGCGTCGTAGAAGCCGAGTCCGCCGGCGAGCACCCGCGGCCAGGACACCGAGAACCGGTAGGCGCCCAGCCCCAGTTCCGCCATCATCCGGACGTCCTCGCGCCACAGCCGGTGGTGGTCGACGGCCACGTCGCCGGTGTGACCGCCGTGCACCTTGCCCGGCGTCCGGCAGAAGGTGTCCCAGATGGACGGCCCGCGCAGGGCGGCCGCGCCCTCGATCTGGAAGGCCGCCGTGGCCGTGCCCCACAGGAACCCGTCGGGGAACCGCAGTTCCCCCGCGTCCCCCGCGTTCCTCGTGTCCGTCCCGTTCATCGGGGTGTACGTCATCCCTTCACCGCTCCTTGCATGATGCCGCCGACGATCTGGCGGCCGAAGACGAGGAACACCAGCAGCAGCGGGAGCGTGCCCAGGAGCGCGCCCGCCATGATCACCGACTGGTCCGGTATGTAGCCCCGGCCCAGACCGGTCAGGGCCACCTGCACCGTCGGGCTGCCGTTCTGGGTCAGCGCGATGATCGGCCAGAAGAAGTCGTTCCAGGCCATGACGAAGGTCAGCATGGCCAGCACCGCCATCGCGGGACGCGCGGCGGGGAAGACCACGTGCCACACGACCCGCAGCGAACTCGCGCCGTCCGAGCGCGCCGCCTCCACCAGCTCCGTCGGCAGCGCCTGCATCAGGTACTGCCGCATGAAGAACACCCCGAAGGCGGAGACCAGGGTCGGCAGGATCACCGCCTGGAGCCGGTCCGTCCACGACAGTTCGGCGATCAGCATGTACAGCGGGACCACGCTCAGCTGCGGCGGTATCAGCATCGTGGCGACCACCAGGGACATCAGCAGCCGCCGGCCGCGGAAGCGGAGCTTGGCGAAGGCGAAACCGGCCAGTGTGGAGAAGAGCACCGTGCCCGCGGCGACCGTGCCCGCCACGATCACCGTGTTGAGCAGGGCGACGCCCATGTTGGCGTCGGTCCACGCGACCTGGAGGTTGTGCCCCAGGTTCCCGCCGAACCAGAACGGCGGCGGGGTCTGGGCCAGGCGGGTGTTGGTCCGGGACGCCGCGATCGCCGTCCACACGAGCGGGAAGAGCGAGCCGGCGGTGAAGAGGGCGAGCACCACGTAGGTGAGCCGGCCCGCGCGCAGTGACCTCATCGGGAGTCCTTCCGTCCGCGCAGCAGCCGCGCCGCCCCGGCGATCAGCAGCAGGATCAGGAACATCGCCCACGCGATCGCCGAGGCCCGCCCGAGGTGCAGGTTCACCCAGCCCTGCTCGTACAGGTACAGGCCCAGCGTCTGGAACTGGTGGTCCGAGCCGCCCGTCGCACCCGCTCCGCCGTTGAACAGCAGCGGCTCGCCGAACAGCTGGGTCGCCCCGATCGTCGACACGACGATCGTGAAGAAGATCGTCGGCCGCAGCGAGGGCACGGTGACGTGGAGGAACTGCTGCCAGCGCGAGGCCCCGTCCAGCGCGGCCGACTCGTACAGCTCGCCCGGCACGGCCTGCATGGCCGCCAGGTAGATCAGCGCGTTGTAGCCGGTCCAGCGCCAGATCACGATGGTGGAGACCGCCAGCTGGGACGCGAAGGTCCCGTTCTGCCAGTCGACCGCCTCGAAACCGACCGCCGAGAGCGCCCAGTTGACCATCCCGTAGTCCCGGCCGAAGAGCAGCACGAAGACGAGGGTCGCGGCCGCCACCGAGGTCGCGTACGGGGTGAGCACCGCGACCCGGAAGAAGGCCGAGCCGCGCAGCTTGTAGTTGAGCAGATGGGCCAGGCCGAGCGCGATCGCCAGCTGCGGCACCGTGGACAGCAGCCCGATGGTGACGGTGTTGCGCAGCGCGTTCCAGAAGAACTCGTCGTCCCACAGCCGGGTGAAGTTCTTCAGCCCCACCCACGTCATGCTGTCCGGATCGGTCAGCTCCACCTGGTGCAGCGCCGCCCAGCCCGTGTAGAGCAGCGGGAACAGCCCGAAGGCCGCGAAGAAGAGGAAGAAGGGCGCCACGAAGGCGTAGGGGCTGAAGCGCAGGTCCCAGCGGTAGCGGCGCGAGCGCCACACCTGGCCCGGCCGGCTCCGGCCGGCCCCCTCCGCCGTCGGCCGCTCAGGGCCGACGGCGGAGGGGGACAGAACAGCCGTCTCGTCCGTCACTTGCGCCTCACTGATCCAGGGCGTTGTCGATCGCCTTCACCGCGGCGTCCCAGCCCTCCTGCGGTGTCCGGCCCTTCTGGTCGACCTGGAGCATCCCGATGTCCGCCAGGTTCTGCGCGATCACCAGGTCCTTCGGCCCGACCACCGTCACCGGCACCCCCTGCGCCGCCTTCGCGAAGATCTCGCCGATCGGGGCGCCGCCGAAGTACTCGTGCTTCGCGCCCGACACCGTCGCCAGCTTGTACGCGGCGCTCGCGCTCGGGAAACTGCCCCGCTTCTCGAAGAGCTTCGCCTGCTGCGCCGGAGCCGTCAGCCAGGCCGCCAGCTTCGCCGCCTCCTCGGCGTGCTTGCCCGCCTTCGGGACCACGAGGAAGGAGCCGCCCCAGTTGCTGGGCTTCGGCGCCTGCGCCACGTCCCACTTGTCCTTGCCCGCCGGGCCCGCCTTGTCCTGGATGTAGCCGAGCATCCAGGCCGGGCAGGAGACCGTCGCGAAGGAACCGTTGGAGAAGCCCTGGTCCCAGCCCGGGGTGAACTGCTGCAGCTTGGCGCTCAGCCCCTCGGTGGCGAAGGAGGCCGCCAGGTCGAAGGCCCCGCGGACCGCCGGGTTGGTCTTGTAGACGACCTTGCCCGACTCGTCGTAGTACCGCTGGGCACTGCTCCCGGTCACCGCGGCCATCACGCCCGACGACGAGTCCACGAAGGACTTCCCCTCGCCGGCCTTCGCCTTGTACGCCTTGCCCGTCTCCAGGTACTTGTTCCAGTCGCCCGCCCACAGCGCCCCGACCGCCTCGCGGTCGGAGGGCAGCCCGGCGGCCTCGAAGAGGTCCTTGCGGTAGCAGATGCCCTGCGGGCCGATGTCCGTGCCGAGGCCGACCGTGGCCCCGCCCTTCGCCGTGCCCTGCGCCCACTTCCAGGGCAGGTACGCGGCCTTGTCGACGCCGGGCGCCTTCCCCAGGTCCACCAGCTTGTCGGCCTGGGTGGCGGTGATCTCGGCGATGTTGTTGACCTCGACCGCCTGGATGTCGGCGAGCCCGCTGCCCGTGCCCAGGTGGGTGAGGAGCTGGGGGTAGTAGTTCTCGTTCCGCTCGATGGAGGTCTGCTCGATGCGGATGGTGGGGTTCTGCGCCATGTACTCGTCGTAGAGTCCGGCCTCCTGGAGCCCGAAGGCCCCGAAGACCCCGACGGTGAGGGTGGTCTTCCCCTTGCCGTCCGCAGAGGCTCCCTTGCCCGGGGACTCGGCCGGGTCCTGCGCGCATCCGGCGAGCAGCAGTGCCGCAGCTCCCACGGCGGTCATGGTCGTGACAAGACTTCTTCGGGCTCGCATCGGGGTCCTCCCTGAAGGACGGAACGTGCCGGGTGTCGTGTGCCACACTGTGGGAGCGCTCCCACGGTCGTCAAGGGGTAGATTCACAGCTGGGAGGAAGCCATGAAAGGGCACGGGGGTACGAGGGGGCGTCCGACCCTGGAAGAGGTCGCGGCGCGCGCCGGAGTCGGGCGCGGCACGGTCTCCCGGGTGATCAACGGATCTTCCAAGGTCAGCGAGCACGCGAAGGCCGCCGTCGCGGCGGCCGTGGCCGAGCTGGGGTACGTACCGAACCGGGCCGCGCGCGCCCTCGCGGCCAACCGCACCGACGCCATCGCCCTCGTGATTCCGGAACCCGAGGCCCGGTTCTTCGCCGAGCCCTACTTCTCCGAAGTGGTCCGCGGGGTCGGCGCCGCCCTCGCCGAGACCGACGTACAGCTCGTCCTCACCCTGGCGGGCGGCGACCGCGAGCGCCGGCGCCTCTCCCAGTACCTGTCCGGGCACCGCGTCGACGGGGTGCTCCTCGTCTCCGTCCACGCCGGCGACCCGCTGCCGGAGCTGCTGGCCGAGCTCGGCATCCCGACGGTGATCAGCGGCCGCCGCTCCGCCGCCGAGACGCTGCCCTGCGTGGACTCCGACAACCTGGCGGGCGCCGCCGAGGCCGTGCGCCACCTCCTCGAACGGGGCCGCCGCACGATCGCCACGATCACCGGCCCGCTCGACGTGTACGGGGCCCAGTGCCGCCTCGACGGCTACCGGCAGGCCCTGGCCGCCGCCGGACGTCTCGCCGACGAGCAGCTGATCGCGGTCGGCGACTTCACCGAGGACGGCGGCCGGCGGGCCATGCGCGAGCTGCTGGAGCGCCGCCCCGCGCTCGACGCGGTCTTCGCCGCCTCGGACGTCATGGCGGCGGGCGCCGTGCGGGAGCTGCGGGCGGCCGGGCGCCGGATCCCGCAGGACGTGGCGCTGGTCGGCTTCGACGACTCGGTGGTGGCCCGGCACATGGACCCGCCGCTGACCAGCGTCCGGCAGCCGATCGAGGAGATGGGCCGGACCATGGCGCAGGTGCTGCTGGACCGCATCTCCGGACATCAGGGGAGTGCGGGGGAGCCGGGGGAGCCGGGCGAGGTGAGCGTCGTCCTGCCGAACCGCCTGGTGGTCCGTGAATCCTCGTAGAAGCGCAGCGCGTGGAGAAGCAGCTCGCGGAAACGCAGAAGGACCCGGTCCGCTTTCGCGTACCGGGTCCTTCTCGCAGGGTGAGTGACGGGACTTGAACCCGCGGCCACCTGGACCACAACCAGGTGCTCTACCAACTGAGCTACACCCACCATGTCCGGTCGGAAAACCGACCGGCCGAAGAAAAGGGTACAGGGTCCGGGAGGGTGCTCGCTCCCACCTTTCCCTGCGCCCGCCTCCGGGAGGTGCTAAGCGCCCGGGGCCGCGTGCTTGGCGGCGATGCTCCGGGCGGTGTCCGAGTCGGGCCCGGGCTGCGGCACGAAGACCGCCTCCCGGTAGTAGCGCAGCTCGGTGATGGAGTCCTTGATGTCCGCCAGCGCCCGGTGGTTGCCGTTCTTCGGCGGGCTGTTGAAGTACGCCCGCGGGTACCAGCGGCGCGCCAGCTCCTTGACCGAGGACACGTCCACGATCCGGTAGTGCAGGTAGCTCTCCAGCGCGGCCATGTCGCGCAGCAGGAAGCCGCGGTCGGTGCCGACGGAGTTCCCGCAGAGCGGTGCCTTGCCGGGTTCCTTCACGTGCTCCCGCACGTACGCCAGGACCTGCGCCTCGGCGTCCGCGAGGGTGGTCCCGCCGGCCAGCTCGTCGAGCAGGCCGGAGGCGGTGTGCATCTCGCGGACCACGTCGGGCATGGTCTCCAGGGCCGCGTCCGGCGGGCGGATCACGATGTCCACGCCTTCGCCGAGCACGTTGAGCTCCGAGTCGGTGACCAGTGCGGCCACCTCGATAAGTGCGTCGTCCGTCAACGAGAGCCCGGTCATCTCGCAGTCGATCCACACCATGCGATCGTTCATGTGTCCCACCTTATGCGGTCAGCCGGGGAGCGGACCGCATATGCGGAAGGTCCCCCATCGGCGGTGACCGATGGGGGACCTTTGCCGTACCCGTGGTGGGGGTTAGGCGTGTTCGCGCAGGACCCGGCCCGGGGCGTACAGCTCCGTCACCGTCGGGCCCGCCGCGGCCAGGGCCGCCGCCGCCCGGTGGGGCTGCGGAGTGCGCTGGTGCGGAACCGGACCCGCCGAGATCTCGGCCACCTGTGCCACGTCGGCCTGCGGCCGGCGTGCCCGGTAGGCGGAGCGGTAGGCGGCCGGGGAGGACCCCAGCTGCCGCCGGAAGTGACCCCGCAGGGCGACCGGCGAGCGGAACCCGCAGCGTCCGGCGACCTCGTCGACCGAGTAGTCGGAGGTCTCCAGCAGCCGCTGTGCCTGGAGCACCCGCTGGGTGATCAGCCACTGGAGCGGCGCGCTGCCCGTGAGCGAGCGGAACCGCCGGTCGAAGGTGCGCCTGCTCATGTAGGCGCGGGCGGCGAGGGTCTCCACGTCGAACTGCTCGTGGAGGTGTTCCAGCGCCCAGGCGACGACCTCGGCCAGCGGGTCGGCGCCGATCTCCTCCGGCAGCGACCGGTCGAGATAGCGCTCCTGACCGCCCGTGCGGCGCGGCGGCACGACGAGCCTGCGGGCCAGGGCCCCGGCCGCCTCGCTGCCGTGGTCCGTACGGACGATGTGCAGGCACAGGTCGATTCCGGCCGCGGTGCCCGCGGACGTGAGCACGTCGCCGTCGTCGACGAACAGCTCGCGCGGATCGACGTGGACGGACGGGTAGCGCTTGGCCAGCGTCGGCGCGTACATCCAGTGCGTCGTCGCGGGCCGGCCGTCCAGCAGACCGGCGGCGGCGAGCACGAAGGCTCCCGTGCACAGTCCGACGATCCGGGCTCCCTCCTCGTGCGCCAGACGCAGTGCGTCGAGCGCCTCCGGAGGCGGCGGTGAAGTGATGGAACGCCAGGCGGGCACGACGACCGTGCCTGCCCGGGCGATCGCCTCCAACCCGTATGGCGCGGTCAGTTCGAGTCCGCCGGTGGTCCTGAGCGGACCGTCCTCACCGGCGCACACGAGCAATCGGTAGCGTGGAACTCCCGCGTCCTGCCGGTCAATGCCGAACACGGAAAGTGGAATGGAGCTCTCGAAGATCGGTCCGCCGCTGAAGAGCAGCACCGCGACGATCTCCCTGCGGCGACGCCCCGCGAGCTTCCGGCCGGCGTCTGCGACGACGGCGGTGGAATCCTGGCTCATGGCGCTAAGCCCCCCTTGGGTGTCGCGACTCCTTGGTCTGGTCGCACCTGCACGTTTCCCCTCGGCCTTGCACGTGGATCCCCCGCCGTAAATACATGATCGAATCTACTGCGTCCCGTGGTGTCGGCGTGACAAGTTCAGCACGCAGCGCTATGTCGACTTCTCAACTTGGCGAAAAGCATTCGATCAGGAAGCGTTCCACTCCGCTACCCGGGTGGGAAGCGTCTCGCCCGGCCATGGCCAGTACCCGTAGGGCCGAGACGCCCCCCGCGGTCTGTCGTCGCTGGTGGTAGGGGGGTTGGGGGGACATTCCGGCAAGCAGGCCACCCTGCCGGGAAGTTGGCTGAAAACATGCGTGTGTGGGTGTGCGAATGAGTCAGTCGTGCGGGGACTTGGGTCCGGAGCCGTGGCAGCCGCGTCGGTTCCCGGCTCCGCCGCGCGAGTGCCGGCCGCGGTGGGCGGGCGGCACTCGCTCCTCCGCCAGGACCCGGGCCGCGGTGCGCTCCGTCTTCTCCGAGTGGCGCAGCAGCGCCCGGCACGCGGCCGTGACGGCGAGCAGGCCGAGGGTCGCCACGGCGGCCCCGCCGAGGGAGGTCCCGTAGACGACGAGGACCACGGGGACGAGCAGGCAGCTGAAGGCGGCCCAGCGCACGACGTCACCCGCAGGGTCGTCCTGGTGGTGTCCGGCGGGGTACACGGACGAGTGAACGGGCGAGGGGAGGGGCGAGTGGAGGGGGGAGCGGGCGGGCGGGTCGAAGGGCGCCGGGCCGGCGTAGTGGGCGGACTGCGTCGGCTGAGCTGGCTGGACGGGGTGAACCGGATGACCGGGCACGGCGTGCTCCCTGCGGGCTCTTCCTGGACGGTCGGACGCATGTCCAACGGCGCACGCAGGGGCTCGGTCACTGCGCGCACGGGTGGCGGCAAACGGTCCTCGTCACTGGCTGTAGGGGACAGCGGACATTGCCAACGCGCGCTCGCTCCGGCATGCTCCCTGGGACGCTCTCCAAGGGCGGCAAGCCCTGTGCAGGACAGGAGTGTCGCCGTACCCTGGTGGGTATGGGCTTGGGAAGATGCTTCCCGGACAGAGCTCCGTCACACTGCGTTGCCGATTTCGCCCCTGTTGCTTCCTCCAAGGACCTCTTCGCCGAGACACCCATGGCCGGTCACGAATTCTCCGAACCAGCGGACCGCAAGCGCAAACGCCTCGCCGATCCCGCGTCGGCCGCCGATCTGCGCGCGGTGGAACAGACACGCCTTCCCTGCGATCCGGCCTTCCGGCACGGGGTCGTCGTGGGATTCGACGGATCCACGTCCAGTGAGCGCGCGCTCGCGTACGCGATCGGCATGGCCCGTCGCTCCGGATCCGGCCTGATCATCGTTCATGTCGCCAACCGGCTCCCCACCACCGTGTGGGCCGGGTGCGAGCCGCCCGTCTTCGTGGACGTGCCGGACCACCGCACCGAAGTCCTCGGGCTGGAACTCGCCTGCGCGGACTACTTGGCCGAAGTGCCGTGGATCCTGGTCGAGCGCGGTGGTGACATCTGCCATGAGCTGGAGGAGGTCGGCCGGGAGTATTCGGCCGACGCCATCGTGGTCGGGTCCACCCACGGGATCGTCGGCCGGATCTTCGGGTCGGTGGCCGGCCGGCTGGCCAAGCGCGCACAGCGACCCGTCGTTGTCATTCCTTGACTGCTCCCCTCCCTGACGGAAGGGGATCCTTGGCTCACGCAGCCTCCCGAGGCGGCGCCTCGTGAGGTCTTCCACGATCAGTACCAACCGGGGTCAGACCTGCCCGGACGAGCATCACGCGCGCGGAGTTCTTGTCCCGTGGGGACACGGCTCCGCACGCGGTGCAGGTGCGCTCTCCCAGCGGCAGATCCCTCGCTGTTGTCAATCCGTGACCCTCTGTTAAGTCGATTGTGCGGTTGTGCCCCCGTGTAAAGGGTAGATAAATGCTGCTGGGACGCAGCAAACAACTGCAGATCGAAGGGAGCCCGCCGTGGACAATGGTGTCTCTGCGGGAAGCACGGCCTCGACTTCGACCCTGGGGAACATCGCCCTGGGTCTCACCCTTCTCGCGTTCGGTATCGGCCACACCGGCGTCATCGACGGCGTGTCCGCTGCCAGCTCCGCGTCGCTCGCGATGTACGTCGGCGGCGCAGCCCTCTTCCTCCTCGGGCTCCTCGAGTACCGCGGCGGCAACGGGTTCAACGGCACCGCGTTCGCGGGCCTCGGCATCTTCTGGTTCACGTGGGCCAAGGGCGCAGGGGGTTCGGTCTCCGACGAAGCTGCCGGAACGTTTCTTGTCCTGTTCGCGATGCTCGCGCTGACCCTCACGGTCGCCGCCGCGAGCGGTCTGTTCAGCCAGGGCGTCTACGCCCTGCTGACCCTGTCGCTCGTCCTGCTGGCCATAGGGGCGTTCATGGACAGCGGCGGTCTCGCCAAGGCGGGCGGCTGGGTCGCCGCCGTCGCCGGACTGCTGGCCTGGTACGGGGCCACCGCGGCCCTCGCCCACTGGCCGATGGCCGTCGGCAAGGCCCGGCGCGGCGCGGTCGCCGCGAGCTGAACGGCTACGTAAGAACGGAACGGCCCCGAGATTCTGGGGGCCGTTCTCGTCTATAAAAGGGTATTTTCTATCTCTTTCGCGCATGGGAGCATTTTGTTGATGAGTCGTCGGCACGATAGGCCGTGTGAAGGCGGACGCGGGGCGCAAGTATCGTGCGTACCCCACCGAGGTCCAGGACCAGGTCCTGGTGCGGTGGGGGCATACGGCGCGTGCTCTTTGGAACGTGGCTCTTGAGCAGCGGGTGTACCTGTGGGAGCAGCGTCGGTACACCCTGCGTTCTGTCGAGCAGAGCAAGTTCCTGACGGCCGCCCGGACCGACCTGGACTGGATGGGTGACCTGCCCGCGCAGTCCGGGCAGCAGATTCTGCGCAGCCTGGACCGTGCGTACGACAATTTCTGGAACCCAAGCCACCCCGCTGGGTTTCCGGCGCGGAAGAAGCGCGGGCACCGTCTGTCGATCCCGTTCCCTGGCCAGGCGGTCGAGGTCCGCAAGCTGAACCGTAAGTGGGCCGAGGTGCGTCTGCCCAAGCTCGGCTGGCTGCGGTTCCGGCTCTCCCGAGCGATCGGCGGCACGGTCCGCAATGCCACGGTGTCCCGGGACGGCAACGGCTGGCACGTCTCCTTCGGCGTCCACACGGGCCGCATGCCGGACGTGCCGAACGGGAAGCCCGCGTGCGGGGTGGACTTCGGGGTGGCCGCGTCCGCGTTCGTCTCCACCGAGACCACACCCCGCCTCATGCCCCGGTCACTGAAAGCCAAGGAGAAGAAGCGGCTCAGGGCGCTGGAGCAGCGCAAGGCGCGGCAGATCACCTACGCCAAGAAACACAACGGCGGGAAGTACAGCCGCCGCCTGCGCACGACGATCGCCCAGATCGCAAGGCTCACTACCCGCCGGGCCAACCGACGGCGGGACTTCACGCACAAACTCACCACCGACCTCGCCAAAAGCCACGGCCTGATCGGTATCGAAGACCTGCGCGTGAAGAGCATGACCGCCTCTGCGAAAGGCACTGCCGAGGCCCCGGGGAGGAACGTCCGGGCGAAGGCCGGGCTGAACCGGTCGGTCCTCGACAACACTCCGGGGGAGCGGCGGCGGCAGCTTGAGTACAAGGCCCGCATGTACGGGTCTGTACTCGTCGCCGTGCCGCCGTTCCACACCTCTCAGACCTGCGCCGCTTGCGACCTGGTCGATCCAGGGTCCCGTAAGGGATGCGGCCGGCTGTTCGCCTGCACTCGGTGCGGGCACGAGGACGACGCCGACCACAATGCCTCGATGGAGATCGAGGCCCGAGCCCGCCGGACGGGTGGCTCGGACATCAGCAGCACGCGCAGCATCCCCCGGATGCGAGTCCCGGCCACCGGCCGGAGGCGGATGCGTGAAGCCCTTCAGCCCGCCCACGCGGGCTGAAGGGAATCCCCGCCTTCAGCGCGGGGAGGATCGTCACTCGACGGTGACCGACTTCGCCAGGTTGCGCGGCTTGTCGATGTCGCGGCCCATGGCCAGGGCCGTGTGGTACGCGAGCAGCTGGAGCGGGATGCCCATCAGGATCGGGTCCAGCTCGTCCTCGTTCTTCGGGACGACGATGGTGTGGTCCGCCTTCTCCTGCTCGCGGTGGGCGACCGCCAGGATCCGGCCGCTGCGGGCCTTGATCTCCTCCAGCGCCGCGCGGTTCTTCTCCAGCAGGTCGTCGTCCGGGACGATCGCGACCGTCGGCAGCGAGGGCTCGATCAGGGCGAGGGGGCCGTGCTTGAGCTCGGAGGCCGGGTAGGCCTCGGCGTGGATGTAGGAGATCTCCTTCAGCTTGAGGGAGGCCTCCAGGGCCACCGGGTAGCCGCGCACCCGGCCGATGAACATCATCGACTTGGCCTCGGCGTACTCGGCCGCCAGCTTCTTGATGTCCTCTTCGCCGTCGAGGATCTCCTGGATCTGCGCGGGCAGCTTGCGCAGGCCCTCGATGATCCGCTTGCCGTCGGTGACCGACAGGTCCCGGATGCGGCCCAGGTGCACGGCCAGCAGCGCGAAGGCCACGACCGTGTTGGTGAAGCACTTGGTGGAGACGACGCAGACCTCGGGACCGGCGTGCACGTACACGCCGCCGTCGGCCTCGCGGGCGATCGCGGAGCCGACCACGTTGACCACGCCGAGGACGCGGGCGCCCTTGCGCTTGAGCTCCTGCACGGCCGCGAGCACGTCGTACGTCTCACCGGACTGGGAGACCGCGATGTAGAGGGTGTCGGGGTCCACGACCGGGTTGCGGTAGCGGAACTCGGAGGCCGGCTCGGCGTCCGCGGGGATCCGGGCCATGCCCTCGATGAGGCCGGCGCCGATGAGGCCCGCGTGGTACGAGGTGCCGCAGCCCAGGATCTTGACCCGGCGGATGCCGCGCGCCTCGCGCGGGTCCAGGTTCAGGCCGCCCAGGTGCACGGTGTTGAAGCGGTCGTCGATCCGGCCGCGCAGCACGCGGTCGACCGCGTCGGGCTGCTCGGAGATCTCCTTGTGCATGTAGGTGTCGTGACCGCCCATGTCGTACGAGGCGGCCTCCCACTCCACGGTCTCCGGGGTGGCGGTGGTCGTCGTGCCGGAGGTCGTGTAGGTGCGGAAGTCGTCGGCCTTGATGGTGGCCATCTCGCCGTCGCCGAGGGTGACGACCTGGCGGGTGTGGGCGACCAGAGCGGCGACGTCCGAGGCGACGAACATCTCCTTCTCGCCGATGCCGAGCACCACGGGGGAGCCGTTGCGGGCGACGACGATGCGGTCGGCGAAGTCGGCGTGCATGACGGCGATGCCGTAGGTGCCGTCGATGACCTTGAGCGCCTCGCGGACCTTCTCCTCCAGGGAGTCGGCCTGGGAGCGGGCGATCAGGTGGACGATGACCTCGGTGTCGGTCTCCGAGACGAAGACCACGCCGTCGGCCTCGAGCTTGGCGCGCAGCTCGGAGCAGTTGTCGACGATGCCGTTGTGGACGACGGCGACCTTGTTCTCCGGGTCCAGGTGCGGGTGGGAGTTGAGGTCGCTCGGGGCGCCGTGCGTGGCCCAGCGGGTGTGGGCGATGCCGGTGGTGCCGGCGAAGCGCTTGGGGACGCGGGACTCCAGCTCGCGGACCCGGCCCTTGGCCTTGACGACCTTCAGGGCCGGGGCCTTCGGGGTGTTGACCACGATGCCCGCGGAGTCGTATCCGCGGTATTCCAGTCGCTGCAGGCCTTCCAGCAGCAGCGGTGCCACGTCACGCTTGCCGATGTAACCGACGATTCCGCACATACGGTGTTGCCCCTCCTGAAGTTCGGTTCGTGTACTCGCTCGCGGCCGCGGGTGCGGCGGCAGGCTCAGCCGTAGACGATGCGGCGCAGCTGCCGGAGCGACAGCTCCGGAGGCGCCACGGCGCGGTGCGGCAGCTCGGCCGCGATCCGCTCGAAGATGTCCGCGTTGACCGCTCCGCCGGACTGCAGTTCACGGTGGCGGCGGCGGACGAACTCCTCGGTCGTCTCGTCGAAGTAGGCGAGCACGTCGAGTACCACCCGGGCGGCCTCGCCGCGCTGCAGCGCGGTGCTGCGCACCAGGTGGTCGACGAGGTCGTCATGCGACGGGCGGCGATCGAGCACCCGTAGATAATCGCGGCTGACGGCGTCGAACGCAAAGATCCTGCCCGATTTCGGGCAGGATCCCTCTGGTCTGGACCATCGGAGGTGCCCGGTGTGATCTCCTTCGGATGATTTTCGCCCGTCCGGGATTCGCACACGAGACGGGACGGCCCGCTTGGCCTATACCTGTGCGCATGAGAGTCCTGCGACGCACGCTCGGCGCCCTCCTCGTCCTCGGCGCGGCCCCGGCCTTTCTCACCGCCTGCACCACCGCCCGCGGGGACGACGCCCGGCCCGGCGACGACCCTCCCCCGGCCCTCGCCCCCTTCGAACGGCTCCTGCCGGCGCCGGCCTCCGCGGACGTCGCGGGCCCCGGGTACGCCTTCGGGCCGGGCACCGTCGTCCGCACCGGTCCGGGGCCGGACGAGGAGGTCCGCCGGGTGGGCGAGCTCCTCGCGGAGCAGCTGCGCGGCCCGAGCGGACTGCCGCTGCCGGTGGTCGACGGGGCGCAGGGGGACGGGATCCGGCTCAGGATCGACGAGGAGGCCGAAGGAGTCGGGGACGAGGGGTACCGGCTGGAGTCCGGCCCCGGCGGGGTCACCCTCACCGCGCGGACGCCGGCCGGGCTGTTCCACGCGGGACAGACGCTGCGCCAGCTGGTGCCCGTGTCCGGCCCCGGGACGGTGCCGGGCGGGACGATCACCGACGCGCCGCGCTTCGCGTACCGGGGGGCCATGGTCGACATCGCGCGGCACTTCTTCACGGTGGACCAGGTGAAGAGGTACGTGGACCAGCTCGCCCAGTACAAGGTCAACACGCTGCACCTGCACCTGACCGACGACCAGGGGTGGCGCCTCGCGATCGACTCCTGGCCGCGGCTGGCCCAGTACGGGGGCGGCAGCGAGGTCGGCGGCGGGCCCGGCGGCCACTGGACGAAGGACGAGTACCGCGAGCTGGTGGCGTACGCGGGGGAGCGCTACGTGGACGTGGTCCCGGAGATCGACATGCCGGGCCACATGAACGCGGCGCTCGCCTCCTACGCCGAGCTGAACTGCGACGGCAAGGCCCCGCCGCGGTACACCGGGACCAAGGTGGGATTCAGCTCGCTGTGCGTCGGCAAGGAGCGGACGTACGAGTTCATCGACGAGGTGCTCGGCGAGCTGGCGGAGCTGACGCCCGGCCGCTACCTGCACATCGGCGGCGACGAGGCGCACGTGACGCCCGCGGCGGACTACGCGGCCTTCATGGACCGGGCGCAGGCGGTGGTGGGGCGGTACGGCAAGACGGTGGTGGCCTGGCACCAGCTGGCGCAGGCCCGGCCGGCGCAGGGAGCGGTGCTCCAGTACTGGGGCCACGACAAGACCCCGGCCGCGGACAAGGCGGCCGTGGCGGCGGCGGCGAAGGCGGGGCACCCGGTGATCCTGTCGCCGGCGGACCGGCTGTACCTGGACATGAAGTACGAGGCGGCGACCAAGCCGGGGCTGGCGTGGGCCGGGTACGTCCCGGTGCAGCGGGCGTACTCCTGGGACCCGGGGGCCTACCTGGCCGGGATCCCGGAATCCGCCGTGCTGGGCGTGGAGGCCCCGCTGTGGACGGAGAACGTCTCGACACGGGCCGAGTGGGAGCTGATGGCGTTCCCGCGCGTCCTGGGCCTGGCGGAACTGGGCTGGTCCCCGCGGTCCTCGCTGGACTGGGCCTCGTACGGCCGCCGCCTGGCGGCGCAGGCTCCCCGGCTGGACGCGCAGGGCATCGCCTTCTTCCGGGCGCCGGAGGTTCCCTGGCAGTGACCGGCCGGGCCGGGGCACGGGCCGTGGTCACAGCCCGTGGTCAGGGACAGCTGCTGTCGGCCCCGCCGGCCCCGTCGGCCGTCGAACCGACCTCTATCTCGAAACCGGCACCGGAAGCGAATTCCTGGCCGGAGCCAGGCCCGTAGAACTCGACGTAATCCCGTGCGCTGACGAAGTTGAGCATGAGCTGCTTCGCCTGTCCTTCCTCGCCCTTCGTGAAGCACAGTCCCTTCAGCTCGTAACCCGCCACCGGCTGGGGCCAGAACTGCCAGCCGTCGGCCTCCGCGGCCTTGCGGTAGTGGTCGAGGACTTCCTGACGGGTTCCCGGATACGCGTAGAGGCGCCCGGCCGAAAGCCAGGCGTCGCCGCTGTCGTCCGCGCACTCGGAGAGGAACCCGTCGTAGCTCTGGGGAGGCGTCGCGCCCGGCGGCGGCGAGGCGAGCAGGGGGAGCGACTCCAGTTCCTTCATCCGGGCTTCGGTCCCCTCGCAGGTGGTGAACGGGGAGAGCACCGAACAGCCGGTCAGGCCCCCGGCGACGACCGCGGCCGACAACAGCAGAGCGGCCACGCGGCCGGGGCGGATCCGGAACGGCACAGTGGCTCCCAGGTGTCGGCAGCAGCCGGCTGACAGGCGGAAAACGCGACGGCGTGATCGCGAAGAGGGCCATTATTGGGCTTCGCGGTCACGCTGTCACGCTGTTGGGCGGGGCGGTATCGAGGGACCGTATCGATACCGCCCCGCCCCGTCCGTCACCGCCGGGCGAAGGCCGCGACGGGGTTCTTGAGGGTGCCGATCAGCTGGAGCGCGGCGGACGGGTCGGCGAGGTCGACCATCTGCTTGTTGTTGCGCAGCTGGAGGCGGTTCAGGCAGGACAGCTGGAACTCCTCCGCGAAGAGGTCGTACCGCTCGAAGCGCTCCGCGAGCTGCGGCGTCGACTCCTGGTACGCGTGGCCGCAGTCCGCGACCGCCTGCCAGAAGGTGTCCTCCTCGCAGATGCCCTCCGCCGCCAGGATCGGGCCCAGGAAGCGGAAGAAGCAGTCGAACACGTCCGTGAAGATGGACAGCAGCTTCATGTCCTCCGGGATGTCCGCCCGGATCCGCTCGACCGCGGGCGGCAGGACCGCGTCCGGGTCCATGACCACGATCTCCTCGGCGATGTCCTTGAAGATCGCCCGCTTCACCACGCCGCCCTCGATGACGAGGATCGTGTTCTCGCCGTGCGGCATGTACGCGAGGTCGTACTGGTAGAAGCAGTGCAGGAGCGGGACCAGGTAGGCCCGCAGATAGTGGCGCAGCCACTCCGCCGGGGTCAGGCCCGACTCCGCGATCAGCGCGCCGACGAAGGACTTGCCCTCGGCATCGACGTGCAGGAGCGAGGCCATCGTGGCCAGGCGCTCGTCGCCCTGGATCGAGTTCACCGGGGACTCGCGCCACAGCGCGGCCAGCATCTTGCGGTACGGGGAGTACCGATCGGTGGCGCGCTCGTACTGGCGGTGGTGGTAGCCGATCGCCGCGCGCTCGCGGATGATCGAGAAGTCCACCGACTGCAGGACGTCGTCGCCCTCGATCAGCTGGTGCAGCCAGTCGTTGATGGCCGGGGTGGCCTCCATGTACGCCGCGGACAGACCGCGCATGAAGCCCATGTTCAGGACCGAGATGGCCGTCTTGACGTAGTGCTTCTCCGGTGCGCTCCGGTTGAAGAACGTACGGATCGACTGCTGCGCGAGGTACGCGTCCGGGCCCTCGCCCAGCAGCACCAGGCGGTGGTTGGCGATCTCGGCCGCGAAGGTGACCGTGGTCTTGTTCCACCACTGCCAGGGGTGCACGGGGAAGAGGTGGAAGTCGGCCAGGTCCAGGCCCAGCGCGGTCATCCGCTCCGCGAAGACGCCGATGGTCTCGTCGCCGAGCTCCTCGCGCATGAAGGAGTCGTGGTCCAGGCCGGCGCCCGCCGTGAAGGTGGAGACGTCCTTGCGGGCGGCCACCCACACCAGGTGGACCGGGCTCGCCGTCTCCGGGGCGTACGAGAGGTACTCGTGCACGCCGAAGCCGAGGCGGCCGTTGTTGGCCACGAAGCAGGGGTGGCCCTCGGTCATGCCCGTCTCGATGTCCTGGAAGGAGGACTTGGCGAGGACGTCGGCGGAGATCTGGGGCTTGGTGTACTTGAAGCCCGTGCCGGCCAGGGTGGAGGAGATCTCCTCCAGGTAGACCGGCAGGACCTGCGGGCTCAGGCCCAGGGTCTCGCGCAGCTCGATGTGGAAGTCGAGGGCGTCCGGGGCGAGCTCTTCGCCGCCCTGGAGGCGGGTGATCGAGGCCTCGTCCACGTCCCAGTGGTCCAGGGCGTACAGGTCGGCCTTGAACCGGTACTCGACCGAGGAGTCGTCGCTCAGGACCGAGTAGAGGCCGGAGCCCAGCGGCTTCGGGGTCAGGAGGCGTTCGTGGGAGAACTCCGCGAGGGCCTTGCGGACCAGCGCGCGGTTCGCCCGGGCCCACAGCTCCGGGGAGAGGTGGGCGACGGCGTCGGCGAGGCTCATATCGAGGACTCCTTCGTGATGCCGGTGGCCGCCTCGAACCGGGCGCGGGTGCAGAAGCTCAGCAGGGCTTCCTTCTCCGGCTTCCGGATCGGGCGTTCGGGCACGAAGCCGACGGCCTCGTTCAGGGCGTGCACGGCCGTGTTGCCGACGTCCGGCTCGACCACGACGCGCTCGGTCGACGGGTCGGCGAAGACGGCCGCCATGACGGTGGTGATGACGGCGCGGGTGAACCCGTGCAGCGGCTGGTCGCTGGGCGCGACGAGGAAGTGCATGCCGACGTCGCCGGGCTGGGCGTCGTACAGGCCGACCAGCTCCAGCTCGCTCGGGTCGTAGGTCTCCATCAGGAACGCCGGGCGGCCCTCGTGGAGGCCGATGAAGGCCTGGTGGTGCTCGTGGGCCGTGATCCGCATGTACTCGCGCTCGACGTCGGGCAGCGAGGCGTCCTGCATCATCCAGAAGGACGCCTTGGGGTGCGTGACCCAGCCGTGGAGCAGCTCCGCGTCGGCGAAGGGGTCCAGGGGACGGATGGCGAAGGTCCCGAGGGTCCCGTCGGTGCGGGCGTACAGGATCTCGTCGGTGGTGGTGCTCATACGTGCGTGCCTTCCGGGGCTGCGAACTGCTGGAACGCGATGGACTTCTCGACCTTGTAGTACTCGCGGCCGAGGAGCTCTCCGACGATGTACGCGTTGCGGTAGGCAGCCATGCCCAGGTCGGGCGAGGTGAGGGAGTGGTTGTGGGTCGTGCCGTTCTGCAGGTACACGCCGCGGCCCGTGGTGTCGATGCTGTAGTTGCGGGCGGCGTCGAGGCGGCCGTGCCCGTCGAAGTTCAGCCGGTCGCGCACGGGGGCGAGGAAGTCGGGGAAGCTGTACTTGTAGCCGGTGGCCAGGAGCAGGCCCTCGGTGGTGAGGGAGAAGTCCCGCTCCTGCTCCTCCTGGCGCAGCCCGAGGGTGTAGGTGCCCGTGGTGGTGTCGTACGCCGTGCTGTTCAGCGAGGTGTTGGTCAGCAGGGTCGTCGGCACCGCGCCCGGCATGGTGATCTTCTTCTGGTAGAGCAGGTCGAAGATGGCGTTGATCAGCTCGCCGTCGATGCCCTTGAAGAGGTTCTTCTGCTGGGTCTCCAGCCGGTAGCGGGTCTCCTCGGGGAGGGCGTGGAAGTAGTCCACGTACTCGGGGGAGGTCATCTCCAGCGTGAGCTTCGTGTACTCCAGCGGGAAGAACCGCGGCGAGCGGGTCACCCAGTTGAGCTGGTAGCCGTACGTGTCGATCTCGGCGAGGAGGTCGTAGTAGATCTCGGCCGCGCTCTGGCCGGAGCCGACCAGGGTGATCGACTTCTTCTTCTGCAGCTCTGCCTTGTTCTGCATGTACGCGGAGTTGTGCAGGAAGTCGCCGCCGAGCCCGGCGCAGGACTCCGGGACGAAGGGCGGGGTGCCCGTGCCCAGGACCAGGCGGCGGGCCAGGTGGGTCTCGCCCTTGTCGGTGCGGACCTCGTAGAGCCCGGCCCGCTCGTCGTAGGTGACCTCGGTGACGGAGGTGGAGTACAGGACGTTGTCGAGCCGGTCGGCGGCCCAGCGGCAGTAGTCGTTGTACTCGGCCCGCAGCGGGTAGAAGTTCTCACGGATGTAGAAGGAGTACAGCCGGTCCTTGTCCTTCAGGTAGTTCAGGAAGGAGAAGGGCGAGGTCGGGTCGGCGAGGGTGACCAGGTCCGACATGAACGGCGTCTGCAGGTGCGCGCCGTCCAGGAACATTCCCGCGTGCCACTCGAAGTGCGGCTTCGACTCGATGAAGAGGCCGTCGAGTTCGTCGATCGGGGCGGTCAGGCAGGCGAGTCCCAGGTTGAAGGGACCGAGGCCGATTCCGATGAAGTCACGAGGCGTGGGCAAGGGATTCTCCCAGGTACTGCTCGGCGTGGGACGCGAGGAGGTCGAGTACGGCCGCGATGTCGGCCGTCGTGGTCTGCGGGTTGAGGAGGGTGAACTTCAGGTACTGGTCCCCGTCCACCTTGGTGCCGGCGACGACGGCCTCACCGGAGGCGAACAGGGCCTTGCGGGCGTGCAGGTTGGCCTCGTCGACCAGGTCCTTGCGGAACTCGGTGCCTTCGAGTCGGGGCACGTATCGGAAGACGAGCGTGGAGATCTGGGGCTTGACGACGACCTCGAAGCGCGGGTGGGCGTCGATGACGTCCCAGCCGGCGGCGGCCAGGTCGATGACCTCGTCGAAGAGCGAGCCGATGCCGTCGGCGCCCATCACGCGCAGGGTCATCCAGAGCTTGAGCGCGTCGAACCGGCGCGTGGTCTGGATGGACTTGTCGACCTGGTTGGGGATGCGCTCCTCGGCCATGCGGCGCGGGTTGAGGTAGTCCGCGTGGTACGTGGCGTGCTTGAGGGTGTCGCGGTCGCGGACGAGCATGGCGCTGGAGCTGACCGGCTGGAAGAACGACTTGTGGTAGTCGACCGTGACCGAGTCGGCGTGCTCGATGCCGTCGAGGAGGTGCCGGCGGGTGGGGGAGACCAGCAGGCCGCAGCCGTAGGCGGCGTCCACGTGCATCCACGCGGAGTGCTCGGCGGTCAGGCGGGCGATCTCGGGGAGCGGGTCGATGGACCCGAAGTCGGTGGTGCCGGCGGTGGCGACGACGGCCATCGGGAAGAGGCCCTCGGCGGCGCACTCCTCCAGCTCCAGGGCGAGCACCGAGGTGTCCATCCGGCGGTTGCGGTCGACCGGGACGGCGATGACGGCCTCGTAGCCGAGCCCGAGCATGGCGGCCGACTTCTTCACGCTGAAGTGGCTGGCCTCGGAGGTGAAGATGCGCAGCTTCGGCAGGAGTTCGGCCTTGGTGAGCTCGCGGCCCTCGGCCAGTTCCTTCTGCATGACGATGCGGCAGGCCTCGTCACGGGCGAGGAGCAGTGCGTGGAAGTTGGACTGGCTGCCACCGGAGGTGAAGATGCCGTCCGCGCCGGGGCCGAGGCCGATGCGCTCGGCGGTCCAGTCGATGAGGCGGCGCTCGATGAGCGTGCCGCCGATGGACTGGTCCCAGGTGTCGAGGGAGGAGTTGACGGCCGAGAGGATCGCCTCGCCCAGCACCGCGGGGATGACGACCGGGCAGTTGAGGTGCCCGAGGTAGCGCGGGTGGTGGAAGTAGACCGCGTCGCGCAGGTAGACGTCTTCCAGCTCGTCCAGGGCGGCGGCCGCGTCTTCCAGCGGCTTGTCCAGGTCGATCCCGTTGATGACCGGGGCGAGTTCGTCCACGGATATACCGGTGTGAGGCCGCTCAGTGGTCGCGAGTTTGGCGGCGACGCGTGCGACGCCCTCGGTGACGGAACGCCGGTAGAGGTCCGCGGTCGTCTCATTCAGCAGATGCGAACGCATCAACTTTCCTCCGGGCAGGGGGTGGAGAGGGTGATGGGGCGTGGTACTCGACGCTTAGGTTAGCCTAACCTAAGGTTCAAGCCAAATGGAGATGGGCCCTGGCTGAAACCAGGGCCCATCTCCAACGGCCTTACGTATGGGGGGAGTCGAGTGCTACAGCTCGGACGCCGGGTCCTCGCTCGGGGCCTTGCCCGCGTACGCCTCGGCGAGGAGCTGCTCCTCGCTCGCGCCGAGCCGCCAGTAGCCGGTGAAACGCACCGCGCGGCGGTCGACGGATCGTTCCTGCACGAAGTGGCGGCGCACCGCGCGAATGGTGCCGGCCTCGCCCGCCAGCCAGGCGTACGGGGCTTCGGCGGCGGCCGGTTCGGCCGCCCGCAGCACGCTCAGCACCTGCTCGGTCCGCTCCCGGCCGTGGCCCTCGCGCACGATCCAGGTGATGTCCACGTCGGCGGGCGTCGTCAGGGCGAGCCGGTCGTCCTCGTGCGGGACCTCGAACCAGGCGTGGACCCGGGTCCCGGCGGGCAGCCGGTCCAGGATCGCGGCCGCGGCCGGCAGCGCCGTCTCGTCCGCGTACATCCAGACCGCGTCGGTGTCGGCCGGCGGCTGGAAGCGTACGGACTTGTTCTCCGCGACGGCCGGTCCGATGGCCAGGATCCGGCGGCCGGCGACCGCGCGCCCGGCCCAGTGCGAGGCCGGCCCTGTGACATCAGCCGCTGCCGCGGCGGGGTCCCCGTGCAGGACGAAGTCGATGTCGACCTCGTCCACCCCCTCGGGCGTACGGCGCTGTTCGCGCACGGTGTAGGAGCGCATGACCGGACGCTCCTCGTCCGGCATCCCGCGCCAGGCGGCGAACCAGGTGTCCTCGTCCGTGGACGGCAGGACGGTGTGCTCCCGGCCGGCCGGAGGCAGGAAGAGCGACAGGCTCTGGTCGAAGCCGCCCGAGCGGAAGGCCGCGAGGGACTCGCCGCCGAACGTGACCCGCAGGAACGAGTGGCCGAGGCGGCGCGTGCGCACCACTTCGAGCGCGAAGAACCGGAAGTGGGCGACGGCCGGAGCGGCGTCGTCGGACGCGGTGACGGTCATGCGGGTGAGTCCCCCCTGGGAGTCGGTGCGGCCTGCCGGGTCCCCGTGGGAGCCGGCAGGCCTGTCCGGCGCCCGGTCACCGGGCGCCGGGGCTGGACCGGGTCAGCTGACCTTCTTGGCGCTCTGGATGGACTTCGCGAGGTCCTCCAGGATCTGGGCGCACTTGGCGTACGAGAAGATCGGCTCGGTCACGCGCGGGGTGATCTGGCCGGCCTTGACGGCGGGCAGCTCGGCCCAGGTGGCCTTCGCCTTCAGCTCCTCCGGCTGCAGGGTGCCGGTGCGGTTGTCGAGCAGGACGACGTCGGCCTTGTACTTGCCGGCGTTCTCCCAGCTGAGGCTCTCGAAGAAGCCGCCCTCGTCCAGCTTCTCCGGGGTGACGAACTCGACGCCCAGCTGCTTGAAGTACTTCAGGTCGGCCGAGGTCTCCGGGGTGGAGACGTAGAACAGGTCGGCGGAGCCGGAGCCCACGAGCACCTTGACGCCCGGGTTGGCCTTGGTGGCCTCGCGCACCTTCGCGGCGGCCGCCTCGAAGCGGGCCTTGGCGTCGACGGTGGTCTTGGAGTTCATGTCGGCGCCCAGGGACTTGGCGAGGTCCGCGGTGCGCTCCAGCGCCTTGTCGAGGGTGACGTCGCCGCCGACCTTGACCGCGGCGGCCGGGGCCAGCTTCAGGATCTTGTCCTTGGAGGCCTCCGGCACGTACCAGAGGGTGCCGTCCCAGCTGTTGGTGACGAGCAGCTCGGGCTGCAGGGCCGCGTACTTCTCGACGTTGAACTCGTCGTACACGTTGCCGAGGATCTCGACCTTGGAGATGTCCATCGAACCGGCCTGCACGTCGGGCTTGCCGTCGGCGGTCTTGGTCGGGCCGAACACGCCCTTGACCGGGATGCCGTAGTCGTACAGCGCGGCGGCGGTGCCGGTGAAGGCCACGATGTTCTTCGGCTTGGCCGGGAGGCTGAGCTCCGTGCCGAGGTCGTCCTTGAAGGTCCAGGGGCCGGAGGCCGCGGCGCCGTTGTCCTTGCCGCCGTCGCCCTTCGCCGGTTCGGTGCCGCCGCACGCGGCGAGCGTCGCGACGAGGCCGAGGGCGCCGCCCGCCGCGATGAATCCGCGACGGGTGAGGGAGGAGGTTCGGGACTTGGGCATGTCGATGTCCGTTTTCGTGCGTGCCGGGCGGCCACTGAGCCGTTCGTGGGGAAGGTTAGCCTAACCTTGGCCTGAAACGGTAAGGGGGCCCTAAGTTTTTTCAGGGCCCCCTTGTGCCGCCCGTCCGCGGGCGAGCCGTACGACTAGGCGGTGAAGCCCAGTTCACGCGCGATCAGCATGCGCTGGACCTCGCTCGTGCCCTCGCCGATCTCCAGGATCTTGGAGTCCCGCCACATCCGGGCCACCGGGTACTCGTTCATGAACCCGTAGCCGCCGTGGATCTGGGTCGCCTCGCGGGCGTTGTCGACGGCGACCGTCGAGGAGTACAGCTTGGCGATCGCCGCCTCCTTCTTGAACGACTCCCCGCGCACCAGCCGGGAGGCCGCGTCGCGCCAGCCGATGCGGGCCATGTGGGCGCGCATCTCCATGTCGGCCAGCTTGAACTGGATGGCCTGGTTGTCGCCGATCGCCTTGCCGAACGCGTGCCGCTCCTTGGCGTACTTCACCGACTCGTCGACACAGCCCTGCGCGAGACCCGTCGCGAGCGCGGAGATCGCGATCCGGCCCTCGTCGAGGATCCGCAGGAACTGCGCGTAGCCGCGGCCCTCCTGGCCCACCAGGTTGGCCAGGGGGACCCGTACGCCGTCGAAGGACAGCTCACGCGTGTCCGAGGCGTTCCAGCCCACCTTGGAGTACGGAGCGGCCACCGTGAAGCCCGGGGTGCCCGACGGGACGATGATCGAGGAGATCTCCGGGCGGCCGTCCGCCTTGCGGCCCGTCACGGCGGTGACCGTGACCAGACCGGTGATGTCCGTACCGGAGTTGGTGATGAAGCACTTCGAGCCGTTGATGACCCACTCGTCGCCGTCGCGGACCGCCGTGGTGCGGGTGCCGCCGGCGTCCGAGCCGGCGCCGGGCTCGGTCAGGCCGAACGCGCCGAGGATCTCGCCGGAGCACATCTTCGGCAGCCACTCCCGCTTCTGCTCCTCCGAGCCGAAGAGGTAGAGGGGCATGGCGCCCAGGGAAACCCCGGCCTCCAGGGTGATGGCGACCGAGGAGTCGACGCGGGCCAGCTCCTCCAGGGCGATGCCGAGGGCGAGGTAGTCGCCGCCCATGCCGCCGTACTCCTCCGGGAAGGGCAGGCCGAACAGGCCCATGCGGCCCATCTCGGCGACGATCTCGTACGGGAACTCGTGCCGCTCGTACAGGTCGCCGATCTTCGGCGCGACGACGTCGTGCGCGAACGCCTCGACAGTACGGCGGAGTTCCTCGTGCTCAGGGGTGAGCCGGTGGTCGAGGGACATGGTGTGACTACTCCTTGTGGGAGAGGGCGCGGACGGTACGGGAGGGGCTGGGTCGCCCCAGCTGTTCGGCCATCCACACGCTCGTGGCGGTGAGGGCGGCCAGATCGACCCCGGTCTCGATGCCGAGGCCGTCGAGCATCCACACCAGGTCCTCGGTCGCGAGGTTGCCGGTGGCGCTCTTCGCGTACGGGCATCCGCCGAGGCCGCCTGCGGAGGCGTCGACGGTGGTCACGCCGTGCTGGAGCGCGGCGAGGGTGTTGGACAGGGCCTGGCCGTAGGTGTCGTGGAAGTGCACGCCGATGCGGTCCGTCGGCACGCCGGCCTCGTTCAGCGCGGCGAGCAGGGCCTGGACGTGGCCCGGGGTGGCGACGCCGATCGTGTCGCCGAGGCTCAGCTCGTCACAGCCGAGGTCGAGCAGGGCCGTGGCGACGCGTACGACCTGGTGGACCGGGACGGGTCCCTCCCAGGGGTCGCCGAAGCACATCGACAGATAGCCGCGGACGTGCGCCTTCTCCTGCTTGGCGCGGGCCACGACGGGCTCGAACATGGCGAGGGACTCGGCGACCGTGCGGTTGAGGTTGCGGGAGGCGAAGGTCTCGGTCGCCGAGCCGAAGACGGCGATCCGGGTGGCCCCGAGGGCGAGCGCGCGGTCCAGGCCGCGCTCGTTGGGGACCAGGACGGGCAGGGCGACGCCGTCGAGGCCCGCGAGCTGCGGGAACAGCGCCTCGGCGTCGGCCAGCTGCGGAACCCACTTGGGGTGCACGAAGCTGGTGGCCTCGACGGTGGTGAGCCCGGCGGCGGCCAGGCGGCGGATGAACTCCGCCTTGACCTCGGTGGGTACGGTGCCCTTCTCGTTCTGCAGCCCGTCGCGGGCGCCGACCTCGTGGATCCGGACCCGGGCCGGGAGGCCGGGGGCCGGGACGGTCATCGGCAGGCCGTTCATTCGCTCTCCTCGTCCGGGGTGACGACGGCCAGGACCTGGTCCATGGCGACCGTGGTGCCGGGGGTCACGTCGAGTTCGGTGACGGTGCCGGCGTGCGGGGCGGAGATGACGTGCTCCATCTTCATGGCCTCGACGACGAGCAGGCTCTGGCCGGCCGCCACCGTGTCGCCGACGGCCACCTTGACGACGGTGACGGTGCCGGGCATGGGGGCGGCGAGGGTGTTGGCGCCGGTCCGTCCGCCGCCGCCGAGGTTCGCGGCCACGGGGTCGTACGCCTGGACGTGCCAGCTGTCCGCGTCGCGGCCGAGCCAGGTCCCCTCCGGGGAGGTGGCGTGGCTGAAGGTGTGCGTGACGCCGTTGAGTTCGACCGTGACGTGGTCGGGGGTGAGGGTGATGATCCGGGCTCGCGCCGGTGCGCCGGGGCTCTGCCCCGGACCCCGCGCCTCAAGCGCCGGCGAGGCTGGATTTGCCCCGGCCGAGTCGGAGAAGAGCAGCTCGGACTCCGCGCCCGAGTGGCGGGTGCGGACCTCTACGGGGTCGTGGCCCGGGAGGCGGAAGTGGTGGACCGTCCAGGCGGGCGTGCCGCCCATGCGCCAGCCGCTGGCGGCGTCGAACGGGTCGACCCATCCGTCCGGCCTCGCCGCAACTCCCAGCCCCGCCAGGGGGTACCCCCGGACGGAGTCTGGGGGAGTTTGAGGCGCGGGCCCGGGCAGAGCCCGGGGACCCTGCGCCAGCAGGGCTGCCGTCGCGTACACCTCGTCCGGAACCCCCTCCGGCAGGAGCTCGGCGAGGTCGCGCTCGACCAGGCCCGTGTCCAGGTCGCCCGACACCACGTCCGGGTGCGCCAGCAGCCGCCGCAGGAAGCCGGCGTTGGTCTGGACGCCCAGGATCACGGTGTCGGCCAGCGCCGCCCGCAGCATCCGCAGGGCCGTCGCCCGGTCGGGCCCGTGCACGATGACCTTGGACAGCATCGGGTCGTACGTCGAGCCCACCGGCACGCCCGCCGTCAGCCCGGAGTCGGTGCGCACCGCACCGCCCGAGGGCTCCGACAGGGCCAGGACGGTGCCGCCGGACGGCAGGAACCCGCGCGCCGGGTCCTCCGCGCAGACGCGGGCCTCGATCGCGTGCCCGGTCAGCGTCACGTCGGACTGGTCGAAGCCCAGCGGCTGCCCGGCCGCCACCCGCAGCTGCAGCTCCACCAGGTCCAGGCCGGTGATCAGCTCCGTCACCGGGTGCTCGACCTGGAGGCGGGTGTTCATCTCCATGAAGTAGTACGAGGAGGGGTCGACGCCCGGGACGATGAACTCCACCGTGCCCGCGCCGACGTACCCGCAGGAGCGGGCCGCGTCGACCGCCGCCGCGCCCATCGCCGCCCGCGTCTTCTCGTCGAGCAGGACCGACGGCGCCTCCTCGATCACCTTCTGGTGGCGGCGCTGCAGCGAGCACTCGCGCTCGCCGAGGTGCACCACGTTCCCGTGGGCGTCCGCCAGCACCTGGATCTCGATGTGCCGCGGCCGGTCCACCCACCGCTCGACCAGCAGCGTGTCGTCGCCGAAGGACGAGCGCGCCTCGCGGCGGGCCGCCGCGATCTCCTCGGCCAGCACCGCCTCGTCGCGCACCAGCCGCATGCCCTTGCCGCCGCCGCCCGCCGAGGGCTTCAGCAGCACCGGCATGCCGATCTCCATCGAGGCGGCGACCAGTTCGGCGTCGGTCAGGCCGCTGCCCGAGGAGCCCGGCACGACGGGCACGCCCGCCGCCTTCACCGTCTCCTTGGCGCGGATCTTGTCGCCCATCAGCGAGATCGCGCCCGCCGGGGGCCCGATGAAGGCCAACCCGGCCTCGGAACAGGCCTGCGCGAAGGCCGCGTTCTCGGCGAGGAAGCCGTAGCCGGGGTGGACGGCCTCGGCGCCCGTGCGCCGCGCGGCGTCCAGGAGCCGCTCCACGGACAGGTAGCTCTCGGCGGCGGCCGCAGGGCCGATCCGGACGGCCGTGTCGGCCTCCCGTACGTGGCGCGCGTCCGCGTCCGCGTCGCTGAACACGGCGACCGAGCGGATGCCGAGCTGTCGCAGCGTGCGGATGACCCGGACCGCGATCTCGCCCCGGTTGGCGACCAGAACAGTGCTGAACATCGAAGAGGTCCTCACGTCACATACGGAAGATGCCGAAGCCCGGCTGGGCTTGATCCTTTTGGCCCAGCGGGGCGTTCGCGCACGCGGTCAGGGCCAGTCCCAGCACCTGCCGGGTTTCCATCGGGTCGATGGCCCCGTCGTCCCACAGCCGCGCGGTGGCGTAGTAGGCGTTGCCCTGCTCCTCGTACTGCGCGCGGACCGGGGCCTTGAAGGCCTCCTCGTCCTCGGCCGGCCAGTCCTGGCCCGCGCCCTCGATCTGGTCGCGCTTGACCGTGGCCAGGACGGACGCGGCCTGCTCGCCGCCCATCACCGAGATCTTGGCGTTGGGCCACATCCACAGGAACCGGGGGGAGTACGCCCGCCCGCACATCGAGTAGTTGCCCGCGCCGTATGAGCCGCCGACCACCACCGTCAGCTTCGGCACCCGGGCGCAGGCCACGGCCGTCACCATCTTGGCGCCGTGCTTGGCGATGCCGCCCGCCTCGTAGTCCCGGCCGACCATGAAGCCCGAGATGTTCTGGAGGAAGAGGAGCGGGATGCCGCGCTGGTCGCACAGCTCGATGAAGTGGGCGCCCTTCTGGGCGGATTCGGCGAACAGGATGCCGTTGTTCGCGATGATCCCGACCGGGTGTCCGTGGATCCGGGCGAAGCCGGTGACCAGCGTCTGGCCGAACTCGGACTTGAACTCCTGGAAGCGGGACCCGTCCACGATCCGCGCGATGATCTCGCGGGCGTCGTAGGGGGTGCGCGAGTCGACGGGGACCGCGCCGTACAGCCCGGACGGGTCCACCTTCGGCTCCTCCGGAGCCTCCACCGACCAGGGCAGGGCCCCGCGGTCCGGCAGGGTCGCCACGATGTTCCGTACGATCCGCAGCGCGTGCGCGTCGTCCTCCGCGAGGTGGTCGGTCACGCCGGAGACGCGGGAGTGGACCTCGCCGCCGCCGAGCTCCTCGGCCGTGACCACCTCGCCGGTGGCGGCCTTCACCAGCGGCGGACCGCCGAGGAAGATCGTGCCCTGGTTGCGGACGATGACGGCCTCGTCGCTCATGGCCGGCACGTACGCCCCGCCGGCCGTGCAGGAGCCGAGGACGGCGGCGATCTGCGGGATGCCGGCCCCCGACATGCGCGCCTGGTTGTAGAAGATGCGGCCGAAGTGCTCCCGGTCGGGGAAGACCTCGTCCTGCATGGGGAGGAAGGCGCCGCCCGAGTCGACCAGGTAGAGGCAGGGGAGACGATTCTCCAGTGCCACCTCCTGGGCGCGCAGGTGCTTCTTGACGGTCATCGGGTAGTACGTGCCGCCCTTGACGGTGGCGTCGTTCGCGACGATGACGCATTCGCGGCCGCTGACCCGGCCGATGCCCGCGATGACCCCGGCGGCGGGCGCCGAGCCCCCGTACATCCCCTCGGCGGCCAGGGGGGCCAGCTCCAGGAAGGGGGATCCGGGGTCGAGGAGGGTGTCCACGCGGTCGCGCGGAAGGAGCTTCCCGCGGGCGGTGTGGCGGGCGCGGGCCTTCTCGCCGCCGCCGAGCCGGGCCGCGTCGAGCCGGGCCCGCAGGCCCTCGGTCAGCTCGCGGTGGGCGGCCTCGTTGGTCCGCCAGGCCTCGGACGCCGGGTCCGCGGCGCTCGTCAGCACTGGTGCCTGCTGCATCGGTCGAGCTCCCTTGCTCGTTCCACTTGCTCGGTGCACGCTGTTAATGGTCGTTAACGTGTGTGGGACCTAGGTTAACGAGCGCTAACGGCCCTGTCTAGAATGGTTTCCCATGAGCACCAGAGCGGCCGCCCCCACCCGTCGCGAGCAGATCCTCAGTGAGGCCGCTCGTCTCTTCGCCGCGCGCGGCTTCCACGGAGTCGGCGTCGACGAGATAGGCGCCGCCGTGGGCATCAGCGGCCCCGGCCTGTACCGGCACTTCGCGGGCAAGGACGCCATGCTCGCCGAGCTGCTGGTCGGCATCAGCGAGCGGCTGCTGACGGGCGGCCGCCACCGGGTGGCGCAGGTCGCGGGCGACCCGGCCCGGGTCCTGTCCTCCCTCATCGACGGGCACATCGACTTCGCGCTCGACGACCGGGCGCTGATCACCGTGCACGACCGGGAGCTCGACCGGCTGCGGGAGGCCGACCGCAAGCTCGTACGGCAGCTGCAGCGCCAGTACGTGGAGCTGTGGGTGGAGGTCGTACGGGAACTGCACCCGGAGGTGGCCGAGGCGGAGGTACGGGTCTCCGTGCACGCGGTCTTCGGCCTGCTGAACTCCACCCCGCACCTCGCGGCCCTCGGGCGCGAGGCGACGGAGTCGCTGCTGAGGCGCCTGGCGCACGGGGCGTTCGGGGCGCTGTCGGCCTGACGCGGGGCGTCCGCCGTTCGGAATGGACGGGGCGTGCGGGCCCCGGCGGCGGCAGAATGGCCGTATGCCGAAGCCGATAGAGACGCCCGACCAGTCCGTTGGAACGCCGAGCCGCGCCGAACTCATCGACCACCTGGTCCGCACGCGGATCGCGGGGCAGGTCGCCACTCCGCGCGAGAACAACCTCAGTCACTACCGCAAGCTCGCCAACGGCGACCGGCACTACTGGTTCGGCCTGGAGCTGGGGGACCGCTGGACGGACGAGCAGGACGTGCTCGCGGTGATGGCGGAGCGGTGCGGGGTCGTGGACGACCCCGCCTTCCGGTACGGCCAGGACACCATCGACCCGGAGCTGACCGTGGCCGGCCTGGACCGGATGGCGGCGCGGCTGCGCAAGGCGGCGTCGGACCGGCAGAGCGTGCTGTTCGCCACCGGGCACCCGGGCGGGCTGCTGGACGTCCACCGGGCGACGGCGGCGGCCCTGCGGGCGGCGGGCTGCGAAGTCGTGGTGATCCCGGGCGGGCTGACCGCCGACGAGGGCTCGGTGTGGCAGTTCGCGGACGTCGCGGTACTGGAGCGGGGCGCGACCCTGTGGCACACCCATTCGCCCGAGCCGATGGCCGCGATCCTGGACGCCCTGACGGCCGAGAACCGCCCGCAGCCGGACCTGGTCGTCGCCGACCACGGCTGGGCGGGCTGCGCGGCGCAGCGCGGCCTGGACGCGGTGGGCTACGCGGACTGCAACGACCCGGCCCTCTTCATCGCCGAGGCCGAGGGCACCCTCCAGGTGACGGTCCCCCTGGACGACCACGTCCGCGACCCGCGGTACTACGACCCGCTGGTGGCGTACTTGCTGGCGGCGGCGGGGCTGCTGGGCGCGTAGCGCGGTGGGGCGGCCGGGTGCACGGGTCGCCAGGTGGCGAACCAGCCTCGTCCCGCCCGCGTCGGTCAGTCCCCCGGGGTCGCGGCCGGGCACGGCAGGTGCGCATCCCAGCCGCTGGCGAGGTGGGGGTCGACGTATTCGTCGCGCTCGCCGGGGACGAAGAGGTGGGTGACGGTCGTCGTACCCTTCTTCGGCATAGCAACCAGGGGTCTCAAATTTCTGAGCCAGCCTCTCCGGGCCTGTTTGCTGTCCGATGCTTGCAGCACCCACTGCGTACTTAACGGGCCGCAAATTTCTACGCTTGGAAAATGGGTGCAGGGCGCTTTGCTCGCCGGCAGGGAGACCGGCTGCAGTCGGCCAGGGGAATCCAGGATCGTGACGCACAAAAACTTCGGCGGCCCGCCACCTTGGGTGACGGGCCGCCACAGGACCTCGAAGCTAGCTTGCTTCCTCGCTACTCCTCATACTCAATGAAATCATCGAGGGCTTTCCTGAGCCAACCTCCGATGTCTGTAAACTTTTCCACCACTTCCGTCCCCGGTACGCCAAAGGAATCGATGACAAGAATCCCCGGCTTGTCCAGATCCCAACAGGCAACATCATCGTTGTCCTGACGCCGCGCGAAGGGAAGCAGGCGGAGCTGCGGAAACTGCCCCGCCAGTTGCTCAGACCTCAGCTTGATGAGATCCTCACTCAGAGCCCACCAGGGGTCCAAGCTCAGCAATCCAGCTTCTGCCGCCCTTACGAATACCTCCGGATACCTGAAATTTTCAGGAAGGTCAACGGAGAGGATCCCATCCAATTAATTACCGTCCCAACTGGTTATTTCAGATCCGTACGGATTGGCGTTACGGTACGCCGCTCCCTGCTTCTCGATTCGCGCAGTGACTGCCTCGCCCCAGGTCAGCGGCGACGCCTTCTTTGTGTTGAACCGGCCTATCTCGAGGAACTCTTGAGGTAGCGGTTCATTATAGTCATGAACTCGCGCCTGAACGTCAATACCAACCTTCTTAGCCCCCAGGACTCTTCGGTTGTCAATGGATGTGAGCTTCCCATCCGGCATTCTGACAACGTCAACTGGAGCTCCAGCCCAACCCTTCTCTGCGATGCTATCTACGGTTTGCTTCGCGTTTGTGACGGATTTTTGGCTGAATCTGATCTCCGCTGAAGCGATGGATGCGACACCTGCAGTACCCGCGCCAGCTGTTGCTATCTCGGCCGCCACCTCTGCGCATCCAGCAGGGTTGAACAGGCAGGCTGCGATTATTTCCGGACCCAGTGCCAGGACCACGGGCGCCAGCACTACCGCCGCATCGACGGCCATCGCCCCGTACACCGCAACGCAGATCCATCCGACGCAGCTCTGATTCATTGCCGCGAAATTGGTCGTGCTTGTGGTGCCGCCGATGTAGTACTGCTTTTCTTCGGTGCCATTGCTGCAGGGAATGCCGGCCTGGTAAACGCAAACAGTCTTGCCGCTCGCTTTCGTGGCCGTATTGCCCTTACCCTTGCCGTTTCCTGTGGGCGTCTGCGCCTTTCCGGTGGTTCGGCCTGCCCCGTATCCCTTGGTGTACCTGGTCGCGGCTTCGACAACACTCTGGGGCTTGGACTGGAAACCTTGGTCGCTGTTGTGGCCTTCGAAGTACTTGAGGCCGTCCGGGTCGGAGTAGGTGAAGGGATTGTTGGCGGAGTAGGTGTAGCCGTGGAGTTGCTGCGAGTCCTTGAGGTCCATGATCGGGTCGACGGAGATGAATCGGCCGATCAGGGGGTCGTACTCGCGGGCGCCGATGTGGGTCAGGCCGCTGTCGTTGTCCTTAGTTCCTCCGATGAAGTTCTTCTCGCCGGTCCACGTCGTCGGCTGGGTGCCGCGGGCTTCGCCGAACAGGCCCGTCTTCCGGCGGGTGACCGTCTGGGTCGCGTTGGCGGTGATCTGGGTGGTGCCGGTGTCGTGGTGGTCGGCGAGCGTGAAGGTGAGCTTGCCGCCCGCGCGCACCGCGACGCCGCCGTAGTAGCGGGTCCCGGTGACCGTGCCCGTCTTGTCGAGCTTCAGCTCGTTGCCCGCGGGCAAGTAGAGCGTGGTGGCGTCCTTCTCCTTACGCAGGATGCGGTTGCCGGAGGTGTCGTAGACGTAGGAGCTGGTGGACGCTCCCTGGATTGCCGTCTTCAGGTGTCCTTCGGCGTCCCAGTCGAAGGACTGGATCTCACCCGTGCCGATCTTGCGGGTCTTGGTGTTCCCGGACGCGTCGTAGGTGAAGGTCTCCTCGCTCGGGTCGGTGCCGGTCTGGGTGACCTTGGGCAGGTCGTGCTTGCCGGCGGTCGGCGCCGCGTAGGTGCGGACGGTGTCGGCAGCCGGGCCCGAGGGGGTCTTGTGCTTGGTCTCGGTCTTACGGTTGCCCACCGCGTCGTAGGTGTACGTCGTCCAGTACGGGTCCTCGCCGCCGATGGCGGAAGCCGACGGAGAAGTCGGGCAGGACTCACCCGTGTTGGTCCAGGCCTCGGTGATACGGCGCAGGGCGTCCAGGTTGACGCACTGGGTGTCGGTGGTACGGGCGGCGTCCTGGCCGTAGGCCGAGGCGATGGACGTCAGGTTGCCCACCGGGTCGAACGCGTACCTGGTGTCTTCGATCCGCTTCGGTGCCACATCGCGATCGGTGACCGCGCGAACAAGCGCGCCGGTGTGCTCGTCGTACTCGCTCGACGTGTAGATGCGCTGCTTGGTGGCACCGAGTTCTTGGCGGACGGTGCGGCCGTAGTGGTCGTACGTCATCGCCGTGACCAGGCGGTTGCTGTCGGTGGCCATGCTGTCCAGCAGGCCCGAGACCGACTGGTAGGTGATGCCGACCGTCTCTGCCGGGAGACCACCCATGGCGGGGTGGTCGGTCGCCAGGGGCTGACCGCTGATGTTGTAGGCGTTCGTCCACTTGTAGGTGCCGGCGAGAGCGCCGGTGGTCGGCGTGGACGGGATGGTCACCTGGGTTTCGAGGGGCTGGTAGAGGTCGTTGTAGGCGAGGACTTCCGACGTGTAGGCCTTGCCATCGACGAAGCGCGTGGACTTCGACAGCCGACCCTTGGCAACGGTGTCGTACACCATCGAGGTCAGGGTGGTCTCGCCCTGCTTCGTGCTCACGGGACGGCCGAGCTCGTCATAGTCCGTGTGCAGGGTGACGCCACTGGCGTTGGTGGTGTCGGTGACACGGTCCCCGATGTCGTGAACGGTCTTGACGAGGCCCTTGTCCGGGTCGTTCAGCTCGATCTGGAGGCCGCGGACGTCGTAGGTGTACGTCCACTTGGCGTCGGCGGGGTCGGTGACCTGGGCCAGCCGGCCGAGCCTGTCGTAGGTGTACTTGGTCGACTGCGAGGTCGTCCGCGCCGCGTCGGTGTACTGCTTCTGTTCCACCGGGCGGCCCAGTGTGTCGGTGACCGTGGTCGTCGAAGTGCCACCCGGGGGCGGGACGATCGTGGTGGTGTCACCGGTGTAACTGGTTGTCGTGCGCTTGGTCTCGGTGCCGTTCTTCTTCGAGATCACCGCGGTGGGACGGCCGGCTCCGTCGAATACGGCGTCGGTGGAGGCCGGGTAGTTGAGTTCCTGCCCTGTGACCAGATCAGGCGAAGGCGTGCCGTCGGCGTAGTACGTGCCTGAGGTGCGCCAGGCCAGGCCGCGGGTGTCGTAGAAGGTCTCCGTGATCAGACGGCCGGCCAGGTCGGGGGACTGGGTCTGCGTCTGACGCTCGCGCAGCAGGCCGTCCTGGATGCTGTAGACGGTGGAGTACTCGTAGTCGTGCGTCAGCGTCTTGGAAGTGACGACGTTGGGTCCGTCGTTGCGGACGTTGTACTCGAAGACGCGGCTCGGCAGGTTCGGGTTGGCCTCGATCGTCCAGTTCGGGACCCAGACCTTCGCCACCCGGCCCAATGCGTCGTACGCCGTCGTGGTGACCTTGCCGTTCGCATCGGTCACCTTGGTGGGCTGGGAGTGCAAGGGGTCAAGGACCGAAGTGAGGATGTGCCCCTTCGCGTTCGTCACCGTCGTCAAGACCGGTACCTCGCCTGTGGCCGGCGTGTAGGAGGTGGCAGAAACCTTTCCGTACGGATCCGCCGAGGCGAGCGCCCGGCCGTACATGTCGTAGCAGAGCTCGTTCTTGGCGGCGCCGCAGGTGCTGGGGACGGAGGACTGGGTGTCGTAGCCGTCGCCCTTGCCGTTGATCTTCTCGGTCTTGGTGACCAGGCCCTGGCCGGGGACGGTGCCGAGCACGCCGTTGTCGAAGTAGGTGCGGGTGTCGCTGATGACGTCGGCCGGGCCCCTGTCGGTGGTTGCGCAGGGCAGGGCGACGGTCTCGTTGCGGCTCTGCCGGTCCAGGATCCACGTGGCGGTGTTGCGTGCGTAGGTGGTCCTGGTGCAGGACTCGTCGCCGGTCTTGGCCGTGTCGCCCGTGCTCGACTCCCAGTCGACCATGCCGTATTCGTCGAAGTGACGGTTGGTCTCGGTCGTGCGGGTACCACCAGTGACGGTGGTGCGGGTCGACTCCTTCTCGACGTTCGTCTTGTAGGCGACGAGGTCGGGCAGGCCGGGGCGGGTCCGCGTGGCTACCTTGTCCGAGCGCCGGGGGGTGCTGGACGAGGCAGTCACGA